>NZ_JAPPTE010000069.1:0-1360 GCF_026719375.1 Citrobacter sp. W9 | reverse complement strand
TACGTCGAACATTTCTGCGGGCTGGATTGCTATGAACGCTTCCAGGCACGCGCCAAGGCCGCGACAGAATCTGACATTGCGCCTGTCCCTGGCGGTTCGCAGCCGTCAGATTGAGGCATACCCTAACTTGATGTCAGATGCCATGTGTCATTTTCAGAAGACGACTGCACCAGTTGATTGGGCGTAATGGCTGTTGTGCAGCCAGCTCCTGACAGTTCAATATCAGAAGTGATCTGCACCAATCTCGACTATGCTCAATACTCGTGTGCACCAAAGCGAGGTGAGCATGGCGACGGAGGCTCTGTTGCAAAGATTGGCGGCAGTCAGAGGTAGGCTGTCGCTCTGCGCCGATCAGGCGGCTGCTGCGAAATGGTGGTTGAGCATGCCCATGGCCTCCGTCAGCGCCGAGGGCCCAATGCCAAAAGCTCTCTCCACAAGGCGCACCTCGCCCCTGATGCCGGGCTGCAGGCACCAGGGGCGAGCCTGTCCTTTGCGCAGGGCTCGCATGACTTCGAATCCCTTGATCGTGGCATAGGCCGTGGGGATCGATTTGAAACCGCGCACCGGCTTGATCAGTATCTTGAGCTTTCCGTGATCGGCCTCGATCACGTTATTGAGATACTTCACCTGCCGGTGGGCCGTCTCCCGGTCCAGCTTTCCTTCGCGCTTCAATTCGGTGATCGCTGCACCATAGCTCGGCGCTTTGTCGGTATTGAGCGTGGCAGGCTTTTCCCAGTGCTTCAGGCCTCGCAGGGCCTTGCCCAGGAACCGCTTCGCTGCCTTGGCGCTGCGGGTCGGCGACAGGTAGAAATCGATCGTGTCGCCCCGCTTGTCGACTGCCCGGTACAGGTAGGTCCACTTGCCCCGCACCTTGACGTAGGTTTCATCCAGGCGCCAGCTCGGATCAAAGCCACGCCGCCAGAACCAGCGCAGCCGCTTCTCCATCTCCGGGGCGTAGCACTGGACCCAGCGATAGATCGTCGTATGGTCGACCGAAATGCCGCGTTCCGCCAGCATTTCCTCAAGGTCGCGATAGCTGATCGGATAGCGACAATACCAGCGCACCGCCCACAGGATCACATCACACTGGAAATGGCGCCACTTGAAATCCGTCATCGTTCCGTCCGTCCAATCTCCGCCAAGCATGCTCAAGCTTCACGATTTTTGCAACAGAGCCCACACGAGTATTGAGCATAGTCGAGATTGGTGCAGATCACTTCTGATATTGAACTGGGCACTGTTGCAAAGTTAGCGATGAGGCAGCCTTTTGTCTTATTCAAAGGCCTTACATTTCAAAAACTCTGCTTACCAGGCGCATTTCGCCCAGGGGATCACCATAATAAAATGCTGAGGCCTGGCC
>NZ_JAPPTE010000068.1:0-1390 GCF_026719375.1 Citrobacter sp. W9 | reverse complement strand
AGCCTTAACGAATGGAAGGGACTTCCCCTGGATATGCGCCTGATTAACTCTTGTGCAATCATGGGGTAAACATAGCCCCGGAGGGATTCGTTATGACCATCACGACTGTCGGTATCGATCTTGCTAAAAATGTGTTCGCTGTTCACTGCGTTGACCAACACGGTAAAACTGTTCTGGTTAAACCCAAAGTATCGCGTGCTGCCCTTCCTGAGCTGATTGCCAGTTTACCTCCCTGTGTTATCGGGATGGAGGCATGCTCCGGGGCTCACTACTGGGCAAGGTTGTTTCGGCAATATGGTCATGAACCACGGCTGATGGCTGCTAAATTTGTATCTCCTTACCGCATGGCCGGTAAATCAGGCAAAAATGATGCAGCTGATGCTCAGGCTATCTGTGAAGCAGTTCGTCGCCCGCATATGCGGTTTGTACCAGTGAAGGATGAGAGCCAGCAGGCGATGCAATGCCTACACCGTATCAGACAGGGTTTTATCGAAGAGAAAACAGCAACATATAACCGATTGAGAGGTTTGATATCGGAATTCGGTGTCATCGCCCCACAAAGTACAGATGCCCTGCGTCACATGGTTTCTGAGCAGAAGAGTTCTTTGCCACTTCAGGTTCAACAATGTGTTAATGACCTGCTGGAACACATTGATCGTATTGAAGATAATATTACTGAATATGACCGGATTTTGTCCCGCATGGCAAAAACAGATCACCGCAGCCAGCGATTGATGGAACTGAAAGGGATTGGTCCCACAACGGCCTGTGCGCTGGTCGCCAGTATCGGTAATGCACACGATTTTAAAAATGGGCGACAACTGGCAGCCTGGCTGGGACTAACGCCATCGCAGTACAGCAGTGGTGGGAAATCAAAGCTTGGCAGGATAACTAAAGCTGGCGATTCGTATCTGCGAACGCTACTGGTTCAGGGGGCTCGTTCGGTTCTGATTGGTGCCGAGAAAAGGACTGATTTATTCAGTCGTTGGGTCTGTTCACTGGTCGATCGCAGAGGATACTGGCGTGCCGTTGTAGCCATCGCCGCCAAAAACGCAAGGCTGTGCTGGGCATCATTGCATTACGGTGATGATTTCAGGCTGTACTCAGCCAGCTAAAGCACGAAACAAAATAACCATCTGACCTGCAATTCGTTGATGATAAAGGGTTAGACCCCGTGAGGCCTATCTGGCTATTGTACAGGATATACGTATCCGCTTAACGAACAAGAACCTCACGCGCGTCTTTCATCAGGGTCCGAATCGATGACGATTCATCATGGCCGTTTATAGTACCGCAGTCTCTCCCCTTTATTTTTACTGAAGAGCAGACAGAAACCATAAACACCGGCGTTGACACGCCGGGGAAGCCCTTATAGTACAATAATTTTCGA
>NZ_JAPPTE010000067.1:0-1722 GCF_026719375.1 Citrobacter sp. W9 | reverse complement strand
TCAGGGGAATAGTGTTTCCGGGGAAGTCTTTCTTTAGCGCGCATGAGGTGTCCACCTGCAAAATAAGTGGGTGCTTAAGTTACAGGATCCTGGATTCGGGACCAGACGGTACTCAGACGACGCTTACGAAGAATGGGGTGTCCTGCCCGAACCTCTTTTATATGTTTCCGGGTACCTGAAAAGCCATCAGGAAGAATATTACCGGTGTCTGTCAGAGATACGGAGCTATGGGAACTGGGAGCAATGGGTATCGTTCTTCCTGGAAGGGGTGGAGATAGCTGCTGAGGAGGCTCAACGGAGTATTATTCAGATAGCTTCTCTCATCGCCATGCATCGAAAGATGCTACTTGCGAACACCTCGACGTCCTTGCAAACCATGCGTCTTTTTGAGTTACTGCCAGTTATGCCAAGATTAACTGTCGAACGTGCTCAGTCTGAACTTGCGGTAACGTTTCCTACTGCCAGTACTGCGATCAAGGTACTCGAAGCTACAGGCATTCTTGTTGAAACGACTGGCAGAGCTCGCGGGAAAAGCTATGTCTATAAGGATTATGTCGACCTCTTGAGAAATGAGTGAGGGTTATAGCTACTCCAATACTTTTTAACGTCGCCTGCAAGGGTTTCTGTGCCTTGTCTTAGCTTTTTCTTCACGAATACACTGTGGCCTCCACCGCGGCATAGGGTATGTCCAGGAAATATGATTTGAAAATTGATGAGCAATTTTTCTGGAAAATATTTCGCGTTTTTTTTCCAGAACTACGTAAGTGGGTCACCAGGGCGCTGATAGCTGCCGGTATATCGATGTTGTCAGGGCCACTTTGGGTCCCCTATGTGAACGCATTTTTATCCAGGTACGCAAGCATTAATATACCAGATACGAGCACGAGTGGATGGGTATGTCTGGGGCTGGGTCTGCTCTGTTTGATAGCGAACGAAACACTGGATCGCTGGCCATCAAAAAAGAAGATGACTGCAGAAGACAAGGAAGATAAAAATACTCTTTATGAGTTATTCAGCCAGATGCACTTGCCTACTTATGACTGGTTTTTCCATCACGGAAAAATAACGTGGGTATATATTCCGGCACTTCATTACCACTACGGTGTTGAGGGTTATATTCAGGCTACTCAGTTCCATCTTCATGACAAAGAAATCAGGAAGTCTGTAGAGCTATTTTACAAGTCATGCTCGCGGGCATTTTCTTATGCATGGTACTTCGTTGAAACCAATAACCCTCATCTGCAGAAGTTCGGCCATCAGCACAATGTACATACTGATCCGTTGGCAAAGGCTGCTCATGATGATTTCCGGAACGCAGTATGTGAAGCAGAAGGGCACCTGAAAGACCTGTGCAAAGCGGTTAAAACAAAATATCCGGACTTTGATATGGAAGAAACGAGCAAGATCGCTAAGGATGAGCAACGGTCGTATTCGAAAGCACTGAATTTTGACTCAGCTACCTCCAAAGCAGAACTATAAAAACAAAAAAGGCCGCTTTCGCGGCCTTTTTTAGTTAAATGCAATGCGTGGAACTACTTCCCATTCCGCGTGGTCATTCTTTAAAACACATTTGTATTCAGAACCATCATGTTTAATCGTAAGCGTACAGCGTGAACCGTCTGGTCATAATCCGAAGCATCCGACAAAGTGGTGTCCACCAAATAAGTAGTGGGAACCAAAGTGTCAGATATGCAGAAAAATGTGACTCCCGGCAGGCGAAAA
>NZ_JAPPTE010000066.1:0-1729 GCF_026719375.1 Citrobacter sp. W9 | reverse complement strand
TTCATCAGACAATCTGTGTGAGCACTACAAAGGTCGGTTCTTTAAGGTAAGGAGGTGATCCAACCGCAGGTTCCCCTACGGTTACCTTGTTACGACTTCACCCCAGTCATGAATCACAAAGTGGTAAGCGCCCTCCCGAAGGTTAAGCTACCTACTTCTTTTGCAACCCACTCCCATGGTGTGACGGGCGGTGTGTACAAGGCCCGGGAACGTATTCACCGTGGCATTCTGATCCACGATTACTAGCGATTCCGACTTCATGGAGTCGAGTTGCAGACTCCAATCCGGACTACGACATACTTTATGAGGTCCGCTTGCTCTCGCGAGGTCGCTTCTCTTTGTATATGCCATTGTAGCACGTGTGTAGCCCTACTCGTAAGGGCCATGATGACTTGACGTCATCCCCACCTTCCTCCAGTTTATCACTGGCAGTCTCCTTTGAGTTCCCGGCCGGACCGCTGGCAACAAAGGATAAGGGTTGCGCTCGTTGCGGGACTTAACCCAACATTTCACAACACGAGCTGACGACAGCCATGCAGCACCTGTCTCAGAGTTCCCGAAGGCACCAAAGCATCTCTGCTAAGTTCTCTGGATGTCAAGAGTAGGTAAGGTTCTTCGCGTTGCATCGAATTAAACCACATGCTCCACCGCTTGTGCGGGCCCCCGTCAATTCATTTGAGTTTTAACCTTGCGGCCGTACTCCCCAGGCGGTCGACTTAACGCGTTAGCTCCGGAAGCCACGCCTCAAGGGCACAACCTCCAAGTCGACATCGTTTACGGCGTGGACTACCAGGGTATCTAATCCTGTTTGCTCCCCACGCTTTCGCACCTGAGCGTCAGTCTTTGTCCAGGGGGCCGCCTTCGCCACCGGTATTCCTCCAGATCTCTACGCATTTCACCGCTACACCTGGAATTCTACCCCCCTCTACAAGACTCTAGCCTGCCAGTTTCGGATGCAGTTCCCAGGTTGAGCCCGGGGATTTCACATCCGACTTGACAGACCGCCTGCGTGCGCTTTACGCCCAGTAATTCCGATTAACGCTTGCACCCTCCGTATTACCGCGGCTGCTGGCACGGAGTTAGCCGGTGCTTCTTCTGCGAGTAACGTCAATCGCTGTGGTTATTAACCACAACGCCTTCCTCCTCGCTGAAAGTACTTTACAACCCGAAGGCCTTCTTCATACACGCGGCATGGCTGCATCAGGCTTGCGCCCATTGTGCAATATTCCCCACTGCTGCCTCCCGTAGGAGTCTGGACCGTGTCTCAGTTCCAGTGTGGCTGGTCATCCTCTCAGACCAGCTAGGGATCGTCGCCTAGGTGAGCCGTTACCCCACCTACTAGCTAATCCCATCTGGGCACATCCGATGGCAAGAGGCCCGAAGGTCCCCCTCTTTGGTCTTGCGACATTATGCGGTATTAGCTACCGTTTCCAGTAGTTATCCCCCTCCATCGGGCAGTTTCCCAGACATTACTCACCCGTCCGCCACTCGTCACCCGAGAGCAAGCTCTCTGTGCTACCGTTCGACTTGCATGTGTTAGGCCTGCCGCCAGCGTTCAATCTGAGCCATGATCAAACTCTTCAATTTAAGTTTGATGCTCGTGAATTAAACTTCGTAATGAATTACGTGTTCACTCAGAGACTTGGTATTCATTTTTCGTCTTGCGACGTTAAGAATCCGTATCCTCGAGTGCCCACACAGATTGTCTGATAAATTGTTAAAGAGCAGT
>NZ_JAPPTE010000065.1:0-1826 GCF_026719375.1 Citrobacter sp. W9 | reverse complement strand
CGGGTCTGACGGCGCTTAGTGCTGAATTCACTATCGGCGAAGGTGAGTTGATGGCTCATGATGTCCCTCTGGGATGCGCTCCGGATGAATATGATGATCTCATATCAGGAACTTGTTCGCACCTTCCCTAAGTCACCGGCGGCTTGCCTGCCACACATTGAACATTACAGACCAATTAGCACTTTGTCACCGGGGAAAGATGTAAAGATTATGTATAAATAGATTGGCTTAGAAGTGACATTTCAACTTTGGAGAAACAGGTGACATTTTAAACTTGCTTTAACAAAATTTTGGGACTGACCGAAACAAAAAGGCCAGCCCCGGAGGGCTGGCTATTCAGTACAGGGCAATGACAGGTTTCTTGATGCCGCAGGCGTGAGCGTAGCGGGTCAGTGTGTCGATGCTGGCTTTGGTGATGTTGTTTTCCAGGCGAGAAATAACCGGAGGTGTAACCCCCATGCGTTCAGCAACCTGCGCTTTTGTCAGGTTGTCATGCTTGCGCCATTCAGCAAGCAGCTCCCTGAGCTTTTCCTTACGTTCTTCTTCCTGCCATGCAGCGCGATATTCATCGTCCTGCATCCACTCGTTATGCAGTTCTTTATGGCTTACCAGTTTCATTAAGTACCTCCGCTAACCGCTTTTTGGCGAGATCGATTTCTTTCGCTGGCGTTTTCTGTGACTTCTTGATGAAAACACGGAGCATGATGATGGTATTGCCTTTGTGGTATACCCAGATTCCCCTGGCTATGTCCGTCCCCATCGTGCGGATCTCAAAAAGTCCATCGCCCAGGGGCTTCGTGTCCGGCTCCCGCAGTAATCGGGCGTCATACTCCAGTTTGCCGATGAGACGGTCAAACTTCACCCTGATTTTTACGGGTAATGCTGTGGCTTCTTCCCTGGCTTCCGGGTGATAAACAACGCTAAACATGTGACCTCCCATTTCTATTAATATTAACCTATAGGCTAATTTCAGACAAGGTAGAATTAACCTATAAGCTAATTTTGTTGGCAGTTATCGTGGCTACCCGGTCACTACCCTGTTAGCGTGAGTTTTCGTTCCACTGAGGAACGGGGATTTATGCGCGTTAGCGCATGTAAGGCGGCAGGATGAAATGACAGGTAGCACCGAGGGTTAGCCGCCGATACCAGTGAGGGATCGAAAGGGATCGCCTATCCATCCCTTCACCCTGCAAAGCCATATTCCGCTAAAAGCGGCTCAGAGGCTTTTGTGCGCGGTCGGAGTGGTCACAACAAGGCCGAAGCCGCAGTTGGGGCGTATCTCCGCGTTAGCGGGTCGTAAGAGCCGCTTACGAGCGTGTAATCTAATTCTTCAGCGATATTTGCTGACGTATCCGGCGTGGCCGGATTTGTCCAATCCCTCGATGGCTAACAGGCGAGCTGTTAGCCATCGAGGGATTCCGTTCTGAATGCCCCGCGCTTTAGCGTGGGGAGCTACTTTTGAGGCGCTCGCGCCGATGCTGTTCGGTTATCCACTTTTTAAAGGGGATAACAGCAATGTCTTTTATTTTTTGGTTTATCTTTTAATACGTAAGTAATTAAAAGATAAACCAAAAGAGTATTTGCGCCATCTCGTTTGCACTTCATTATCACTTACCCACAAGCTATACAGCAGTTGTGGTGGGTCTACGCCGGAACCGCCGAAAAATCCGTCATTCCTGTAGGCGGGATGGGTTGGATTTCGAAAATTATTGTACTATAAGGGCTTCCCCGGCGTGTCAACGCCGGTGTTTATGGTTTCTGTCTGCTCTTCAGTAAAAATAAAGGGGAGAGACTGCGGTACTATAAACGGCCATGATGAATCGTCA
>NZ_JAPPTE010000064.1:0-1956 GCF_026719375.1 Citrobacter sp. W9 | reverse complement strand
TGTCAACAACGGGTAAAAAGTGATCCACTTACCGCCACCACCAACGGTTTAATATTGATCCACCTTGTTTACTCAGGATTAGCTTCAGCTATAACCCCGGCCTTTCGTTTCTGCTTCAGTCGATAGCTTTCCCCTTTTATTTGCACGACGTGTGAGTGATGTAAGATCCGGTCCAGCATCGCCGATGTCAGCGCTGCATCACCGGCGAACGTCTGATCCCACTGCCCGAACGGCAGGTTGGAGGTCAGGATCATCGCGCTCTTCTCGTAACGTTTGGCGATGACCTGGAAGAACAGCTTGGCTTCCTCCTGACTGAACGGCAGATAACCTATTTCATCGATGATAAGCAGCTTCGGGGCCATGACACCACGATTGAGAGTCGTTTTGTAACGGCCCTGACGCTGTGAAGTGGACAGCTGTAGCAGCAGGTCCGCTGCTGTTGTGAAGCGAACCTTGATGCCCGCCCGTACTGCTTCGTAGCCCATGGCTATCGCCAGATGCGTTTTTCCCACGCCCGATGGCCCCAGCAACACGATGTTTTCGTTACGCTCTATGAAGCTCAGGGATCGCAGCGACTGGATTTGCTTCTGAGGAGCGCCGGTGGCGAAGGTGAAGTCGTACTCCTCGAACGTCTTTACCGCCGGGAAGGCTGCCATCCGCGTGTACATCGCCTGTTTACGCTGATGCCGGGCCAGTTTCTCCTCATGTAACAGGTGCTCCAGGAAGTCCATGTAGCTCCATTCCTGATCCACCGCCTGTTGCGACAGCGCCGGCGCTGCGCCGATAAGACTGTCCAGCTGGAGCTGTTCGGCAAGCACCATCAGCCGTTGATGTTGCAGTTCGACCATCATGCGGCTCCTCTGCAGAACGTGTCATAGATGGAGAGCGGATGATGCAACGGCTGCCTGTCGAAGGTCATCAGGCTTTCATCAACCTGCACGTCATACTGTTTTTTCTCCGGTGGCAGTGCCAGCATGGATTGCTGTTCCTCCACCCAGCGATCGCAGGGGCGGGTCTGGATAGTTTCATGCTTACGTTGATTGGCCACATCGTACAGCCAGCGCAGGCCGTAACGGTTTGCGGTTTCAACATCGACGGTGATCCCCATCGGACGCAGGCGTGTCATTAACGGGATATAGAAGCTGTTGCGGGCGTACTGCACCATCCTCTCCACCTTGCCTTTAGTCTGCGCCCTGAAGGGACGGCACAGGCGGGGAGAGAAGCCCATCTCTTTGCCGAACTGCCACAGGGAAGGATGGAACCGGTGCTGCCCGGTCTGGTAAGCATCACGCTGCAGCACCACCGTTTTCATATTGTCGTACAGGACTTCCTGCGGTACACCGCCGAAGAAGCTGAACGCATTGCGGTGACAGGCTTCCAGCGTGTCGTAGCGCATGTTGTCGGTGAACTCGATGTAAAGCATTCTGCTGTATCCCAGAACAGCGACGAACACATGCAGGGGTGACTTGCCGTTTCGCATGGTCCCCCAGTCAACCTGCATCTGCCGTCCGGGCTCGGTTTCGAAGCGAACGACCGGTTCTGCCTGTGCTGGCAGGGTCTGTTTACGGATGAACTCTCTCAGGATAGTAAGCCCTCCACGATAGCCCAGCTCCATGATTTCCCTGGCAATAACGGTCGCCGGGATTTTGTAGGGATGCGCATCGCTGATCCGCTTAGAGATGTAATCACGGTATTCATCGAGCAGTGATGATGGTGCCGGGCGTGGTGAATACTGCGGCTTTTCAGATTTGGCTTTCAGGTGGCTGCGGACAGTATTGCGCGAAATACCCAGCTCCCTGGCAATGGCCCGGATACTCATTCCCCGCTTGTGCAGGACTTTAATTTCCATACGAATCTCAAAAGTGATCATAAGCTCCCCTGTATTCAGAGGAGCAGATTAACCCCTGGATCAATTTTCAACCGCTGGGGTGGATCAGTTTTGCACCGTTGGTAACA
>NZ_JAPPTE010000063.1:0-2044 GCF_026719375.1 Citrobacter sp. W9 | reverse complement strand
GGAAATTTCCACCTCACCCGTAAGCCGGTACCGCTCGCCGCAGCCGAACGACCGAGCGCAGCGAGTCAGTGAGCGAGGAAGCGGCACATCTCCCGTTACTACATGTTCTGCTGACGCGCCGGTGCCGCCTTTTTCTCCTGCTACATGAAGCACTTCACTGACATCCGCATCCGTGCCAACATATTAAGCCAGTATACACTCCGCTAGCGCTACGTGACTGGTTCAGGGCTGCGCCCCGAAACCCGCCAGGACCACTGGCGCGCCTGACGGCTTGCCCAACGCTTCACGGCACCTGATTAAAATCCGCTCCCGTTCACCGTTTCTGATGGTTCTGACATTCCGCCGCTGCTTCATTGCTTCCACCTTGTCTGGCAGACTGGCCAGCGTGATGCTGAACAGGAGACCTACATGACGCGACTGACCAATCTGACGCCGGCAGAGAAGCAATTTCTTGATGATGCTGTTGCAGCTGCAGAGCGTGCTTCCGGCAAGAAACTCAACCAGCCGAACCGACATATCGTGCTCAACCGGGCAAGAGCGCAGATTGAGTCGCAGCGGCACGCCGACCGGCAGCGCGCTCTACGTGAGGAAGAACGGCAGCAGGCCGAATTTACCTGGTCACGTCCGCGATCGCCGCGCCGGTGAGTGGCTGTTATGAGGTTTCTGCTGCAGTTTTGTGATGAAACTGCAGGCAAGGCATTTCCGTGCATAGCCATGCAGACGCGCAGAAATCATCAGGAACGTTTTTCGGGGTTTTCCCCGGGGAAAGGTGCCGGAAATCGGCATGAGGCCGCAGAAACGCGCTGAGAGCGTCTTAGGCGGTACCGATAAGGGATGTTATGGTAAATGTGCCTCACAGACTGGTACAAAAAAAGCCCCGCAGGGCTTTTTTGCTATGAGTTAGCCATATTTTCTTGCGAATTTTTCATCGGAATCGCATAGATAAATAATAAACTCAATAAACGCGATGATCGCGGGTATGAATGTCCAGCAAAAAATTAGATACAGGAATCCCTGTCCTATTTTACCTAAGTAAAATTTATGTGCGCCAAATCCACCAAGGAAGAATGCTAATAGCGCGGCTGCGATTCTACTTTTTTCACCTGAACCTGAAGAGGCGTTTGTGGCTCCGCAGTGTGGGCATGACTTTGCTGTTTCGTGTATTTCCTTGCCGCATCCTCGGCAGTAAACCATTGAACTCATTTTTTATCCTCGAGCTTATTTTTAGTTGGGATGCATAATATCCAATGTTTTATAACGATATGCATCCTATATGCTCGGGTGGGATAGATTTCCATTATGGTGAAGGATCTTCTTGAGATCCTTTCTGTAGCGTCGTAATCTCTTGCTCTGGAAACGAAAAAACCGCCTTGCAGGGCGGTTTTTCGAAGGTTCTCTGAGCTACTAACTCTTTGAACCGAGGTAACTGGCTTGGAGGAGCGCAGTCACCAAAACTTGTCCTTTCAGTTTAGCCTTAACCGGCGCATAACTTCAAGACTAACTCCTCTAAATCAGTTACCAGTGGCTGCTGCCAGTGGCGCTTTTGCATGTCTTTCCGGGTTGGACTCAAGACGATAGTTACCGGATAAGGCGCAGCAGTCGGACTGAACGGGGGGTTCGTGCATACAGTCCAGCTTGGAGCGAACTGCCTACCCGGAACTGAGTGTCAGGCGTGGAATGAGAAACCGCGGCCATAACAGCGGAATGACACCGGTAAACCGAAAGGCAGGAACAGGAGAGCGCACGAGGGAGCTACCAGGGGGAAACCCTTGGGATCTTTATAGTCCTGTCGGGTTTCGCCGCCACTGATTTGAGCGTCAGATTTCGTGATGCTTGTCAGGGGGGCGGAGCCTATGGAAAAACGGCTTCGCCGCAGCCTCATCGTTTCCCTGTTAAGTTCCTTCCTGGCATCCACCAGGAAATTTCCACCTCACCCGTAAGCCGGTACCGCTCGCCGCAGCCGAACGACCGAGCGCAGCGAGTCAGTGAGCGAGGAAGCGGCACATCTCCCGTTACTACATGTTCTGCTGACGCGCCGGTGCCG
>NZ_JAPPTE010000062.1:0-2211 GCF_026719375.1 Citrobacter sp. W9 | reverse complement strand
CCTTGTTCTGCACCGGCTCATCACGCTGGATACCAAGGTTGATGTTGTAGATATTGGTCACCGGCTCAGGTGTTTCGATTGCCGCTGCTTGGATAGCACCACTGGCGATAGTGGCGTCCTTGATGAATGGCACTCCATTGCGAATGAGTTCGAAGGAGACGGTGTCACGAATGCGCTGGTCCAGCTCGTCGATTTCCTTCTGTGCGGCAGAGGTATCAATCTCAATACCAAGCGTCATCGAGGTGCAATATTGCTGCTCACCAAAACGCGTATTGACCAGGTGTTCTACGGCAAATTTCTGCCCTTCTGATGTCAGAAAGGTAAAGTGATTTTCTTTCTGGTATTCCGTCGCTGTGTATCTGGTTTCGGCAAAGCCCAGCTCGCGAAGTTCGGCGGCACCAGATTTAGACGGCAGGTCACCAGACAGCAATGCCCCGCGGTAAAATAGTGCATAGAGCACGTCAGTAGCAGCGCCAGATAGCGTAATAATTTTCTCAGCCATTATTCACTCCTTTTTAAGCGCGGCCTAACTGGTTGAAGGTAGAAGGACGACCACTGCGTAAGACATGTTTATCGTCACCAAGTACACCCATAACAATGCGTGCTTTTCCCTTTTTATCGCTGATGAGCATCGTTCCGTCATTACGAATAAACGCCCTCAACCCTGACTTTGATTTTTTGCCAAATTGCATAGCGATTTCCTTTTAGGCGTGAGCCTGTCGCACGGCGAAGCCGCCGAAAGTTAACGGTTTGCCCAGGCTCACAGCTGAAAGACTTTCTTTGATGTGCGCGTGCGATGCGCATTAAAAAGCCCCGCTATTGCGAGGCTCTGGTTTTCTCTATTTCCCGTATCCCAGCCAGTTGGCTATTCGCTTTTTCGATAGCGGCCAGCAGCGGGTTAATCCACAGCACAGCCTGACAGTACGTTATTGGGCTGGCGGCAGTGGCGCTATCACCGGTTGCGTCAGCGTTCCCGGAATCGGGGTGCATTGCGCTGGCACGTAAACGATTCGCGTAGTTGAGCAGCCCACCAGCGACATTAGCAGGAACAGGCAGATCACAGGTTTTTTCACGGCGAAGAATCTCCCGGTATTCGATAACGGTCTTTTCGGTTCCGGCATCAATCAGCGAGTTCAGGCGACTGGCGTTCTCCGCTACCTGGTTAAACCGGTTGAAGTTGAATGCCTGGGTAGTTATCACCGTTGCCTGCAGTGCGTTATCGTTGCGCAGTATTCGGTTGTCACTCTCTGACGTGGTCAGCGCTGCATTGCTGCGCGCCAGTAGTACACAGAGCACCGCGATGAAGATGATTGCTGCCATCCCAACAACAACGAGGCTTTTGTTCACTGGTCTATCCCCCAGCACGTCAACGCGCTTTCCTGGTCCCGTCTTTCTACCTGCCCATAGCAGCCATTCTTCTGCCCTTTGGTCAGGCGACAATCGCGGCCACCGTCTTTTATCCACCAGCGGATCGCTTCACATGCACCTTTACGGTCGCCCGCATTGATCCGCTTATAGAACATAGATGGGAAACATTTTCCGGGGCCGATGTTATATGGGCAGAAAGACGCGATCCCGGCTTTCTGTGGTTCGGTCAGTGGTACCTTGATATTTCGCTCAACCCACGCCAGCGCTTTGTCGCGTTCTATGGCGTTTACCTGGGCGCATTTCTCAGAAGACAGCTTCATGCCCTGAACTACTGGCTTACCATCAACCATCGTGGCGCCACGGCAAATGGTCCAGAGTCCGCCACCGTCGCGGTATGCCGTAAGGCTGTTACCCTCTTTCTCATTAAGAAACTGATCGAGAATAACGGGCGCGGAAGCCCCGGCAAGAATCAAACCAACGACCGCTGCGCTCAGTTTATTCTTCAGCTTTGGTGACATTGCCATTAAGCCGGTCCTCCCTTTCCTTTTTCCTGTAATACCAGTTCACTGCACAGGTGATAACTGTACATGCGATACCGACAATAATTGCCCAGTCGCTCAGGCTTAACCCTGCAATTCTGTCGGCCAACATCCAGGACACCTCTTTTGCTGTTTTAGCTGTTTCGGCGTATGCCTTCGCTGATACACCGCAGCCGGTCAGCGTGGTACCTGTTCCATATGAAAGTCTGCTGTAAATGGTGCTCATTCTGGTCATAGCCTCACCTCCGATACTTCGGATGGCGCTGTGTGTGATGAAAGGGTCAGGCTTCACGGGCTGGATTTA
>NZ_JAPPTE010000061.1:0-2258 GCF_026719375.1 Citrobacter sp. W9 | reverse complement strand
TCCAGCGTTCTTATGACAAGGATAGCTGGCAGGGAAAAATCAACCTCAATAGCAAGGCTTCACGATTGAAGTCATCAATCACATTGGGTAAACGGACAGCCTGGAACAAGAGTTCCGACTTCAGCTTATTTAAGAATGGCGATGATCTGACTGTCAGTAAAACGTGATCGTTGAGCTTAGCTGCCCTTCGGGTCATAGAAATCCTTTTTAAATCAAGTTAGTAGAAAATTATACTTATGAACACACCGATTTTTCGAGGGGATTACCGATATCGATTTGAATCCCAAAATCGGCGCAAACTGGCAGAAAAAGGGAGAGCAAAAAGTTATTCCTACACCAGGAAAAAATGAAAAGCATTACCTTGCCGGGATCCTTTATGCCGGAACTGGACGAGTGGATTATGTCAGTGGGGCAAGTAAAAACTCAGATTTATTTATAAGGATGTTAAGTCATTTAAAAAGCACATATCGAAGTGCAAAAACGATCACGCTGATCGTGGACAACTACATCATTCTCAAGAATAAAAAGACGCTGAAGTGGCTGAAGGAAAATGCTAAATTTATTATTATTTATCAGCCAGTTTACTCCCCGTGAGTGAACAAAATAGAGTTGCTTTGGCTGCCGTTACACGAAACGGTAACGCGTAACCACCGTTGCCGGACAATGTGGCAATTACTGAAAAACGTCCGGCAATTTATGAAAGCCACATCACCTTTTCCCGGCAATAATCATAGGGTAAAAAAAGTGGAGCGTTAATAGGCGCAGTTATTTAGTATGCTAATTTTTTATTCAGGGAAAGCTCGTTTCACTTACCATTCGATACCCTCAAATTAAAAATTTAGAGCGATAGGAGACAATTTTGACACTGAGAAATTACCTCAACCCCTTAGACACTATTTTTAGTTGATTTTTTTATGATATCCTGATCAACAACTGTTATAAGTGAACGGGATATCAAAAAATTAATAATCTCCGTAGCCTTCGATGTGGCAGATGGATTTGTGCCAAATGTCAGTAGTTCACGTGCTGAATGGTAAGCGATCGGATATAAACCTATTTCAATTGCGTTGACCATTATCTCATAATCAATCCAGTTATCGTATATCACATTATCAAGGAAGAGAAAGTTACCTATTGGTTTTTTTATTTCCTTAGCCATTTTAGCGAACCTAAATGCCAAGTTATTTTTCCCAAGTGAACGATATATTCTTGCCAAATGGTATAAACTTTCTGCCCTGAGGGGATTTTCTTCAAAGGCCTCTAGTAAAAAAGGGATAGCATCTGAAATTCTCCCTGAACGCTCATGAATAAGGCCAATTCTAAGCAGACTAAAATACCGTTCTTCTGTGAAGCCGGACAACTTCAGGCGCAGTAGATACCATTCAATAGATCTACTATACAACTCAGACCTGTTTTTCTCATCCTGCACTGCAGCATCATGGTATGACTGTGCGCAATAAAAAGCATATCTGGGCATTAAATCTTGTTCTTTACACTGATGATATGCTGTTGCTAATATCTCTGCATCGCGATGATACTTTCTACATGTATTGTTACGCGATCCAGTACGCCCTGAAATGATGAAATGGTCGCTATTAATAGTTCCGGTATCATGGTATTTATCTTCAAGATACTCATGTAACACACCACGCCATTTGAATGATAATCCGTTGCGGACGAGTAGTTTCCTGTAATAAGTGACAGAATGTGTTTCATTACTCATTTTCAGGAAATAACTATGATGGGTTAGATTAGATGTATCAACTGTTCCCTCAATTCTGTCGTCTGCGTCGAAAAAGAGTATATAGTCAGACATGCCATCGCATCGGTTTAGTGCCAAGTTTCGGTTATGTGAAAAATCAATCCATTGATCGTGATATAATTTACCAGGTACCTTCCTTTGCGCAAAAAACTCCCTAATCAGTTTGGGAGTATTATCTGATGAACCAGTGTCACAAATGACCCACGATGAAATCGGTATTTTATCTAAAATATTAGAAAGGGTCTTTTTTATAATGTGCGATTCATCTCGCACAATCATGTTAAGGCAGATTGTGACCACAACTGTTCCTTTTTTGGAATCCGGGAGTGTGATTATATACCAATTATCTCTAATGAGGTTGAGATATATGTAAGCGTACAGCGAGAACCGTATTGACGGGAACGGGTTATTCAGTTGGCAGGGTTATTCGCCAGGGTAACAGTTCGCTGACCTGATTGACCGGCCAGTCAGCTATGACGTTGAGCACATGACAGAG
>NZ_JAPPTE010000060.1:0-2279 GCF_026719375.1 Citrobacter sp. W9 | reverse complement strand
TGTAATGGCTCAATAGTAATGTCCGCCTGTGGCTCAATTCAGATGTCCGCGCTATGGTAAGCTTCACTGGTCCGTTTAAACTACCGGGAGGCATATCATGAGCGCAGAAAGCTCAGGAGTGTTTACTTTGAAAGAGATCAACCGGATCAAGATTATACAGGACGTCATTGAACGTCGCATCACAACGCGCCGTGCGGCCGAGCACCTCGGTATCAGCGACAGGCAATGCCGCAGACTTCTTGCCCGTTACCGTGAAGGCGGACCGCTTGGTATGGCCAGCAGACGATGTGGCATGCGTGGTAACCGCCAGTTGCCACCCGGGCTCGCAGATCAGGCTCTGGAACTGATCAAGACGCGTTATGCTGATTTCGGTCCGACTCTGGCGCGTGAAAAGCTCGAAGAACTCCACGGACTGTTTCTTGGCAAAGAAACTGTCCGGCGCATCATGGTGCGGGCTGGCTTATGGGTTCCCCGTAAACAACATGCCGCAAGGATCCCTCAACCACGGTACCGGCGTCCGTGTACTGGTGAGCTGATACAAATAGATGGCTGTGATCACGACTGGTTTGAAGGCCGTGGCCCGGCCTGCACCGCGCTGGTCTATGTTGATGATGCAACCAGCAAACTGATGGAACTGTTGTTTGTTAAATCGGAGTCCACGTTTTCTTACTTCGAAGCCACGCGGCGCTATATCGATAAGCATGGTAAACCGCTGGCACTGTACAGCGATAAAGCCGGTGTTTTTCGTGTTAACAATAAACACGCCACAGGCGGAGACGGGCATACTCAGTTTGGGCGAGCCATGCATGAACTGAACATCCAGACTATCTGTGCAGAAACCAGTCCCGCCAAAGGGCGTGTAGAACGAGCTCACCTCACTTTACAGGATCGTCTGGTCAAAGAGCTGCGGTTACAGGGCATTTGTTCAATGGAGGCTGCAAATGACTTCGCTGAGGCCTATATGGCTGACTATAACCGCCGTTTTGGCAAAGTACCGCGACATGATTTTGACGTACACCGTGCTGTAGAACATGATGAGGACCTGGGGCTTATTTTCACTGTTCGTGAAAAACGTAAAGTCTCAAAATCGTTGACGATACAATATGATAAAATGTTGTACCTGATTGAAGACAGCGAACTGAGTCGCCGTGCAATAGGTAAATATATCGATGTGTATCACTATCCTGATGGCAGAAAAGAGCTGCGCCTGAACGGTACGCTACTTCCCTACTCTACCTACGACCGACTGTCAGAAATCGACCAGGGCGCGATTGTCGATAACAAGCGTCTTGGCCGAACCCTGGAGTTTATCAGTCTGGTGCAGAGCAAGCGGGATAACACGCGCTCTCAGTCAATTCCCGCTGGAGATGGCCCTTCCCGACGACGGCCAAAGCAGGAAGGGAAGAAATCCCAGCGCTCACTGGATAATGATGACATGCTCGAAGCACTCAAACAGCTTCAGTCACGTTCAGAGGACATTTTTGGTAAAAGAGCCCGCTGATGGTACTCACTGGCCGGACAGTGGTTGCTCACCAGTTGATATTGTCCGGCCAGACCCATGATGTATTATTCATTTCGTTCAGCATCTTTATGTCCTGCTTTTCACGGGCATACTTACCCCATAATGAATGAAAAGAACGAACAATACTGATTAACTGCTTTTTTCTTTGCTCCGGAGATAGGCTGATAAAATAGCAGCACCTGCTGTCAATATTATCCTCAATGAAATTAAAATCAGAGTCTGATGCATATTTTACTGTTAGCATAATATCATTCGACGTTGTTCTCTCAGACTCTGTTAATGCTGATTCTATCAGGTATTCAAAGGCATACATGACAGACAGCTGGTTTTTGTCTGTCTGAATATAACCCATTGAGTTTCTGAGTATTGAGGACTGTACCAGGACCAGAGGCCATAAAAGCTCAACACCATAAAGCTTATATGTATCATGTTGATCATACTGATGTTGCTCAACACGACGATTACCTTCCCGTGCTTTACGAATATCATAGGCAAGGGATAACATAAATCCGTCTTTAACTTTAATCAGTGGGCTTTCATCCACGATGTAATGAATGAGTTCATGTAATTCATTCAGGGCTTCTGAATCTCCCCACAGTATAAAACCTGCATTGTTCGGCGTTAACTCGTATCGAAGCATGGGCTCAATCATCCTGTTGTTTCAGTCGGAGGAAAGTCTATCAGTAAAGAGAATGAGAGATCAAAGTGGTCATTTTAATTGAGCTGGATAACGGACATTTCAATTGAGCCTTGACAA
>NZ_JAPPTE010000005.1:0-290789 GCF_026719375.1 Citrobacter sp. W9 | reverse complement strand
CGTGGCGGCGCCGGTGATCGCCCTGAGCGACGACACCGGCACGGCGGGGGATAACCAGACTAACGACGCCACGCCGGGCTTCACTGTCAGCACCGATCCGGACGCGTTCAGCGTGATGGTGAGCATCGACGGCGGTAAGCCGGTGGCGGCGACGAAGACCGCGGACGGGCAGTGGCATATTGACAGCACCGCGCTGGCCGACGGCGACCACACCATCGTGGCCACTGTCACCGACCTCGCCGGCAACACCGCGGACTCGGCCACCCTGACCTTTACGGTGGACACCACGCTGTCGGTGCCGACCATCGATCTGGCGGATGCGTCAGACAGCGGCAGCCTCAACAGCGACAACATCACGAACGACACCACGCCGGCGTTCACGCTGGGCAGTATCGATGCGGATGTGACGAAGGTGCAGGTCATTATCAACGGCACCGCCTATGACGCCGTGAAGGCTGAGGGCAAGTGGACCTTTACCGCCCCGGAACTGGCGGACGGGGACTACAGCGTCACGGTGCAGGTGACCGATGACGCGGGGAACGTGCAGACCTCCACGGCGCTGGCTGTGACGGTGGACACCCGCGTGGCGGCGCCGGTGATCGCCCTGAGCGACGACACCGGTACGGCGGGGGATAACCAGACCAACGACACCACCCCGGGCTTTGCCATCATCACGGAGAACGACGCCGTCAGCGTGATGGTGAGCATTGACGGCGGCACCCCGGTGGCGGCGACGAAGGACGCGGACGGGCAGTGGCATATTGACAGCACCGCGCTGGCCGACGGCGATCACTCCATTGTGGCCACCGTCACCGACCTCGCCGGCAACACCGCAACGTCCTCACTGACCTTCACCGTCGACACCACGCTGTCGGTGCCGACCATCGATCTGGCGGATGCGTCAGACAGCGGCAGCAGCAACAGCGACAACATCACGAACGACACCACGCCGGCGTTCACGCTGGGCAGTATCGACGCGGATGTGACGAAGGTGCAGGTTCTTATCAACGGCACCGCCTATGACGCCGTGCAGTCTGAGGGCAAGTGGACCTTTACCGCCCCGGAGCTGGCGGACGGCGACTACAGCGTCACCGTGCAGGTCACCGATGACGCGGGGAACGTGCAGACCTCCACGGCGCTGGCTGTGACGGTGGACACCCGCGTGGCGGCGCCGGTGATCGCCCTGAGTGACGACACCGGCACGGCAGGGGATAACCAGACTAACGACACCACGCCGGGCTTTGCCATTGCCACGGATAACGACGCCGTCAGCGTGATGGTGAGCATTGACGGCGGCACCCCGGTGGCGGCGACGAAGGACGCGGACGGGCAGTGGCATATTGACAGTAGCGCGCTGGCCGACGGCGACCACACCATCGTGGCCACCGTCACCGACCTCGCCGGTAACACCGCAACGTCCTCACTGACCTTCACCGTCGACACCACGCTGTCGGTGCCGACCATCGATCTGGCGGATGCGTCAGACAGCGGCAGCAGCAACAGCGACAACATCACCCGCGACACCACCCCGGCCTTCACGCTGGGCAGTATTGATGCCGACGTGACGAAGGTGCAGGTTCTTATCAACGGCACCGCCTATGACGCCGTGCAGTCAGAGGGCAAGTGGACCTTTACCGCCCCGGAACTGGCGGACGGCGACTACAGCGTCACGGTGCAGGTGACTGACGACGCGGGGAACGTGCAGACCTCCACGGCGCTGGCTGTGACGGTGGACACCACCGTGGCGGCGCCGGTGATCGCCCTGAGCGACGACACCGGCACGGCGGGGGATAACCAGACTAACGACGCCACGCCGGGCTTCACTGTCAGCACCGATCCGGACGCGTTCAGCGTGATGGTGAGCATCGACGGCGGTAAGCCGGTGGCGGCGACGAAGACCGCCGACGGGCAGTGGCATATTGACAGTACCGCGCTGGCCGACGGCGACCACACCATCGTGGCCACCGTCACCGACCTGGCCGGCAACACCTCGGACTCGGCCACCCTGACCTTTACGGTGGACACCACGCTGTCGGTGCCGACCATCGACCTGGCGGATGCGTCAGACAGCGGCAGCAGCAACAGCGACAACATCACCCGCGACACCACGCCGGCGTTCACGCTGGGCAGTATTGATGCGGACGTGACGAAGGTGCAGGTCATTATCAACGGCACCGCCTATGACGCCGTGAAGGCTGAGGGCAAGTGGACCTTTACCGCCCCGGAACTGGCGGACGGCGACTACAGCATCACCGTGCAGGTCACCGACGACGCGGGGAACGTGCAGACCTCCACCGCGCTGGCTGTGACGGTGGACACCACCGTGGCGGCGCCGGTGATCGCCCTGAGCGACGACACCGGTACCCCCGGCGACAACCAGACTAACGACGCTACCCCGGGCTTTACCATCACCACGGAGAACGACGCCGTCAGCGTGATGGTGAGCATCGACGGCGGTAAGCCGGTGGCGGCGACGAAGACCGCCGACGGGCAGTGGCATATTGACAGCACCGCGCTGGCCGACGGCGACCACACCATCGTGGCCACCGTCACCGATCTGGCGGGCAACACCGCGGACTCGGCCATCCTGACCTTTACGGTGGACACCACGCTGTCGGTGCCGACCATCGATCTGGCGGATGCGTCAGACAGCGGCAGCCTCAACAGCGACAACATCACGAACGACACCACGCCAGCCTTTACGCTGGGGAATATCGATGCGGATGTGACGAAGGTGCAGGTTCTTATCAACGGCACCGCCTATGACGCCGTGAAGGCTGAGGGCAAGTGGACCTTTACCGCCCCGGAACTGGCGGACGGCGACTACAGCATCAGCGTGCAGGTGACCGATGACGCCGGCAACACCGCGACCTCGGCGGCGCTGGCTATCACGGTGGATACAGAGGTTCTGCCAGTCAATATTGTGCTGGATAAGACGTCTGACACGGGAGAGAGCTCGACAGATAATTATACTGCGGACACAACACCGACGTTTAAGTTCAGCAATATTCCGGACGATGTCGCCACTATTACCCTGACGTTGAGCACCGGGCAGCACTACACAATAGATCTGAGCAAGAGTACTTCTTTCACCCTACCTGATGAGTTGCAAGATGGCAGTTACACTGCAACTGTGACGGTGACTGACGTGGCAGGTAACAGTGCTGACAGTAAGATTAGCTTTACTATCGATACCATTGTCGATAAACCGACAGTCGAACTTGCGACGGTATCTGATTCGGGTGACAGCCAGACCGATGGGCTGACTAATGAGACGAAGCCGCAATTCCAGATTAGTGGCGTGGATACTGATGACGTCAATACGATTACGATAGCGATTGTGAGTAGCGATGGCAGCTATAAAGATAGTTGGACACTGGACAGTGAAACCTACGAAAGCGGAGCCTGGGCCTGTCCGGTTGCGCTGGACGATGGGCAATATACGATAACGGTCACGGTTGAAGACATGGCGGGTAATCAGAGCACCTCTGACGCTGCCATGTTTGAAATAGATACTGTCACTCACATCGACTCTATCGTGCTTCTGGATGATACCGGTTCAAGCACCACCGATAACCAAACCAATGTGAATACACCTGAGTTTGCGATCGGCGTGCCGGATGATGTCACGCATGTCAGCATAATGATTGATGGTAAAGCGGCTGGTGAAGCTTCTAAGCAGACCGATGGAAAGTGGCATTTTTCCACCGCGGTGCTCGCCGATGGAGCACATACTGTGTCGGTTACCGTAACAGATGAAGCGGGTAATACCAGTAATAAAGATCTCAATTTTACGGTTGATACGACCCTTTCTGTGCCGACGCTGCAGCTTTCAAGCGATAGCGATACGGGGCACAGTGATTCAGATAATGTCACTCAGGATGTGCGCCCAACGTTTGTGATCGGCAATATCGATAGCGACGTTGTCAGCGTTTCACTGACGATTAACGGTCAGACATGGCCTATTACGGTTGAAAATGGCAGTGCTACCTTTACCGTTCCCGCCGATCTGCCGGATGGGGTTTGGCAGGCCCAATTGACGGTTGTTGATGATGCAGGTAATGAAAAGACGACCTCACTCTCCGTGACCATTGACACCTCCACCAGCGTGGACGGTATTACTCTGCAAAGTGATACCGGCGTGCAAAACGACTGGATGACCAACGATTCCACCCCAACGTTTGCGATCACCGCGCCTGCTGATGCGCATGCTGTCACTGTCAGCATAGGCTCACTGACTCAGGATGCCATTTTCCAGGAAGGGAAGTGGGTGGTGACTCTGCCATCTGCCCTTGCGGACGGTGAATATACGCTTACGGTGACCGTTACGGATGACGCAGGCAATACGGCGAATCGCGCGCAAACATTCACCATTGACACCACCCTGGAGCCGCTCACCGTCAAGATGATGGCGGCGGATGACAGTGGTGTGGTAGGCGACAATGTTACCAACGATACAAAACCTACGTTTGAACTAGGCAATGTGCCGGCAGATGTTTACAGCATCGAAGTGACGCTGAACGGCGCGACGACAACCATTAAGAAACAAGCGGATGGCAGTTGGACCTATACTCCAGAAACCGCCCTTGTTGAAGGGAAATATACGCTGGATGTACGCGTTACTGATGAAGCAGGAAACCAAAGAACGTCGACATATGATTTCACCGTGGATACCTCGGTGGATATTAATTCCATCACTCTGACGACAGATACCGGGGATTCGTCCTCCGATGGCATCACGAATGCTGCCCAACCGATATTTAACGTCACCACCTCTGATGATGTCGTCAGCCTGACGGCAACGATTAACGGTCTTGCCTGTACCGTGGTGAAAAATGCCAACGGTGACTGGACCGTCACCTCGCCGATACTCTCTGTCGCTGGAGATTACACGCTGACCGTTACCGTTGAAGATGCTGCAGGGAACACCACCAGCGACACGAAAACGATCACCTTTGATAACCAGCTTTCCGTACCGACTATTGCGTTCGACGCGGGTGATGACACGGGTTATGACGCTACCGATCATTTGACGAGTAACAATAAGCCCACGTTCCTGATAAGCAACATGGACAGCGACGTGACGCATGCCGTCATTACGCTTGATGGGGTGCCGATTACGCTGACGCAGGATGGCAGCGGTAACTGGAGCTTTACGCCTCCATCGGCACTTTCGGATGGCAATCATAAAATGATCCTGGAAGTGCAGGATCGGGCGGGAAATACCTCAACGCAGACCTTCTCCTTTACAGTAGATACTACATTATCGACGCCAACTATCGATCTCAGCAGCTCATCCGACTCGGGTGATAGCGACGACGATAATCTGACGTCGAAAACGCAGCCCGAATTTGTTATCAACAATGTTGATAGTGATATCTATTCAGTTATCGTCACCCTGAAAGGTGTCGACTATGACGTCACCAAAAATGCCGACGGCGAGTGGGTATTCCAGGCTCCTAAACTGGCCGATGGGGACTATACGATAACGGTCACGGCAACCGATAAAGCGGGGAACGAACGGACGTCCGATCTCGATTTTACCATTGATACCACGGTGGCAATCGATCAGATTACCATGTCTGATGATACCGGTTTTTCTTCGGATGACCATTTAACGAACGATACCATCCCAAGCTTTGATATTAGCGTTGCCGCAGATGTTACGCATGTCTCGGTGGCACTGGACGGCGGTGATGCTCAGACGCTGACGAAAACCAATGGCAAGTGGACCTACACCGCCAGCTCGGCGTTGTCCGATGGTGAGCATTCGATTGTCGTCAACGTGATGGATAAAGCGGGCAACACAACCCAGGAAACTTTCACCTTTACTATCGATACAACGCTTACACCTGTGACGGTGGATCTTAAAGACGAGGACGACAGCGGCAGTAGTTCCGCCGATAATTACACTAACAATACCCAGCCGACGTTTGAGTTTGGTTCGCTGGATAAAGATGTTTATAGTCTGACGGTGAACCTGAACGGCAAAGATATTCCTGTGGATTTGACCAGTCAGCCGGTGAGTTTTACGCCGGATGAAGCGCTGGCAGACGGCACTTACACCTTAATTGCCACTGTGACGGATAACGCCGGAAATACCAAAGAAACTCCGCTGACCTTCACCATTGATACGCAAACGTCGGTATCGGTGGACTTTGTCGTCGGTGACGACACGGGCTATTCCGACAGCGATAACATAACGAAGAGCAATGCCCCTGAATTTGAAATCAGCGTTCCGGCGGATGTGGAGTCGGTGAGCGTAACCCTCAACGGCACGGTGACTTCGTTGACGAAGGATGAGTCCGGCCGCTGGATCTACTCGGCTCCGGCACTGGCAGATGGCAACTACACTCTCGACGTTTCAGTAGTGGATAAAGCGGGTAACACCGCCAGCACCGAACTCAAATTTGTCGTGGATACCACCCTTAGCACGCCAACAATCGATTTAGCGGCTGCAAGTGATACGGGGACCTTGTCAAACGATCACCTAACCAACGATACGACGCCATATTTCACGCTCGATAATATCGATAGCGACGCTTATAGCGTCACTGTCACTATCAACAATAAAACCTATAACGCGACGGAAAAGAATGGAGTATGGGGCTTGCAGTTACCCGATGCTGATGCCCTCCCGGATGGAACTTATACCGCAACTGTTAAGGTTGAAGATGATGCAGGCAATACCAAATCATCCTCAATGAGCTTTACCGTTGATACCATTTGCTCGGCACCGGTTCTGGCGCTGGATAATGGCAGCAACAGCGGCAGCACTGATGATAACATCACCAACGTGACGAAACCGGTTATCAGTATCAGCGGCGTACCTGCCGATATCGCCAGTATAACGGTAACTCTTGGTGACACGACGCTGTCACTGGATCCGTCGACAACGAGCTGGCAGGTACCGCAAAGCCTGGCGGATGGCGCATATAGCGTGGTCGTGACCTTTACGGATAATGCGGGTAACAGCGCATCGACAACCTATAACTTTACCGTTGATACGGTGGTTGACTCTCCTGCCGTGCTGCTGCTGGATGATACCGGGCAGAATACCACCGATAACCTGACTAACGTCTCAGTGCCGCGTATCCAGATTAGCGCGGCGGAGGAACTCACCTCCGTCACCGTCACGCTCAATGGGCACACGCAGACGCTGGAGAAAAACGCCCAGGGCGAGTGGATTTATACCGCTGACATGCTAGCGGATGGTACTTACACCGCAACCGTGGAGATGGTCGATGTCGCGGGCAACCACCAGACAGAGACCCTGACTTTTACGATTGACACTCAGATCCCGCAGCCAACCATTTCGATGGATAGCGCCAGTGATTCTGGCGATAGCTCAAGTGATTCGTTAACCAATGATACGCAGCCGACGTTCATAGTTTCCGGCGTGCCGGACGATGTTGATACCGTGTTTGTTGTTATAAACGGTGCGAAATATACGGCGACACAAAATGAAGCTGGGGAATGGACGGTTACCTCAGCCAATCTGGCGGATGGTAACTACACCGCAGAAGTGACCGTTACGGATAAAGCCGGTAATACCGCTGAAAGCAGCATGAATTTTACCATCGACACACACGTTGCGCTGTCGGTGGAGCTGCTGGCCTCTTCTGATACAGGCTCTTCGCAGACGGATAAAATCACCAAAGATACGTCACCTACGTTCGGCGGTCTGACGGACAAAGACGCAACGCTGGTGGTGACCGTGCTGGATGAGAGCGGTAATGCGATTCAGACCCAAACGATCTCTCCTGCCTCGGACGGGACCTGGTCTATTACGCTGGGTGATTTGACTGATGGCAACTATACCATCTCGGTTACCGCGACCGATAAGGCCGGAAACACCCAGGCAAGCAACATTGATTTTGTTATCGATACAGTGGTTAACGCGCCGGGTGTTGCATTGAGCGAGTCCGATCCCGGGAATAACCATGAAGCCTTAAGTCTGGCGCCAGAATTCAGCGGTACTGCGGAAGCAGGATCGACGCTGGTGATAAGTATTGATGGCGTTACTGTCGCCAGTGTAGTGGCGGACAGCAACGGAACATGGTCATGGACGCCGCCGAGCGCCATTAACTCTGGCGATCATATTATTAGCGTCGTCGCGACCGACAAAGCGGGTAACGTCTCTGACGCCACTAACTTCGCCTTTATCATTCCGCTGATCGACGTCGATCCACCGACACTGCAGCTACAAACCGCATCGGATAGCGGTTCCATTGGTGACTTTGTCACTAATGATACGACGCCATCAATTACCGGGACATCGCTGCCGGGCAGCACCGTGACGATTTATGTTAACGGTGAGGTGGTTGGTACCGCGGCAACGGACTCAACCGGACGCTACAACTTTAACCTGCCAGAAATGGCTGAAGGGACCTACAGCATAGAGGTGAGCATCATTAACCCGAACAACGGGGAGGAGGTAAAATCTGACCCTGCAAGTCTGGTCATTGACACGCATGTGGTTCCTCTTGACTGGGATATTAACGGATTAAACGATGAAGGGTATCTGAACACCAATACCCCGGTAGTGAGCGGAATCTCTGAAGCCGGCGCGCATATCAAGGTGATGATTGACGGTCGTGTAGTGGTGGAAACGGTCGCCGCCAGTGATGGTAAATGGCTGGCATCGATTACAAACATTGGCGCTGACGGAGAGCATGAGATTAGCTTCTCGGTAACAGATGTGGCGGGTAACACAGAAACCTTCGGCCCGGAGAGTTTTGTTCTCGATACCTATATTGCGCCACTGACCGTTGATTTACGCGATACGGATGATACCGGCACCAGCGATACCGACAACATCACCCAAAAAACCAGCGTTCACCTTGACGGTACCGCAGAAGCGGGCTCAACCGTTACGATCGCCAATACGCAGGGCGAGATTCTGGCTACCATTGCCGTGGAGAGCGATGGTGCATGGAGTACGGAAATTACGCTGCAGGAGGGGATGCAAACCTTTGTGGTGACTTCCACCGATGCTGCTGGCAATACCGTCTCCAAAAATATCGATATTACCCGCGATACGCAAAATAGCATCACTGACGTAGTCCTGAGTCGTGATTCCAACAGTGCGGACACGCTGGACGCCATCACCAAAGTGACTACGCCAACCCTGACGGCAGTCACCGATCCTAATGCGACGGTTGATGTTTATGTCAATGGCAAAAAAGTTGCCACGGTAACCGCCGATGCGGCAGGGACAGTGAGCTGGACGATGCCGGAAAGCGCCGACGGTTCTTATGATATTAAAATGGTGTCGACGGATGCGGCAGGCAATACCGCAACCAGTGCAACGACTACCGTTGTTATTGATACCGTGGTTGACAATTTTAGCGTCGATACGCTGCCGGACCTGACCAATAGTAAAGCGCTGAGTGTCACAGGTACCGGTGAAAGCGGCGCTACGATTACCGTCTATTTGAATGGTGTCGCGGCAGGCCAGGTTACCGTAGCGGCTGATGGCAGTTGGACGGTACCGCTGATCCTCAATGATGATGGCGAGTACAGCCTGACGGTACAGATCACGGATGTGGCCGGAAACAGCCAGACCAGCGATCCGTTTGTCTTCACGCTGGATAGCCATACCGATTATCCGACCATCAACCTGGATGACGCATCTAACTCAGGCTCGCTGGATGACAACATAACCAGCGACAATACGCCTGCCTTCCATGGTACGGGAGAGCCGGGGGCGACGATTTCTATTCTGGTGGATGAAAAAACGGTCGCAACGGTAACGGCGGATGCCGAAGGCAACTGGACGTGGCAATACCCGACTACATTGGCTGACGGTGAATATTCCATCCGCGTAGTGGCGGAAGATACGGCGGGCAATACCGCAGAGTCGGCACGCATTCTGGTTACGGTCGATACCAGCACCTGGATTGAGCTGGATAAAATGAATCCTGATGGTGGCCTCTACTCTAACGATTATGTTACCGCCCGAACGACGCCGACGTTCCAGATCAACGGTGAAACGGGTCAGCCCGTCAAGGTTTATATTGATGGTAAGTATGTGGAAACCATCACGATCTCCGGGCGAAATTATCAATATACCGTTCCGCAAGCGCTGGACGACGGTAGCCATACCATCCGCTTTGATATTGCCGATGCCGCCGGCAATACGGCCTCCACTGGCGATCAGAAGTTCACGATCGATACGGTTAACGATACTCCCGTCACGCTGGACAATATTAACGGAGAGAGCGTCGCTGACCACACCGTTGATGGTACGATTTACATCAATGATATTTCTGCAGGTATTAAGCTGAGCGGTATGGCTGAGGCTAACAGCTATGTCACTGTCAAAATTAATGGAATGACCGTTAGCAACGTCTGGGCAGACGGTACAGGAAAATGGAGCGTAAACGTTAATCCTATGTTGCTTAGCGATGCGACATGGACCGTCCAGGTGAGTTCAGAAGACCGCGCGGGGAACGACAGTACCGTCTCAACCTTCACGATAGTGATTGATACCTCCATCAGCCAGTTCACCGCCAACGTGCAGGACGACAAAGACAGTTCGGCCGATAAATGGGTAGTTAACAACCGCACGCCTGTCTTTAATGGCGTCGGTGAGGCGGGGGCTACTGTCACCCTGATGGTGGCAGGGATGGTGGTGGCTACCACCACAGTTGCCGCCGATGGCACCTGGAGCATCAAGGCCAGCGCGTTGCCTGAAGGGACCAGCAACTTAACCTTCACCATTAAAGATACTGCCGGCAATACCCAAACCATTAACCATGACATTCTGGTCGATAGCGTTGCGCCAAATACGCCAACGGTAGAGATCTCTTCCTGGAACGAAGAGGGGAACCTGTGGATCCTCTCAGGCAAGGCGGAAGCGGGAACGACCATTGTTATCAAGGATGAGTCCGGCAACGTTATCACCACAGTTAATGTCAACAGCTCCGGCAGTTGGAGTACCGCGATTAACTATCCTGATGGCGGTAAAGTCAGCATTCAGGCAGAGGATTCTGCCACCAATATCAGCGTGCCTGTCGACCTTGATGTGATGTTCACGACGCCAGCCGTGGCGCTGGATGTAACCTCAGACGGTGGTGCGCTGGGCGACAACCTGACCAATGACTCAACCCCGACGCTGGTTTTGAGTAACATCGAGAAGGATGTCGTTGCGGTGAGCGTAACGATTGATGGAACGACGGTGCAGGCAACGAAGATCAGCGATGGCGTCTGGACCGTAACATGGGGAACTCCGCTAAGTGACGGCGAATGTGACGTTCAGGTGAGCGCAACGGATGCGGCAGGAAATACCGCAACGCAATCCTTTAGCTTTACTATTGATACTGTGCTCAGCGCGCCGGTCATCGCCATGGATGCGGCAAGCGATACTAGCACGGTGGGCGATAACATCACGCAAACCGTTAAACCGACGTTTGTCGTGACTAACGTTGACGCTGATGTGACGAAGGTAGAGGTGACCTTAAACGGCAATACGCAAACCCTGACCAAAGACGCTTTGGGTAACTGGATCTATACGCCGGAAACCCCGCTGGCAGACGGTAACTGGACCGTTGAGGTGAAAGTAACCGATGCGGCAGGGAATACTAAGCAGTCCAGCCTGGATTTCACCGTCGACACTAGTATCAGTACGCCGACGGTGGCTCTTGATGCCAGCAGCGATACCGGTGATGTCGGTGACAACCTGACGAATGAGACGACGCCAACCTTTATCCTGAGCAATATTGACCCGGATGTTACTTCGGTGATGGTGACGCTGAATGGCGAAACGCACAGCGCAACCAAAGATGAGCAGGGTAACTGGACGTATACGCCGGAAACTGCGCTGTCAGACGGTAGTTGGACCCTGAAGGTGAAAGTCACGGATGGCGCAGGTAACACTGCGGAATCTTCACTGGATTTCACCATTGACAGTACGCTAAGCACACCAACAGTAATGATGGATACGGACAGTGACACCGCAACGGCAGGGGATAATATCACCAGGGATACGACGCCAACCTTTATCCTGAGTAATATCGACCCGGACGTCACGTCGGTGATGGTGACGCTGAACGGTGAAACGCACAGCGCAACCAAGGATGAGCAGGGTAACTGGACGTATACGCCGGACACCCCGCTGGCGGACGGCAGCGGAACGTTAGTGGTGACCGTGACCGATGCGGCGGGCAATAGCGCGGATGCGTCCCTGGATTACACCATCGACACCACTATCAGCACGCCGACGATCGCCCTGGATGCGGGCAGCGATAGTGGTACGGTGGGTGATAATCTGACGAAGGATACGACGCCAACCTTTATCCTGAGTAATATCGACCCGGACGCCACGTCAGTGATGGTGACGCTGAACGGTGAAACGCACAGCGCAACCAAGGATGAGCAGGGTAACTGGACGTATACGCCGGACACCCCGCTGGCGGACGGCAGCGGAACGTTAGTGGTGACCGTGACCGATGCGGCGGGTAATAGCACGGATGCGTCCCTGGATTACACCATCGACACCACGGTCAGCACGCCGACAGTTTCCCTGGATGCGGGCAGCGATAGCGGTGCCTCAGGGGACAACATTACTAAGGACGACACCCCAACGTTTATCCTGAGTAACATCGATCCTGATGCAACTACCGTAACGGTGACCATAAACGGCGAAACCCACAGCGCCACGCAGGATGAATCAGGCCACTGGATCTGGACACCTGAAGAGGCGCTGGCTGAAGGCACCTGGACGTTGGTGGTGAATGTCAGCGATGCGGCAGGTAATACCGCCAGCCAGTCGGTTGAGTTCACGGTCGATACCCATGTCGATAATTTTGATGTGACTTTCGATGGTACGAGTAGCCAGGAAGAAACGTGGCAGACCGATGAGTCAACCTTATCGTTTAGCGGGCATGGCGAAGCGGGAGCCCTGGTTAGCGTTTCACTGGATAATGGCGATGTGCTGACGGCAAACGTGGATAAAGACGGTAACTGGAATCTCCAGCTTGAGGATGTGGCGCAGGGCGAGCATCAGCTTACCTTCACCATTACCGACGTGGCGGATAACACCAGCACCGTGACGCACGATGTGGATGTTGGAACCGATGACCCGGTGTCGCTACGCAGCAGTCTGTACAGTAGCGAGCAGGACACCTGGGATACCATAGAAGTGGAGTCGTCGCATCCGGTCTTTGAGTTCAACCTGGACGCCAGCATTACCCATGCCAGCGTTGAACTGGACGGTGTCACGCATCCGCTGGTGCCTTCGCCGTCTGGCTCTACGCAGTTCGACGTGCCTGTGGCGCTGGAGGATGGCCCACATTCTCTGGTGTTGCGCACGCAGGACAGTGCCGGGAATAGCGAACGTCAGGATATCGCCTTTACGGTGGATACCAGTAGCCGCAGCGTCGTTGCAGGCATGGACGACGCCCGCAGCGATGAAAGTGACGCGCCGCATTCTGCAGCGGATCAATCCTCTTCGCATGAAGCAGCCAGCTTCGCGGCACAAGTGATGAGCATTAGCCAGAGCGTCGAAGATAATCAGGACGATCAGCAACATCACCATCAATAAATAACCGTTTCCCCCGTACAGGACGTGCGGGGGAATGAGTGCAAATTCTATGAATGATTTTACGCTATATGATTTAGGCCTGGCTGGCGTTATGCAATACATCGCCAAAAACCACGACTCACGTATCGAAATAGATGAAGCAAAAATACCGGTCACGCTGTCGCAATATGATAAAAACGATCCGAACCATGAAGCGCAGATTAAAAACTATTTTCTATCATTAGGTCTGATGATCCACGAGGTGAAATTCTCGCGCCCCGACGATTTGCTGAATGAAAATATGCCGCTGATTATATTAACCTCCGACATGCAATGGATGGTGTGTGTCGGGTGCCAGGAAGGGGGGCTACAGCTGGTCAAGCGTAACAACGAGTTGGGTGTCGTTGCGTGCGCCAGAGAAAACATCCAGACGATTTCGGTCTTTCTGATCCAGCCTTTAAGCGGGATGACTGAATCAATAAAAATCAGCTCGATATTAAAATCCGGACTGCAAAATAATAAAGTTTTTTACAGTAAGTATTTTTTTACCTCGCTGTTTATGGCCTTGTTTGCCCTGACTATCCCGGTTTTCAGTAACATTTACTACGATAAGCTTGTACCGGGGTCATCGACCGCCTCTCTGTTTGGGGTGGTGGGTATCGTACTGGTATTTATCGTCTTTGAATTTTTACTGCGATCCTCGAAAGATATCTATCAGTCGATTGTCTCGCGCCAGGAGGATGTCAATATTGATGTCTCTTTTGTGGAGGCATTGATCTACAACACCACCAAAAGCAGCTCTATGTCCTCCGTGTTTGTTCTGTGGACAGAATTTCAAAAAATAAAGCCCGTGCTGTTAAATTCCGTTTTCCAGCGCGTGTCGGATATTCCGGTATTTATTATTTTTTGTGTGATTATTTACATTAATCTCGGTGCCCTGGTGTTAGTGCCCGTGATGATGATGATGGTGTCGCTACTGTTGGCGTGGGGATACTTCAAGTATACGGAAGTGCTGATGGATAAAATGAAGGAGAGCCAGTCAAACCGTAACGTTTTCATTACTGAATTACTCTATTCCCTACGTACCATCCATACCTTAAACAACAAAAACCTGATGCTTGATTGGGTTAATAGCAGTAACAATCAGTCATGGCTTAGCTTAAAGTTGCGTAAGGCTGGGGTCTATTATCAGTCTGCGCTTAGCGCGATGTCGAACCTGAACCAGATCCTGCTGATGGTTTTCGCTTTTTTCCTGGTCATCAAAGGTGAAATCACCACGGGGGCGATTGTCTCTTCCGTTATTGTCTCCGGGCGGATGTCGGGGATCATCTCGGGGTTATCATCAACGCTCTCTACTATTTTTACGACCAATAAAACCATTACGGATTTAATGAAAATGTTTATGCCGGCAGGGCAGGAACATGAGCAAAAATTGCTGCAATCGATTGTTAACGTGCGCGGTGATATCTCTCTACGCGCCCTGAGCTATCAGTACGATCCGCAATTACCAAAAGCGCTGGATACGCTGACGCTGGATATTCCTCATGGGCAGCGGGTGGCAATTATTGGTGAATGTGGTTCCGGGAAAAGCTCGCTGGTTTCCCTGCTCTCTGGCTACTGTCCACCGACTGAGGGCAGTATTATGTACGATGGCTACAATACCCGACATCTGGCGCAGAACTTTTTCAGCCGCTTTATCAGTATGGTGACCAATAACGACACGTTGTTTACCGGCAGCATTGAAAGTAACTTTGCCCTTAAAGATTGCGACAACCGCAAGAAGGTGATCGAGGCGCTTAATCTGGCGAACTGTACCTTTGTGCTCCAGCATCCCATGGGGCTGCGTTACCCAGTGATGTTTATGGCGCGTAACTTATCCTCAGGGCAAAACCAGCAGCTGTTATTAGCGCGTAGTTTGAGTAGCGATGCTCAGATTTACTTATGGGATGAGCCAACCTCGAATATGGATGAAATGACCGAACAGCGAATTTTCGATCATCTCGATCACTTTATCAGCGGTAAGACACTGATAATGGTGACGCACCGTCGTTATTTGCTGAAGTATTTCGATCGTGTGCTGGTCATGAAAGGGGGCAAAATCATTCGTGACTGCACGCCGGATAAACTACTAGGGCCAGCAAAAGTTGATCAGACAAAGCCGCCTGTTCGCATAACGGTTGCGTCAGCGAACGAAAAACAAGCGCGTTGACGATATTTTTTCATTGACCGGACTGATTAGTGAGCCGTTTCGCAGCACCGATTTGTTATTGCTGTATCTTCTGCGTGAATGAAGCGAAGGCTTCATATTCAAAAGGAGAATATTGAAATGGGAAAACTCACGGGCAAAACAGCATTGATTACGGGCGCATCTCAGGGTATTGGCGAAGGGATCGCCAGAACGTTTGCCCGCCATGGCGCGAACTTAATCCTGCTGGATATCTCCGATGAGATTGAAAAACTGGCGGATGAGCTGGCTGGACGCGGTCACCGCTGCACGGCGGTTCACGCGGATGTCAGAGATTTTGCTTCAGTCACGGAAGCGGTGAAACGCGCGAAGAAGGTTGAAGGCAAAATCGATATTCTGGTCAACAACGCCGGCGTATGTCGCCTCGGTAACTTCCTTGAGATGAGCGATGACGATCGCGACTTCCATATTGATATCAATATCAAAGGCGTCTGGAACGTAACGAAAGCCGTACTGCCGGAGATGATTGAGCGCAAAGACGGGCGCATCGTGATGATGTCCTCAGTCACTGGCGATATGGTGGCCGATCCGGGCGAAACGGCCTACGCAATGTCAAAAGCGGCGATTATCGGCTTAACCAAATCGCTGGCGGTGGAATATGCGCAGTCCGGCATTCGCGTGAACGCCATTTGCCCTGGCTATGTTCGTACGCCGATGGCGGAAAATATCGCGCGTCAGTCCAATCCTGACGATCCGGAATCTGTATTAACTGAAATGGCGAAAGCGATTCCAATGCGTCGTCTGGCCTGTCCGCTTGAAGTCGGCGAACTGGCCGCGTTTCTCGCCTCGGATGAGTCCAGTTATTTAACTGGCACGCAAAACGTCATTGATGGCGGCAGCACTTTGCCTGAAAGCGTAAGCGTTGGCGTCTGATTGATGCCGGTCTCCTCCCCGCGCGATGGGGAGGAGGTACCCCTTATTCTCTTTTCAACTTTCAAATCATCAAACGGTATATAAAACCGTTACTCCTTTAGCACTGGTTATAAATATGATGACCATAAGAAAGTCATTAAATTTATAAGGGTGCGCAATGGCCGTTAACTTACTGAAAAAAAGAACCCTGACGCTGGCAGCAATGCTGTTGCTGGTGGGGCAGGCGCAGGCAACGGAACTGCTGAACAGTTCATACGATGTCTCCCGCGAGCTGTTTGCCGCCCTTAACCCGTCGTTTGAACAGCAATGGGCGAAAGATAACGGTGGCGATAAACTGACGATTAAACAATCTCATGCCGGGTCATCAAAACAGGCGCTGGCGATTTTGCAGGGACTGAAAGCTGACGTTGTGACCTATAACCAGGTCACCGATGTGCAGATCCTGCACGATAAAGGCAAACTGATCTCCGCCGATTGGCAAAGCCGCCTGCCGAATAACAGCTCGCCATTCTATTCCACCATGGCGTTTTTAGTGCGTAAGGGTAACCCGAAGAATATCCACGAATGGAACGATTTGGTTCGCCCGGACGTGAAGCTGATTTTCCCGAACCCGAAAACCTCCGGAAATGCGCGTTACACCTATTTAGCGGCATGGGGCGCGGCGGACAAAGCTGACGGCGGCGATAAAGCCAAAACCGAACAATTTATGACCCAGTTCCTGAAAAATGTCGAAGTGTTTGATACCGGCGGTCGCGGTGCAACGACCACCTTTGTTGAACGCGGTCTGGGTGATGTGCTGATCACATTTGAATCGGAAGTGAACAACATCCGTAAACAGTATGAAGATCAGGGCTTCGAAGTGGTGGTACCGAAGGTCAACATTCTGGCGGAATTCCCGGTAGCCTGGGTCGATAAAAATGTGCAGGCCAACGGTACTGAAAAAGCGGCGAAAGCGTACCTGAACTGGCTGTACAGCCCACAGGCGCAAACCATCATTACCGATTTCTACTACCGCGTGAACAACCCGCAGGTGATGGACAAGCTGAAAGATAAATTCCCGCAAACCGAACTGTTCCGCGTGGAAGACAAGTTTGGCACGTGGCCTGAGGTGATGAAAACGCACTTTGTCAGCGGCGGCGAGCTGGACAAACTGTTGGCGGCGGGGCGTAAGTAAATGTTTGCTGTTTCCTCCCGACGCGTGCTGCCCGGCTTTACCTTAAGCCTGGGCACCAGCTTACTGTTCGTTTGCCTGATATTGCTGCTGCCGCTTAGCGCGCTGGTCATGCAACTGGCGCAAATGAGCTGGGCGCAGTATTGGGAAGTGATTACCAATCCGCAGGTGGTAGCGGCTTATAAAGTGACGCTGCTGTCGGCGTTTGTGGCATCGATTTTTAACGGCGTGTTCGGTCTGCTGATGGCGTGGATCTTAACCCGCTATCGCTTTCCGGGCCGTACGCTGTTGGATGCGCTGATGGATCTGCCATTTGCGCTGCCTACGGCGGTAGCTGGCCTGACGCTGGCGTCGCTGTTTTCAGTCAATGGCTTCTACGGCGAATGGCTGGCAAAGCTGGATATTAAGGTGACCTACACCTGGCTGGGCATCGCGGTGGCGATGGCCTTTACCAGCATTCCGTTTGTCGTGCGCACCGTACAGCCGGTGCTGGAAGAGTTAGGCCCGGAGTATGAAGAAGCGGCGGAAACGCTTGGCGCCACGCGCTGGCAGAGTTTTCGTAAAGTGGTGTTGCCAGAGCTGTCTCCTGCGCTGGTGGCGGGCGTAGCGCTCTCGTTTACCCGAAGCCTCGGTGAGTTTGGCGCGGTTATTTTTATCGCCGGGAACATCGCATGGAAAACAGAAGTGACCTCGCTGATGATTTTTGTTCGCTTGCAGGAGTTTGACTACCCGGCTGCCAGCGCGATTGCTTCTGTGATCCTCGGGGCGTCGTTGCTGCTACTGTTTTCAATTAACACCCTGCAAAGTCGCTTTGGTCGACGCGTGGTAGGTCACTAATGGCAGACATTACCCAATTGAAACGCTATGACGCACCCCGCATTAACTGGGGTAAATGGTTTCTGATCGGCACGGGCATGTTGGTATCGGCCTTTATTTTGCTGGTGCCGATGATTTATATCTTCGTGCAGGCGTTCAGCAAGGGATTAATGCCGGTGCTACAGAACCTGGCTGACCCGGATATGCTGCATGCCATTTGGCTGACGGTGCTAATTGCGCTGATTGCGGTGCCGGTGAATCTGGTGTTCGGCGTATTGCTGGCCTGGCTGGTGACTCGCTTCAACTTCCCTGGACGCCAGTTGTTGCTGACGCTGTTGGATATTCCCTTTGCCGTCTCGCCAGTGGTCGCTGGTCTGATCTATCTGTTGTTTTACGGTTCTAACGGCCCGCTGGGTGGTTGGCTGGATGAGCACAACCTGCAAATTATGTTCTCCTGGCCGGGAATGGTACTGGTGACGGTGTTCGTGACCTGTCCGTTTGTGGTGCGCGAGCTGGTACCGGTGATGCTAAGTCAGGGCAGCAATGAAGACGAAGCGGCGATTTTGCTTGGTGCCTCCGGCTGGCAGATGTTCCGCCGCGTCACGCTGCCGAATATCCGTTGGGCGTTGCTGTATGGCGTGGTGCTGACTAATGCCCGTGCGATAGGCGAATTCGGCGCGGTGTCGGTGGTTTCCGGCTCGATTCGCGGCGAAACCTTATCTTTACCACTACAGATTGAATTACTGGAGCAGGACTATAACGCCGTTGGCTCCTTTACCGCCGCCGCGCTGTTGACGCTGATGGCGATTATTACCCTGTTTTTGAAGAGCATGTTGCAATGGCGTCTGGAGAACCAGGAGAAACGCGCGCAGCAGGAGGAAAATCATGAGCATTGAGATTGCCAATATTAAGAAGTCTTTTGGTCGCACCCAGGTGCTGAACGATATCTCGCTGGATATTCCTTCAGGTCAAATGGTTGCTCTGCTGGGGCCATCCGGTTCGGGCAAAACTACGCTGCTGCGTATCATTGCCGGGCTGGAGCATCAGTCCAGCGGGCATATTCGTTTTCACGGCACCGACGTCAGCCGTCTGCATGCGCGCGATCGTAAAGTGGGGTTTGTGTTCCAGCACTATGCGCTATTTCGTCATATGACGGTATTCGACAATATCGCCTTTGGTCTGACAGTTCTGCCACGGCGTGAGCGTCCTAATGCGGCGGCGATCAAAGCCAAAGTGACCAAACTGCTGGAGATGGTGCAATTGGCTCATCTGGCGGATCGTTTCCCGGCACAGCTTTCCGGTGGGCAAAAGCAGCGTGTGGCATTAGCGCGTGCCCTGGCGGTAGAACCGCAGATCCTGCTACTCGACGAGCCGTTTGGCGCGCTCGATGCTCAGGTGCGTAAAGAACTGCGCCGTTGGCTGCGTCAACTGCATGAGGAGCTGAAGTTTACCAGCGTGTTTGTTACCCACGATCAGGAAGAAGCGACGGAAGTTGCAGACCGGGTGGTGGTGATGAGCCAGGGTCATATCGAACAGGCCGACGCGCCGGATCAGGTCTGGCGAGAACCGGCTACCCGTTTTGTGCTGGAGTTTATGGGCGAGGTTAACCGCCTGCAGGGGACGATTCGCGGTGGGCAATTCCACGTGGGCGCACACCGTTGGCCGTTGGGCTATACGCCTGGCTATCAGGGACCGGTCGATCTGTTCCTGCGTCCATGGGAAGTGGATGTGAGCCGCCGTACCAGCCTGGATTCGCCGCTGCCGGTTCAGGTGCTGGAAGCCAGTCCGAAAGGGCACTACACCCAATTAGTTGTACAACCCCTCGGGTGGTACAACGAACCGCTGACGGTCATCATGCAGGGCGATGATTCCCCGAGCCGCGGTGAACGGCTGTTTGTTGGACTGCAAAATGCACGTTTGTATAACGGCGACCAGCGTATTGAAACGCGTGAAGAGGAACTTGCCCTGGCGCAATCAGCCTGATAGGTTAATTTGCATAGTTATCGCCCGGTGGCGCTACGCTTACCGGGCTTTTTTACGAGCTGAAAACGTGAACACATTAGAACAAACAATTGGCAATACGCCTCTGGTGAAATTACAACGCCTGGCGCCGGATAACGGCAGCGAAATTTGGGTCAAGCTGGAAGGGAATAATCCTGCGGGTTCGGTGAAAGACCGGGCGGCGCTGTCGATGATTGTTGAAGCGGAAAAGCGTGGGGAAATTAAGCCGGGTGACGTATTGATTGAGGCCACCAGCGGCAATACTGGCATCGCGCTGGCGATGATCGCCGCGCTGAAGGGCTACCGCATGAAGCTGCTGATGCCGGACAACATGAGCCAGGAACGGCGGGCGGCAATGCGTGCCTATGGCGCGGAGCTGATTCTGGTCACTAAAGAACAGGGGATGGAAGGGGCGCGCGATTTAGCCCTCGCTATGTCTGAGCGCGGAGAAGGTAAACTGCTCGATCAGTTTAATAATCCCGATAACCCGTATGCGCACTACACCACCACCGGACCCGAAATCTGGCAGCAGACGTCAGGTCGCATCACCCATTTTGTCTCCAGTATGGGGACGACCGGTACCATTACCGGCGTGTCGCGTTTTTTACGTGAGCAGGAAAAAGCGGTCACTATCGTTGGCCTGCAGCCGGAAGAGGGCAGCAGTATTCCGGGAATTCGCCGCTGGCCTGCGGAATATATGCCGGGCATTTTTAACGCCTCGCTGGTGGATGAGGTGCTGGATATTCATCAGAATGATGCCGAAAACACCATGCGTGAACTGGCCGTGCGTGAAGGAATTTTCTGCGGTGTCAGCTCTGGCGGCGCGGTAGCGGGCGCGTTACGCGTCGCACGTGCCACGCCCGGCGCGGTAGTTGTGGCGATCATCTGCGATCGCGGCGATCGCTACCTTTCGACCGGCGTCTTTGGTGAAGAGCACTTTAATCAGGGGCTGGGAATTTAACTTGTTGGCCTGATAAGCGTAGCGCCATCAGGCAACCGCCAGGCACAATGGCCGGATAATGTTTTATCCGGCCAGGGATGATTACTCGTTACGTTTTTGCACCAGCTTATCCAGGAATTGCCACAGCTTCTCATTCATCTGCTGGTAGTCCCAGGCGCGCATCTCTTCAACCGGGCGGATGAAGCGTTTCCCTTCAGCTTCGGCCAGCTCTTGCTCTGAGTGCTGAATTAATCCTTCAATCGCATCAGCTGTGAACTCCATATGGCACTGGAAACCATAGACGAAATTACCGTATTGCACGATTTGTCGCGGGCAGCCCTCGCTTGCGGCCAGAATTATCGCCTGGTCGGTTAACCCTGGCATGTCGTTGTGCCAGTGACCGACGATAAGCGGTGAGCCGAAATGGCTGAATAACGGGTGCTGTTGGCCTGATTCGGTAAGGGTGATTGGATAGTGGCCAATCTCTTTTTCCGGGCTTTGACACACCTTCGCGCCCAGCGCTTCGCCAATTAACTGCGAGCCCAAACAGATCCCCACCACGATTTTTCGTGCCGTAATCGCCTGGTTGATCAGATGCTGCTCGGCCTGAGCGTCAAAGTATGGGCACTCTGCCTGCGTGGTGCGGGGCGACTGCGGGCCGCCAAAGACGACGAGCATATCGAAACCATCGGCATTGGCGGGAACCGTTTCTCCAGCGTATACGCGTGACCAGGTGATGGTATAGCCGCGCGATTCGGCCCACGGCAGGTACGCGCCAGCAGATTCAAAAGACTCATGAATAACAAAATGAACTCGCACTTTTTCTCTCCTGTTAGCGCTTGAGCGCCTGATGAATATCAGCCGCCAGCTTATCAATGTCGCTGTCTTCTAATGTTGACAGCGTAATGCGTAAACCATGTGCAGGCGTATTGACGCCGAACACTTCGCCTTCGCGTACCAGCCAGCCGGACTTTGCCAGCGCAAAAGCGATCGCCTGACTGTGATCTGCCAGCGGTAACCACAGATTCAGACCATCCCCGACGGGCAGTTCAATACCATATTGGCGCAGAGCTGAATTTAGCTTTTGCTGCTGGACGGCGTAAAACTGCTGCGTTTGCGCCAGCGTGTGTTGATATGTCTCGTCACTCAGGCAGGCGCAGGCTAAATCCTGCAGCAGATGGCTGACCCACTGACTGCCGGAGTTGAGCCGTAAACGCAGTTTCCCGGAAGTGACGGGATCGCTGGCGACGATAGCCAGGCGTAAATCCGGGCCTAAAGTTTTCGACATCGAACGGACAATCGCCCAGTGCGTGGTTTTCTGCGCAATCACCGGATACCAGCGGCAAGCGGACAGCAGCGCAAAGTGGTCGTCGACAATCACCAGCGTCTGCGGATAGCGGGCCAGGATTTCCTGCAATTGCGCCGCGCGGGATGCGCTCAGACTGCATCCTGTCGGGTTATGCGCGCGCGGCGTCAGAATCACCGCCCGCGCGCCTTTCTGTAGTGCGAGTTCCAGTTGGTTCGGCAGCATGCCTTCGTGGTCAACGTTGGCTGGACTGGCGGAGAATCCGGCATAACGCAGCATGTTGATGCTGCTTAAAAAGCACGGGTCTTCTACAACCACGCTATCGCCGGGCAGCAAATGGGCGCACAGCAGCCGCTCGATAGCGTCAATGGCGCCACTGGTGATATCAATTTCACCTTCGCCGGGCATGGCATTTTGCATCCATTGTGATGCCCATACCTTAAGTCCAGGTGATACAGCGGCATCGCCGTACAAGCGCGGATTCTTATTTATCTTCGCGAAATAACTACTCAGGTCAGGAAGCCGTGAGGGGGCTGGGTTACCGCCGGAAAGATCGATTAGTGGGGTATCTGGGTTCCCACCTTCCAGCGCAACGGGGGCAGTAATCCCCTTAATCACGGTGCCGTTGCGTCCCAGACTCTGTGCCAACCCGGAGGTGACCAGACGTTTGTAAGCCGCCGCGACAGTATTGCGGTTCACGTTTAATTCCGTTGCCAGTTCCCGCACTGGCGGCAACGTTTCTCCCGCTACCAGTGTGCCTGTAGCGACATGTTGACGGATACTGTCAAAAATTTCGTTAGCGGTTTTTCCGTCGATCATTATTGACCTATGACAAAATGAATTTTAGCATATGACGATAATAATGAGGCGTAAGCGCGCTGTCCAGCGAGAGGAGAAATTAATGGAGCAGGAGAGTGATATTCAGTCAGTGCTCTTCGACGACAAACATCGGGCATTACAGACCGATATCGTCGCCGTCCAGTCACAGGTGGTATATGGCAGCGTAGGCAACAGCATCGCTGTGCCGGCCATTAAAGCGCAGGGATTACGCGTGACGGCAGTACCCACGGTACTGTTCAGTAACACCCCGCATTATGAAACTTTTTACGGCGGCGTTATTCCGCCCGACTGGTTTAGCGGCTATCTGCGCGCCTTAAGCGAACGTGATGCCTTACGCGAGCTAAAGGCGGTGACGACAGGATACATGGGCAGCGCGGAGCAAATCGCCTTGCTGGCACAATGGCTGGAAACCGTTCGGGACACGCATCCGGACCTGTGCATTTTGGTTGACCCCGTGATTGGCGATACGGATAGCGGTATGTATGTTAAAGCCGAAATCCCGGAGGCTTATCGTCAGCATCTGCTGCCGCTGGCGCAGGGGCTGACGCCGAACGTATTCGAGCTGCAAATGCTGAGCGGAAAGCCGTGTCGTACGCTTGATGAAGCAATCGCAGCGGCAAAATCTCTGCTTAGCGACACGCTGAAATGGGTGGTGATCACCAGCGCGCCGGGAGATAGCGAAGAGAATATTAATGTGGCGGTAGTGACGGCTGAAACGGTTAAGGTGTTCGCTCACCCGCGGGTGAAGACGGATTTAAAAGGCACCGGCGATCTGTTCTGTGCTGAACTGGTGAGCGGCATTGTGCTGGGGAAAGCGCTGACTACGGCAGCATACGATGCCGCGCAGCGCGTGCTGGACGTCATGAGCTGGACGCATCAGTGCGGTTGTGATGAATTAATTCTGCCACCGGCAGGGGAGGCGCGATGAAAAGTTATCGGCTGGTGGTTCGTCAGCATGGACGTTTAGTCGGGCATTTTGATACCAGCGGCACAGAGGCGCTGGAAGACATTTGTATAGCGCGGGCGATGTTTGGTATTGCGGGTGGGTATGATTGTGAACTGCTGGTGTCTGATTCCGAAAGGCGGATGCTGGAAAGCGGACCGGAAGGGATGAAAATCCTGATGCGCGAGGCGTGTTACCGGCCGATGACCTCACAAATTTAACGCCGCCATCCGTTAGATAAAAAAATGGCGCCATCTGGCGCCATTCTTCTCTGCGGCAAGAATTACTTCTTGATGCGGATTACCGGAGTTTCACCCACGGTCACGCTACCGGACAGTTTGATCAGTTCTTTGATTTCGTCCATGTTGGAGATAACAACCGGAGTCAGGGTCGACTTGGCTTTTTCTTCCAGCAGCGGCAGATCGAATTCAATAACCGGGTCGCCCACTTTAACGCGCTGACCTTCTTCAGCGATACGCTTGAAGCCTTCGCCTTTCAGTTCAACGGTATCAATACCGAAGTGAACAAACAGCTCAATGCCGCTGTCGGATTCGATAGAGAAAGCGTGGTTGGTTTCAAAGATTTTGCCGATGGTGCCATCAACAGGGGCGACCATTTTATTACCGGTTGGTTTGATAGCGATGCCATCACCAACGATTTTTTCAGCAAAAACTACATCCGGCACGTCTTCGATGTTGACGATCTCGCCAGAGAGCGGAGCAACAATCTCAATAGTTCCGGTGTCTTTCTTATCATCAGAAACCAGAGATTTCAGTTTATCGAACAAACCCATGATCTTCTCCTAAGCAGTAAATTGGGCCGCATCTCGTGGATTAGCAGATTGTTTTTTCTTCAATGAACTTGTTAACCAGCGTCATTAACTCGTCCGTTGTCGGTTGAGCAAGAGCCTGCTCTGCTAACACCTTCGCATCTTCGAAGTTCGTGTTACGGATAATCTTCTTAATGCGCGGGATAGAAATGGCGCTCATAGAGAATTCGTCCAGACCCATCCCCAGCAACAGAAGTGTAGCACGTTCGTCGCCTGCAAGCTCACCACACATGCCAGTCCATTTGCCTTCAGCATGAGAAGCATCAATAACTTGCTTGATCAGCGTCAGCACAGATGGCGACATCGGTTGGTAAAGGTGTGAAATCATATCATTACCACGGTCAACTGCCAGGGTGTACTGCGTTAAATCATTGGTGCCGATACTAAAGAAATCAACTTCTTTGGCTAAATGACGCGCAATTGTTGCCGCAGCCGGTGTTTCCACCATCACGCCAATCTCAATGCTTTCGTCAAAAGCTTTACCTTCGTCGCGCAGTTCCTGTTTGTAGATTTCGATCTCTTTGCGCAGCGCGCGCACTTCTTCAACAGAGATGATCATCGGGAACATGATGCGCAGTTTACCGAAAGCAGAGGCACGCAGGATAGCGCGAACCTGGTCACGCAGGATCTCTTTACGATCCATGGCGATACGTACGGCGCGCCAGCCCAGGAACGGGTTCTCTTCTTTCGGGAAGTTCATGTACGGCAGCTCTTTATCGCCGCCGATGTCCATGGTACGGACGATGACCGCCTGAGAGCCACAGGCTTCAGCCACGGCTTTATACGCAGCGAACTGTTCTTCTTCAGTCGGCAGCGATTCACGGTCCATGAACAGGAATTCGGTGCGGTACAGACCAACACCTTCAGCGCCGTTACGCTCAGCGCCTTCAACGTCACGCACGGTACCGATGTTGGCGCAAACTTCAACCTGATGTCCGTCCAGCGTGATCGCCGGCAGATCTTTCAGTTTTGCGAGTTCCGCTTTCTCGGTCGCTACCTGCTCCTGAACGGCACGCAGTTGCTCGATAACGTCGTTGGTCGGATTGACGTAAACCTGGTTGTTTACGGCATCCAGAATCAGATAATCGTCGTTTTTCACCTGAGAGGTGACGCTACCCGTACCGACGATGGCAGGCAGTTCCAGAGAACGCGCCATGATGGAGGTGTGGGAAGTACGTCCACCCGCGTCAGTGATGAAACCCTGCACCTTGTTCAGGTTCAGCTGTGCGGTTTCTGACGGGGTCAGGTCTGCGGCAACCAGGATAACTTCTTCCTGAATCGCGCTCAGGTCGATGATCGCCAGACCCAGAATGTTACGCAGCAGGCGTTTACCGATGTCACGTACGTCAGCCGCACGTTCTTTCAGGTATTCATCATCCAGCTCTTCCAGGGCTGTGGCCTGACCTTCGATAACTTCATGCGCAGCTGCATCAGCCGTCATGTGCTTATCTTTAATCAGGGCTATGATTTCCTGCTCCAGCTCCTCATCTTCGAGCAGCATGATATGCCCTTCAAAGATGGCTTCTTTTTCTTCACCGAACGTTTCACCAGCTTTGGTTTTGATCGCTTCCAGTTGCGCAGATGCCTTGGCACGACCGCTCAGAAAACGTTCAACTTCCTGATCAACCTTGTCGGCAGAAATTTTTTTCCGGTCAATGACGATTTCGTCTTCTTTCAGCAGCAATGCTTTGCCGAAAGCGATACCCGGGGATGCTAAAATGCCTGAAATCATAACCCTACCTTACTTGTGACTGATATTTAAAAGAACTCGTTGAACTTACTCGAGTTCAGCCATCAGTTTTACCAGATGCTCAACTGCTTTCTGCTCGTCTTCACCTTCTGCGGACAGGGTGACAACGGTACCCTGAGTCAGGCCCAGAGTCTGCAGTTTAAACAGGCTTTTGGCGCTAGCGCTTTTGCCGTTGGAGGTCACAGTGATCTCAGAAGTGAAGCCTTTCGCTTCTTTAACAAACTGAGCAGCAGGGCGGGTATGCAGACCGTTCGGAGCGGTAATGGTAACTTCTTGCTGGAACATTATATTTCCCCAACTTATAGGTTTAGTGTTGTGGAACTAAAGTCTAGCCTGGCGGTTCAACTTTAGCCTGTATTGTTAGCATCGGCGTAAACTGGACGCGACACAAAAGGAGTTCGGTACAATCCGTTGTTGGCAACTTCTTGCCGCTGACGTTTCGTTCGTCATTAAACATTATGCAGCGAAAGGAAGAGTTGAACCAAATCATAAAATCGATTCAGCTAGCGCTTTTCCTGTAACGATTAATTTCGCGCATCAAAATAATTAGCTTGGTTAAATACCAGTTCCGGCGGGTTGAATCAATGCCAGGAGAGTTGAAACTTTGAAGCAGGCCACAAAAAAGCACCCAAAAGGGTGCTTTTTTACGCGTTTTTAACATGCTGGCATTACTGTTGCAGTTCTTTCTCAGTGAAGAGATCGGCAAACAGTGCAGTGCTCAGATAACGCTCACCCGATGACGGTAGAATAACCACTATATTCTTATTGGTAAAGGTTTCATCTTCCTGGAGCTTGAGCGCGGCAGCAACCGCAGCACCGGAAGAGATCCCCGCCAGAATACCTTCTTCTTCCATCAGGCGACGTGCGGTAGAGATAGCTTCATCATTGGTGATGGTAACGACTTTATCGATAAGCTTCAGATCAAGGTTACCTGGAATGAAGCCTGCGCCGATACCCTGAATTTTATGCGGACCCGGTTTGAGTTCTTCACCCGCCAGGGCCTGGGTGATGACAGGGGAGTCGGTCGGTTCTACCGCGACGGTGATCAGGTCCGTTTTACCTTTGGTGCCTTTAATGTAACGGGTCACGCCAGTCAACGTACCGCCGGTGCCGACGCCGGAAATAAAGACATCAACCTGGCCATCGGTATCTTCCCAGATTTCCGGCCCGGTGGTTTTTTCGTGGATTTCCGGGTTGGCCGGGTTGCTGAACTGCTGCAGCAGCAGGAATTTTTCTGGATCGCTGGCCACAATTTCTTCCGCTTTTTGGATCGCGCCTTTCATCCCTTTTGCGCCTTCGGTCAGCACCAGATTCGCGCCCAGCGCTTTTAACAGCTTGCGGCGCTCAATGCTCATGGTTTCCGGCATGGTTAACGTCAGTTTGTAACCACGAGCGGCGGCTACGTAGGCCAGCGCGATGCCGGTATTGCCGCTGGTCGGTTCTACCAGTTCAACGCCCGGTTTCAGTACCCCACGTTTTTCGGCATCCCAAATCATATTGGCACCGATACGGCATTTAACGCTAAAGCTCGGGTTACGTGATTCCACCTTCGCCAGAATGCGTCCGTTACCGATACGGTTCAGTCGAACCAGCGGCGTATGACCGATAGTCAGCGAGTTGTCTTCAAAAATCTTACTCATGGCCTGTCCTTAACTGTATGAAATTGGGATACCGCTTCAGCATACCTGTTGAGAAAGTATGGGGAAGTAAGGAAATCGCATATCTATATGCTGATGGGAAATAATGCCTTGCAGTATGGAATAAGAGCGGACATAAGCCAGCCCGCTTTTACACATTTTTGCATTACTTCCATAACGCATGCTTAGCACGATAGCAGTCTACCCACATCGCCGTGGCGCCACAAACCGCAACCGGCATAATGAACAGATTGAGTACCGGGATCATGGTGAACAGACTGGTCAACGCGCCAAACTGCATATTGGTCACCTTACGCGTGCGCAGCGCGACGCGCATCTCCTTAAAAGGCACCTTGTGGTTATCAAACGGATAATCACAGTACTGGATGGCCAACATCCACGCGCTGAACAGGAACCACAGCACCGGGGCGACGGTCTGTCCAATGCCCGGAATAAAATAGAGGATCAGCAACACGAAGGCGCGCGGGAGATACCACGCCAGCTTTTGCCATTCACGTTTCATAATGCGAGGAACGTCTTTCATGATGCCGAGAACGCCAGTGTCGGGTGGCGTTGCGCCCGTTAAGCGCGCTTCAAGTTGCTCCGCCAACAAGCCGTTAAACGGTGCGGCAATCCAGTTGGCGACGGTGGAGAACAGGTAGCCGAACACTAACAGTACGGAAATGGTAACGATCGGCCACAGCAAATAGCTGAGCCATTGAAGCCAGTCAGGTACGTGGCTCATTAGCGCAGGGATCCAGCTATCGAGTTGGCTAAATAACCACCAGAATGCGCCGCCCATCAACAGGATATTCACCAGTAAAGGCAGAATAACAAAACGACGAATGCCCGGTTGGGAGATGAGCTTCCATCCCTGAGAAAAGTAATAAAGGCCGCTGCGAGGTACAACTGCAGATGATGAAACCATGGTCAGGACATACTCCTTGTTATATAAGCTCTGGTAAACCTGGCGTATCTTACCGGGTTGTTGAGCGTTAAGCTGTTCGGAAATGTTCGAAAAAACAGCAAAAAGCACAATTTTGTTCATCTTTATGCCGTGAAAGCCAAGAGTGCACTTGCACTTGGCGTAATCGACAAATACTCTTAGTGAGTAAATGTTTGCCGTGGTGGCAAGGTGTTAGAACAACAGAGAATATAATGATGCAGGATTTGCGTCTGATATTAATCATTGTTGGCGCGATCGCCATAATCGCTTTACTGGTACATGGTTTTTGGACTAGCCGTAAAGAGCGGTCTTCTATATTCCGCGATCGCCCACTGAAACGCATGAAGTCTAAACGTGAAGACGAGGATTCGTTCGACGACAACGTCGAGGAAGACGAAGGCGTGGGCGAAGTTCGCGTTCATCGTGTGAATCATGCTCCCGGTAACGCGCAGGAACATGGTGTTCCTCCTCAGTCGCCGCAACACCAGTACCAGCCGCCTTATGCGTCTGCTCAGCCGCGTCAAACCGCGCAGCAGCCTGCACAAGCGCCGGTACCGCCGCCGCATGTTCAGCAGCCGCCTCAGCCTGTTCAACCGCAGCAGCCTGTGCAACATCAGCCTGTTCAGCCGCAACCGGTGCAACAGCCGGTACAGCATCAGCCCGTTGCTCCGCAGGTTCAGCAGCCCGTGCAGCAGGCTCCGCAGCCTGCGCCGCAGACCTTCCAGCCAGCAGAGCCTGTCGTTGAACACCAACCGCAGCCTGAGCCGGTCGTTGAAGAAGCGCCTGTTGCCGAAAAACCGCAGCGTAAAGAAGCGGTCATTATTATGAACGTCGCGGCTCACCATGGCAGCGAGCTCAACGGTGATGTGCTGCTCAACAGCATTCAGCAAGCCGGTTTTAAATTTGGCGATATGAATATTTTCCATCGTCATCTGAGCCCGGATGGCAGCGGTCCGTCGCTGTTTAGTCTTGCCAACATGGTTAATCCTGGTACCTTTGACCCGGAGATGACGGGCGACTTCAGCACGCCTGGCGTGACTATTTTTATGCAGGTTCCGTCCTATGGGGACGAGCTGCAAAACTTTAAGCTGATGCTGCAGTCCGCGCAGCACATTGCTGATGAAGTTGGCGGTGTGGTGCTCGACGATCAACGTCGTATGATGACGCCGCAGAAACTGCGGGAATATCAGGACCGCATCCGCGAAGTTAAAGAATCTCACGCCTGATTTTCTTCTGGCGTGACATTTCCTTGCTAAACCCCCGCCTGTCGGGGGTTTTTTATCATTGATGGTGCGATATGGAATCAATCGAACAACAACTGACAGAACTGCGAACCACGCTTCGCCATCATGAGTATCTCTACCATGTGATGGACGCGCCGGAAATTCCCGATGCGGAATATGATCGCCTGATGCGTGAACTGCGCGAGCTGGAAGCGCAGCATCCGGACCTTGTTACCCCCGACTCGCCAACCCAACGCGTTGGCGCCGCGCCGTTGTCGGCGTTCAGCCAGATTCGCCATGAAGTGCCGATGCTGTCGCTGGATAACGTGTTTGATGAGGAGAGTTTTCTCGCCTTCAACAAGCGCGTGCAGGACCGACTGAAGAGCACCGATAAGCTGACCTGGTGCTGTGAACTGAAACTGGACGGCCTGGCGGTCAGTATCCTGTATGAAAACGGCGTACTGGTCAGCGCCGCAACGCGCGGTGATGGCACCACGGGGGAGGATATTACCTCTAACGTGCGCACTATCCGCGCGATCCCGTTAAAACTGCGTGGCGATAATATTCCCACGCGTCTGGAAGTGCGCGGGGAAGTGTTCCTGCCACAGGCCGGATTTGAAAAAATTAATGAAGAAGCCCGCCGCACCGGCAATAAAGTGTTTGCTAATCCGCGCAACGCGGCCGCCGGGTCATTACGCCAGCTTGATCCCCGTATCACGGCGAAGCGACCGCTTACTTTCTTCTGCTATGGCGTTGGTGTGCTGGAAGGCGGCGCGCTGCCTGATACTCACCTCGGCCGTCTGCTGCAATTTAAAGAGTGGGGACTGCCGGTAAGCGACAGGGTAGCGCTGTGTGACTCGCCGGAGGAAGTACTCGCTTACTACCACAAGGTTGAAGAAGACCGACCGACGTTGGGCTTCGATATTGACGGCGTGGTGATTAAAGTCAACTCCATGGCGTTGCAGGAGCAACTGGGCTTTGTCGCTCGCGCGCCGCGCTGGGCGGTGGCCTTTAAGTTTCCGGCGCAGGAGCAGATGACCTTTGTTCGCGATGTTGAGTTTCAGGTCGGACGTACCGGGGCGATTACGCCCGTTGCTCGCCTTGAGCCGGTTCAGGTTGCCGGGGTTCTGGTCAGTAACGCCACTCTGCATAATGCCGATGAAATCGATCGTCTGGGGTTGCGTATTGGCGATAAAGTCGTTATTCGCCGGGCGGGCGATGTAATCCCGCAGGTGGTCAACGTGGTGCTTTCCGAGCGCCCGGAAGAGACGCGTGAAATCGTGTTTCCACAGCACTGTCCGGTGTGTGGGTCTGATGTTGAACGTGTGGAAGGCGAAGCGGTCGCTCGCTGTACCGGCGGCCTGATTTGCGGCGCCCAGCGTAAGGAATCGTTGAAACACTTTGTTTCCCGCCGCGCGCTCGATGTTGACGGTATGGGCGACAAAATTATCGATCAACTGGTGGAGAAAGAGTATGTCCATACGCCAGCAGATCTCTTCACCCTGACGGCAGGCAAGCTCACCGGACTCGATCGGATGGGGCCAAAGTCGGCGCAAAACGTGGTGAATGCGCTGGAAAAAGCGAAAGAAACGACGTTTGCCCGTTTCCTCTACGCGCTGGGCATTCGTGAAGTCGGCGAGGCCACTGCCGCAGGTCTGGCGGCGTATTTCGGCACTCTGGATGCGCTGGAAGCGGCCTCTGTTGAAGAGCTGCAAAAAGTGCCGGATGTTGGCATTGTGGTCGCGACGCACGTGTTTAATTTCTTTGCCGAAGAGAGCAACCGCGAGGTGATAGGCCAGTTGCTGGCGCAGGGCATTCACTGGCCCGCGCCGGTGGTTATCAACGCTGAGGAAATCGACAGCCCGTTCGCGGGCAAAACGGTGGTGCTGACCGGAAGCCTGAGCCTGATGTCGCGTGATGACGCCAAAGCACGATTAACCGAACTGGGCGCAAAAGTGGCCGGTAGCGTGTCGAAGAAAACCGATCTGGTGATTGCCGGCGAAGCGGCGGGTTCGAAACTGGCAAAAGCGCAGGAACTGGGTATTACCGTGATTGATGAAGCTGAAATGATCCGCTTACTGGGTGCCTGAGATGGAAAAAGAGCAGCTGGTTGAAATCGCCAACACCGTGATGCCCTTTGGCAAATATAAGGGGCGTCGGCTGATTGATGTCCCGGAAGAGTATCTGCTGTGGTTTGCCCGTAAGGATGAATTCCCGGCGGGTAAACTTGGCGAGCTGATGCAAATCACGCTGCTGATTAAAACTGAGGGGCTGACGCAACTGGTGCAGCCCCAGAAACGCCCGCTTTAAGCCTTTGCGGCGCGGCTTTTCTGCTGCGCCTGCAATGCGTCCGTCTGTTGCTTGTAGCGACGGGCCATCACGGCGCAGACCATCAGCTGAATTTGATGGAAGATCATCAAAGGCAGCACCATCATGCCAATCACCGAAGTCGGAAACAGAATATTTGCCATTGGGATCCCATTCGCCAGGCTCTTTTTCGAACCGCAGAAGACAATGGTGATTTCATCGGCTTTATTGAAGCCGCATTTCCGGGCAACAAAGACGTTTATGCCAATCACAATGGCCAGCAGAACGATGCTGACCACGCAGATAAACAGCAGTGAGCCGATTCCCACTTTGTGCCAGATCCCGTTAACCACGGCTTCGCTAAAGGCAGAGTACACCACCAGTAAAATGGAGGATTGGTCCGTTTTGGCGATCCACTTTTTATGTCGTGATACCCAGTTACCAATCCATGGACGTGAAAGATGTCCCAACACGAACGGCAGCAGCAGTTGCAGCATAATTTTCCCCACCTGCTCCAGGCTGCCTTCCGCGCCGTGCATATTCATCACCAGGCCTACCAGCAGCGGTGAAAGGAAAATACCCAGCAGGCTGGAGGCCGAAGCGGAGCACACGGCGGCGGCGACGTTACCTCCCGCCAGCGATGTAAAGGCGATGGCCGACTGCACCGTGGCCGGCAAAATACACAGATACAGGAAACCGGTATACAGCATCGGGTCAACATTAACCGGTGCCCACCATGCGAACAGAACACCCAATACCGGGAAGACGACGAAAGTGCTGCACATGACCCACAGATGCAAACGCCAATGGCTACCGCCGGCAATAATGGCCTCACGCGACAGCTTTGCCCCGTGCATAAAAAACAGCAGGGCAATGGCGGCGGTGGTTAAGCCTTCAAAAAAAGGGACAAAACCGCCCTCGGCCGGGAAAAAGGAAGCCAGTAAAACGACGGTAATTAGCGTTATCGTGAACGGATCAAGAATACGAAATAGTTTCATAAAAGCTCCTGAAATTCGGTAGGAACATTTTGCGTTTTTCCGTTTGAGAAATAAAATTGATTTATTGCATCCATATATGAATAGAATAGATGAATTACTCTCTGCGTCAGCTCCGTATCTTTGTTACCGTCGCTCAGGCTAAAAGTTTTAGCCGGGCGGGGGATATCATTGGCTTAAGCCAGTCGGCGGTCAGCCATAGCGTTAAAGAGCTGGAAGGGCAGACGGGCGTCCGGTTATTAGATAGAACAACACGAGAAGTGGTACTGACAGAAGCCGGGCATCAGTTGGCGGCACGACTGGAGCGTATTCTGGATGAACTGCACAGCACCCTGCGTGAAGCAGGCCAGGTGGGGACGCAGTTAACCGGAACGGTGCGCGTTGCCGCCAGCCAGACGATCTCCGCACACCTGATTCCACAGTGTATTGCCCAGAGTAATCAGCTTTATCCTGCGATCGATTTTGTGCTGCACGACAGGCCACAGCAGTGGGTGCTGGAAAGCATTCGCCAGGGAGAAGTCGATTTTGGCATTGTGATTGATCCTGGTGCTGTGACCGATCTGCAGTGTGAAGCCGTACTGTCCGAACCTTTTCTGTTGCTGTGTCGGCAGGATCATCCGTTAGCCCAGCGGGAATGGGTCAACTGGCAGGATCTCTATCATGAGCGTCTGGTGCTACAGGATTACGCTTCCGGCAGTCGACCGCTGATCGATGCGGCGCTGGCCCACTTTTCGATTGATGCCAATATTGTTCAGGAGATTGGTCACCCGGCCACGTTGTTTCCGATGGTAGAGGCGGGCATTGGTATCAGCGTACTGCCCGCGCTGGCGCTCCCCTTACCGCAGGGTAGCCATTTACAGGTTAAGCGTCTGACGCCGGTGGTTGAACGACAATTGATGCTGGCGCGACGTAAAAACCGTTCTTTATCTACCGCGGCTCAGGCGTTGTGGGACGTGGTGCGCATGCAGGCCAGTGAGTTAACTGCTGGTCGCGCAAGCGATCCGCTGTATAAGATATAAACCGCCCCATGCCATTTCTGGCAGAAAAATAATGTGAATTCAAACCAGTTTAGCGTACCTCATCGATACCGATTTACTATCGCTTGTCGGGATAAACGGTATTGGTAATCGATTGCGTAGTCCCGCTATAACAGTGTGGTACGCGACGTTATTTTCGATTACTCAGTATTAAGGATATCTCATGAGCCACTCTCTTTTCTCGCAAAATCCCTGGTACAGCGCCGATATTATTCGTGGCTACAAGCCGGATTTCACTCCACGCGTCGCTTTTATTCTTGGCTCAGGCCTGGGCGCGTTGGCGGATCAAATTGAGGATGCGGTGGCCATTTCTTACGAGAAACTTCCCGGATTCCCGGTGAGCACCGTTCACGGTCATGCCGGTGAACTGGTGCTGGGAAATCTGGCGGGCGTACCGGTGGCCTGTATGAAAGGTCGCGGGCATTTTTATGAAGGGCGCGGTATGACGGTGATGACCGATGCCATTCGCACACTGAAGCTGCTGGGCTGTGAACTGTTATTTTGTACTAATGCCGCAGGCTCCCTCCGCCCTGAAGTTGGGCCAGGTAGTCTGGTTGCGCTTAGCGATCACATCAATACGATGCCTGGTACACCGATGGTGGGACTTAACGATGATCGTTTTGGCGAGCGATTCTTTTCGCTGGCGAATGCCTATGATGCTGACTATCGTGCAATCCTGCAAACCGTTGCCGCAGAAGAAGGTTTCCCGCTGAGCGAAGGCGTATTTGTCTCTTATCCGGGACCAAACTTTGAAACCGCGGCAGAAATTCGCATGATGCAAATCATTGGTGGCGATGTCGTGGGGATGTCGGTGGTGCCTGAAGTTATCTCTGCCCGCCATTGCGGTCTGAAAGTGGTTGCGGTCGCAGCGATCACTAACCTGGCGGAAGGTTTGGGCGATGTGAAATTATCTCACGCGCAGACGCTGGCGGCAGCGGAACTCTCCCGGCAGAACTTTATCAATCTGATCTGCGGCTTTTTGCGCAAACTGGCCTGAATAATTAAAAATTGACCCCGCTTGCGGGGTCTTACTTTTTTGGCAAGGAACGGAAAAATGGGTATCGCATCTCGCTTAAAGCTCATGTCGTTTTTGCAATATTTCATCTGGGGGAGCTGGCTGGTTACCCTGGGTTCTTACATGATTAATACCCTGGATTTTACCGGCGCGAATGTGGGTATGGTCTACAGTTCGAAAGGGCTGGCAGCGATTATCATGCCGGGCATAATGGGGATCATTGCCGATAAATGGCTACGCGCCGAACGCGCCTACATGCTTTGCCATCTTGTCTGCGCGGGTGTGTTGCTATATGCCACTACCGTTACCGATCCGCAGACCATGTTCTGGGTGATGTTGGTTAACGCGATGGCATATATGCCGACGATTGCGTTATCGAACAGTGTTTCCTACTCGTGTCTGGCGCAATCGGGTCAGGACCCGGTCACCGCTTTCCCACCCATTCGCGTGTTTGGCACTATCGGCTTTATCGTGGCCATGTGGACGGTGAGTCTGATGGGACTGGAACTGAGCAGTGCGCAACTGTATATCGCTTCTGGCGCATCGTTGCTGCTGGCTCTGTATGCGCTGACGTTGCCGAAAATTCCGGTTGCCGAGAAGAAAGCGAACACAACGCTTGCCAGCAAGCTTGGGCTGGATGCTTTTGTCTTGTTTAAAAATCCACGTATGGCAATCTTCTTTTTGTTTGCGATGATGTTGGGGGCGGTACTGCAAATTACTAATGTCTTTGGCAATCCGTTCCTGCATGATTTTGCTCGTAATCCTGAGTTTGCCGACAGTTTTGTGGTGAAGTATCCCTCTATCTTGCTTTCAGTTTCACAGATGGCGGAAGTGGGCTTTATCCTGACTATCCCGTTCTTCCTCAAACGCTTTGGTATTAAAACGGTAATGCTGATGAGCATGCTGGCGTGGACGCTGCGCTTTGGTTTTTTTGCTTTTGGCGATCCGTCCCCGGTCGGCTTTGTGATGCTGCTGATGTCGATGATTGTCTATGGTTGCGCGTTTGATTTCTTCAATATTTCAGGATCGGTGTTTGTAGAGCAGGAAGTGAGTTCTAACATTCGCGCCAGTGCGCAGGGGCTGTTTATGACGATGGTCAATGGCGTGGGCGCTTGGGTTGGCTCAATCCTGAGCGGGATGGCGGTAGATTACTTCTCTGTCGATGGCGTTAAGGACTGGCAGACTATCTGGTTAGTCTTTGCCGCGTATGCGCTGGCATTGGCGGTTATCTTTGCATTGTTCTTTAAATACAAGCATGAGCCAGAAAAATTGGCGCAGAAATCGCTGGCGCATTAACGTGACATTCGCGGCGGGGGACTGATACCCGCCGTTTCATTTTCCGCGATGCAATGTGGTAACTTTGCGCATTATCCTTTGTCCTCAGGAGCGCATTATCCATGGAACGCACGCACCGTATCGATCTGAAGTTACTGCGTTATTTTCTTGCTGTCGCAGAAGAACTGCATTTTGGACGCGCTGCTGCTCGCCTGAATATGTCGCAACCGCCGCTCAGTACGCATATTAAAGAGCTGGAACAACAACTCGGCACTTTGCTGTTTATCCGACATTCCCGCAGTGTAGCCTTAACTCATGCCGGAAAAATTTTGATGGAAGAGTCGCGCCGATTGCTATCCAGTGCGAATCAGGCGCTGGCGAGGGTAGAGCAAATTGGTCGCGGCGACGCAGGGCGGATTGAACTCGGTGTTATCGGTACGGCGATGTGGGGAAAAATGCGTCCAGTGATGCGGCGTTTCTTAAAAGATAACCCTAACGTTGAGGTGCTGTTTCGCGAGAATATGCCAGCCATGCAGATGACGATGCTGGAACGACGTGAGCTGGATGCGGGAATTTGGCGGATGGCGACAGAACCTTCGCCTGGATTTACCAGCCTGCGTTTGCATGAATCCTCTTTCCTGGTGGCAATGCCAGAAGAGCATCCACTGACTGAACTTGCCGCGATACCATTGGAAGCGTTGCGGAACGAATATTTTGTCACAATGCCGTCCATTCATACCGACTGGGCATTTTTACAGCGCGTTTGCCAAAGCGCCGGATTTTCACCAATGATTATTCGCGAGGTGAAGGAGCCGCAAACGGTGTTGGCGATGATCAGTATGGGGGTTGGAATTACGTTGATTGCAGACAGTTATGCACAAATGAGCTGGCCGGGTGTGGTGTTCCGTCCGTTAGAGGAACGTATTCCGGCGGATTTGTATATTGTGTATGACCAGCAGCAGGCAACGCCCGCGCTGGAGAAACTGGTGGCGGCGTTGATGGTATGATGTTTGCGCCGGATGGCGACTAACGTCTTATCTGGCCTACGCGTGCGGTATTGCCTGTAGGCCTGATAAGCGCAGCGCATCAGGTAAGCAGATTCGAATCTTTCATATCGCAGGTAGCAAAAAGGCGCCGCCAGCGCCCTTTTTACATTGGTGGGTCGTGCAGGATTCGAACCTGCGACCAATTGATTAAAAGTCAACTGCTCTACCAACTGAGCTAACGACCCGAAGTGGTGGGTGATGACGGGATCGAACCGCCGACCCCCTCCTTGTAAGGGAGGTGCTCTCCCAGCTGAGCTAATCACCCACTTCGGTACTTCATATTTTAACAAGAAATCCAGCTGGCGAGAAAGTGGTGGGTGATGACGGGATCGAACCGCCGACCCCCTCCTTGTAAGGGAGGTGCTCTCCCAGCTGAGCTAATCACCCACTTCTCAATTTCTTGTTTTACACGGCGGAGACTACATAAAGTAGTTGGTGGGTGATGACGGGTTCGAACCGCCGACCCCCTCCTTGTAAGGGAGGTGCTCTCCCAGCTGAGCTAATCACCCCCGCTGTGTGGAGTCGCATTATAGGGAGAGTTGAAAATGAGTCAACGCATTTTCAAAAGAAATTGTTTGTTCGTCGTAAATTTAAACAAAACGATCGCAAAACAATCCATGCAGCATGATTTGTATACGAAAATGGCAAAGCGTGATGTTCCAACCCGATCAACATTGAGGAATCAGACCACAGTGATAGAATACGAGCCTGATAATCTTCCCTGGATTTGCCGGTTGTCGGCATCTTTATAAACGTAAGGCCATTTCATGAAAATCAAAACTCGCTTCGCGCCAAGCCCGACAGGTTACCTGCACGTCGGCGGTGCGCGCACTGCTCTTTATTCCTGGCTTTTTGCACGTAACCATGGCGGTGAGTTTGTGCTGCGTATTGAAGACACCGATCTCGAACGCTCCACGCCGGAAGCTATTGAAGCCATTATGGATGGTATGAACTGGCTGAATCTGGAATGGGATGAAGGCCCGTACTTCCAGACCAAACGTTTTGATCGCTACAACGCTGTTATTGATGAAATGCTGGAAGCAGGCACCGCATATAAGTGCTACTGCTCCAAAGAGCGTCTGGATGCGCTGCGCGAAGAGCAGATGGCGAACGGTGAGAAGCCGCGTTACGACGGCCGCTGCCGCCACGGTCATGAGCACCATGCCGCCGATGAACCGTGCGTGGTGCGTTTTGCCAACCCGCAGGACGGTTCCGTTATTTTTGACGATCAGATCCGTGGGCCGATCGAATTCAGCAACCAGGAGCTGGACGATCTGATCATCCGCCGTACCGACGGCTCCCCAACCTACAACTTCTGCGTGGTTGTCGATGACTGGGATATGGAAATCACTCACGTTATTCGTGGCGAAGACCATATCAACAACACCCCGCGTCAGATCAATATCCTGAAAGCGCTGAATGCGCCGGTGCCGGTTTACGCGCACGTGTCGATGATCAACGGCGACGACGGTAAAAAACTCTCTAAACGTCACGGTGCGGTCAGCGTGATGCAATACCGCGATGACGGCTATCTGCCGGAAGCGCTGCTGAACTATCTGGTGCGCCTGGGCTGGTCCAGCGGCGATCAGGAAATCTTCACCCGTGAAGAGATGATTAAACTGTTCTCCCTCGGTGCGGTGAGCAAGTCTGCGAGCGCGTTCAACACTGAAAAATTGCAGTGGCTGAACCATCACTACATTAATGCGCTGGCACCGGAATATGTGGCAACGCATCTGCAGTGGCACATTGAGCAGGAAAATATCGATACTCGCGTTGGGCCTCAACTGTCTGAGCTGGTGAAACTGCTGGGCGAGCGTTGCAAGACGCTGAAAGAAATGGCGCAGAGCTGCCGCTACTTCTATGAAGACTTTGCTGAGTTCGACGCTGACGCGGCGAAGAAACACCTGCGTCCGGTTGCGCGTCAGCCGCTGGAAGTGGTTCGCGACAAACTGGCCGCCATTACCGAATGGACGGCAGAAAACGTCCACCACGCGATTCAGGCAACCGCTGATGAGCTGGAAGTGGGCATGGGTAAAGTTGGGATGCCGCTGCGCGTCGCGGTAACCGGCGCGGGTCAGTCCCCGGCGTTAGACGTCACGGTGCATGCGATTGGCAAATCCCGCAGCGTTGAGCGTATTAACAAAGCACTGGCGTTTATTGCAGAGCGTGAAAGTCAGCAGTAATTCTGGCTGATTGATGACACAACGGCAGGATGCGCTCCTGCCGTTTTTTTTACCCGCTATTCAGACTCATCAATGCCCAGACGGATAAGGAAATTACGAATCCCTTCGCGCGAGATATACATCGCCAGCTTTTCTTGTTCCGTTGGCGACATATTGTCCAGTGCGCTGATTATCTGGCGACAGGCATGGCTGCGCACTACATGGGTGTATTCTGCCAGCGGTTCTTCAGCCTGATAAAACTCAGGAGCTTTGCGAAAAGCGGGAACGTTGAGCAGAAACGTGCGGACACCGGAGTCAATATGAATAAGTCTTGCACGACCGCCTTTAACGCCGGGAAATTTTTCGGTGGTCCAGTTTTGCTCTCTGATCCAACGATTGACGGTTTGTTTGGCTACCCCGAGACATTCCGCCAGCTCTTCGGTCGTCATTTTGCTGCGTAATTTTTTCATATTATTTGTTTTCGCGGATCCCTAAGCGTTGTAATAAACCCGTAATGCCTTCACGCAGGATCAATGACGTAAACATTTTCTGTTCTGATGGCGTCATCTCTTTGGCGAGTCTAATCAGCAGCGCCTCAATCGAAGTATCACCGGATAACGATAAGTTATCTGATAAACCTTCGGCTGAACGTTCAGCGCTGCGAATGTATTCACGAACTTGTTCGGTGACGTGAACCAGACGGGCTTTACCGCCCTGAACGCCTGGTTTTGGTGATGTAGCCCAACCTTCCTTGCGCACCCATTTATTGATGGTCTGTCGGCTGTATCCGGTCAGATTAGCAAGCTCTTCTGGCGTCATCCGTTCCTTGAACATAACGATTCCCTGAGTAGTCGTGGGGTTAATTAGTGGCTCATTTTATAGCACCATTTTAGTAGAAACCGTGACGCGTTTAACTACTGAATGCGAGTTGTTACGCAATGTTCTTCATTTGACTGCTTTTTCAGCGATTGAATTCTATGAGTTAATTTTGCCGTTGACACACGCGAAGGGAATTCATATGATGCCGCCCGTCAACTCGACAAGCTTTACGTGACGGGGCTATAGCTCAGCTGGGAGAGCGCTTGCATGGCATGCAAGAGGTCAGCGGTTCGATCCCGCTTAGCTCCACCAAAATTTAAACCCTCGCTGAAAAGCGGGGGTTTTTTGTTTTTACATCCTGCCAGTTCTCACCTTATATTTCTTTGGTTTGCTGAATAACACGCATAAAAAAACCGGGGAGAAAAACCTCCCCGGTCTTAACACGACAATGTTGTCTTAGGCTTACAGCACCAGTGCTGCGATGGATGCAGACAGTACGCTCACCAGCGTAGAGCCGTACACCAGCTTCAGACCAAAGCGGGAAACCACGTTACCTTGTTCTTCGTTCAGGCCTTTAATCGCGCCGGCGATAATCCCGATGGAAGAGAAGTTAGCGAAGGAGACCAGGAACACAGAGATGATGCCTTCAGCGCGTGGAGAGAGCGTAGAGGCGATTTTCTGCAGATCCATCATCGCGACGAATTCGTTAGAAACCAGTTTGGTTGCCATGATACTGCCCACCTGCAACGCTTCGCTGGACGGTACACCCATTACCCATGCAACCGGGTAGAAGATGTAGCCCAGGATGCCCTGGAAGGAGATGCTGTAGCCAAACCAACCGGTCACGGTAGCGAACAGGGCGTTCAGGGCGGCGATCAGCGCGATGAAACCAATCAGCATGGCTGCAACGATAATTGCCACTTTGAAACCTGCCAGGATGTATTCACCCAGCATTTCGAAGAAGCTCTGGCCTTCGTGCAGGTTAGACATCTGAATGTTTTCTTCGCTGGCATCAACGGTGTAGGGGTTGATCAGCGACAAGACGATAAAGGTGCTGAACATGTTCAGAACCAGCGCAGCAACCACGTATTTCGGCTCCAGCATGGTCATATACGCGCCGACGATAGACATGGAAACCGTCGACATCGCTGTTGCAGCCATGGTGTACATACGGTTGCGGGACATTTTGCCGAGAATATCTTTATAGGCGATAAAGTTCTCGGACTGACCCAGGATCAGGGAGCTGACGGCGTTAAAGGATTCCAGCTTACCCATACCGTTGACTTTAGATAACAGGAAACCAATCGCGCGGATGACAATTGGCAGAACGCGGATATGCTGCAAAATACCAATCAGCGCGGAAATGAAGACGATCGGGCAAAGCACTTTCAGGAAGAAGAATGCCAGGCCTTTGTCGTTCATGCTGCCGAAGACAAAGTTTGTCCCTTCATTAGCGAATCCGAGCAGTTTCTCAAACATCTCGGAGAAGCCTCTCACGAAGCCCAGACCGACATCAGAGTTCAGGAAGAACCATGCCAGTAACACTTCAATAACAAGCAGTTGAATAACATAACGAATGCGGATTTTTTTACGGTCACTGCTTACCAGCAGTGCGAGTACCGCAACCACGGCAAGGGCCAGGACAAAATGAAGAACGCGGTCCATATTTGCTCCAAATATGAGGCAGGTTTAGTTTTCGTGCACATTCTATGTAACAACCATAAAGAAAACGAGATCAAACACACACTATAATAAGGACCTGTGACGAGATTCAAAATTAGTGATCGGCGATACACTTCTGTTATGTTGAGTAGGGAAGTGAAAAGTTATGTCATTGTGCTAATCTAATAACAATAATTAAACATCTCACCGGTATTTCCAGAATCTTTATCGATCCATAGACAATCGCTATCAGAGAAATCAACTTCACCCATTAAAATGAATTTGATAATCATTCTCAATGGGCGTAGCTTGAAACATAGCAAAGGCTATGTTTCTGGGGCACTAAAATGACGAACGATCGCGTTGAGAGTAGCAGTGGACGGGCAGCGCGCAAGTTGAAGCTCGCATTAATGGGACCTGCGTTCATCGCGGCGATCGGTTATATCGATCCAGGTAACTTTGCCACCAATATCCAGGCAGGGGCCAGCTTTGGTTATAAATTGCTGTGGGTGGTGGTCTGGGCAAACCTGATGGCGATGCTGATTCAGGTGCTGTCGGCAAAACTGGGTATTGCCACGGGTAAAAACCTGGCAGAGCAAATTCGCGATCATTATCCTCGCCCGGTGGTGTGGTTTTACTGGGTGCAGGCTGAAATTATCGCCATGGCGACCGACCTTGCTGAGTTTATTGGCGCTGCGATTGGTTTCAAACTTATCCTGGGCGTTTCGTTATTGCAGGGGGCCGTGCTTACCGGCATCGCGACATTCTTAATTTTGATGCTGCAGCGCCGCGGGCAAAAGCCGCTGGAAAAAGTCATTGGCGGCCTGCTGCTGTTTGTGGCCGCGGCTTACATTGTGGAACTGATCTTTTCCCAACCGAACTTCGCGCAGCTTAGCAAGGGGATGATTATTCCCAGCCTGCCAAATTCGGAGGCTGTGTTCCTGGCCGCAGGCGTACTTGGCGCGACCATCATGCCGCACGTCATTTATCTGCACTCTTCCTTAACCCAGCATCTGCACGGCGGAACGCGCCAACAGCGCTATACAGCCACCAAATGGGATGTGGCTATCGCCATGACGATTGCCGGATTTGTAAACCTGGCGATGATGGCGACAGCTGCCGCCGCATTTCATTTTAGCGGGCATACCGGTATCGCCGATCTCGATCAAGCGTACCTGACCCTTGAACCGCTGTTGAGCCATGCGGCGGCGACGGTGTTTGGTTTAAGCCTGGTGGCTGCGGGACTGTCTTCTACTGTGGTCGGCACGCTGGCGGGGCAGGTGGTGATGCAGGGATTCATCCGCTTTCATATCCCATTATGGGTACGCCGTACTGTCACCATGATGCCATCATTTATTGTGATTCTGATGGGGCTGGATCCGACCCGTATTCTGGTGATGAGCCAGGTGTTGCTCAGTTTCGGGATTGCCCTTGCGCTGGTGCCGCTACTAATCTTTACCAGCAACGGCACATTGATGGGGGATTTGGTTAACACCGCCTGGGTCAAATACATTGGCTGGATGATTGTGGTGTTAGTGGTCGCGCTCAATATCTGGCTACTGGTGGGAACCGCGCTGGGTTTGTAAAAACAAAAGAGCCCGCAGGCTCTTTTGTTACATTAATGATGATGTTTGTGACCGCGCCCGCGACCGCGATGGTCGTCACGGTCATTCCAGCCTTCGCGATAGCCGCGCTCATAAGCTTTACGTTTATCCCAGCCACGATGATAGCCATTGTCATGACGCCACCAACGATTTTTGCGCCACTCATAGTTATGATGCCAGTAATCCCGGTCGCGCCAGCGGCCGCCATCCCAGTAGTTACCGTAATTATCGCGATCGCCAATTTGCAATTTTATTGATGGCAGCAGGGTGATTTCGCCAGCGTTCGCGGCCAGCGGGGTAAAAGCCAATAAGACTGCCGCCAGAATCAGTGACCTGAACATGTTTACTCTCCTTCACGATCGAGCCGTAGCCGGCCTGTTAACGTAATATTACGGGGCAGTAAAGCCCCGTTTCATCGCCTTAACTCTTAAATCGCGAGCGAGAGCACTTTTTGTTAATAAATGTGTCTTTATTTCAATCAGCTCAGAATGGCATCAATCTCGGCGCACTCTTCGGCAGAGAAATGCCGGTTTGCCAGCATGCCAACGGCGTCTTCAATTTGCGCGGGTTTACTGGCGCCTATCAGCACGGAGGTGATCTTGTCTTCCCGTAATACCCACGCGAGCGCCATTTGAGAAAGTTTTTGTCCCCGGCGTTCTGCGAGCGCGTTCAGCGCACGGACCTTTTCCAGTTTTTGTGGCGTTAACTGGTCCGGGTTAAGAAAACGGCTGGAGCTTGCCGCGCGCGAGTCCGCAGGAATACCGTTCAGGTAGCGGTCGGTTAATTGCCCACCCGCCAGCGGTGAGAAGGCGATACTGCCAACACCCTTTTCCTGTAACAGCGACAGCAGGCCACTTTCGACCCAACGTTCAAACAGGGAATATTTAGGCTGGTGGATAAGGCAGGGGGTGCCTAAATCGTCGAGTATTTCAATCGCCTGCCTGGCAAGCTCAGCCGGATAGTTGGACAGCCCGACGTACAGCGCTTTACCCTGACGGACAATATGATCCAGCGCGCGCATGGTTTCTCTGAGCGGCGTTTCTGGATCGGGCCGGTGATGATAGAAGATATCAACATACTCCAGCCCCAGGCGTTTGAGGCTTTGATTGAGGCTGGCAATCAGGTACTTGCGCGATCCCCAGTCGCCGTAGGGCCCCTCCCACATGGTGTAGCCCGCTTTGGTGGAGATGATCAGCTCATCCCGCCACGGTAAAAAATCTTCCTGCAGAATGCGGCCAAAATTTCGCTCCGCTGAGCCCGGCGGCGGGCCATAGTTATTCGCCAGGTCAAAATGAGTAATTCCCAGATCGAATGCGCGCTGTAACAGCGCCCGACTGTTCTCTACCTGCGTGGCATCACCAAAATTATGCCACAAACCCAAAGAGACAATCGGCAACCTGAGGCCGCTCTGGCCGCAGCGGCGATACTCCATTGTTTGATAGCGATTTTCATCAGCCTGATAAACCATGTAGCCTCCTGTTGGATAACGTGTGTCATTGAGTGTATACGTTTACACAAAGCAGACTGTAATGAATTTTTAATCGTCAAAACTGTACATCTTGCTTTCCACCCCCTTCACAACAACTCTCCTGGACAGTCATCACAGTTCTTCGATACTCAACATTGAGGTTACCGTCAGAAGGATAGCTGTCATGCAAACCCAATATTCCGTTGCTGATTATCTGCTGGACAGGCTGGCAGGCTGTGGCGTCGGCCACCTCTTTGGTGTGCCTGGCGATTATAATTTGCAGTTTCTTGACCACGTGATTGAACATCCCAGCGTACGTTGGGTCGGGTGTGCGAACGAATTAAATGCGGCTTATGCTGCGGATGGCTATGCCCGGGTGGCAGGGGCGGGAGCTTTGCTCACCACGTTTGGCGTGGGAGAGTTAAGTGCGATCAACGGTATCGCGGGAAGCTATGCGGAATATGTTCCCGTTCTGCATATTGTCGGCGCGCCCTGTCGCGGTGCGCAGCGTCGTGGGGAACTGATGCATCACACCCTTGGCGACGGTGACTTTCAGCATTTTTACCGTATGCAGCAGGCTGTAACGACGGCCAGCGCAGTGCTGGATGAACAAAACGCCTGCTATGAAATTGATCGCGTGCTGCGGGCGATGTTAACTGAGCGCAGGCCGGGCTATCTGATGTTGCCTGCTGATGTGGCAAAACAGCCCGCCACGCCGCCGAATGACGCCCTGATTATTCCTCTGAGCGAACCGGAAAGCAGCGTGGCGGAAGCGTTTCGCTATTATGCCCGCGAGCGGCTATTGGACAGTCCGCGCGTAGCGCTGCTGGCCGACTTTCTCGCGCAGCGTTTTGGCTTACAGCCTGTATTGCAGCGTTGGATGGCGGAAACGCCGATGGCTCACGCCACGCTGTTGATGGGGAAAGGGGTATTTGATGAGCGTCACCCGGCGTTTGTCGGTACGTACAGCGCCGGAGCCAGTAGCGACTATGTGCGCCAGGCCATTGAAGATGCCGATACGATTATTTGCGTCGGTACACAATTTGTCGACACCCTGACCGCTGGGTTTACGCAACGGTTACCACCGGAGCGCACGATTGACGTTCAGCCCCATGCGTCACGTGTTGGTACCCAATGGTTTAACGTTCCGATGGAACAGGCCGTCACTACGTTACGCGAGTTGTGTCTGGAGATGTCGTTTTCACTGCCGCCCGAACGCCCGCCAGTTGGGCGTATCCAGGTTGAGAAGGGGCTTCTGACCCAGGAAAATTTCTGGCAAACGGTGCAACACTATCTGGCGCCGGATGACATCATCCTCGTCGACCAGGGAACGGCGGCATTTGGTGCGGCAGCGCTCTCGCTACCCAGCGGTGCGGAAGTCCTGGTCCAACCGCTGTGGGGTTCCATCGGCTACGCGCTCCCGGCGGCATTTGGCGCGCAAACGGCCTGCCCGGACCGCCGGGTGATCCTGATTATTGGCGATGGTGCAGCGCAACTCACTATCCAGGAACTGGGCTCCATGCTCAGGGACGGGCAATCACCGGTGATTTTACTGCTTAACAATGACGGCTATACCGTGGAGCGGGCCATTCACGGGGCAAATCAGCGTTATAACGACATCGCCGGATGGAACTGGACCCAGGTGCCGCAGGCGTTAAGTCATGAATGTCAGGCGGAATGCTGGCGAGTGAAGCAGGCGGTCCAACTGGAGGAAGTGCTGGCCCGGCTGTCCCGTCCGCAACGGTTGTCATTAATTGAAGTGGTGCTACCGAAAGCCGATCTTCCTGAGTTATTGCGCACGGTGACCCGTGCGCTGGAATCTCGCAACGGAGGATAGCTACTCCTCGGGACGGCTGGCGATCATCATTGGTTTTCCGGCCAATAAAAGCCAGGCGGGGAGCATAACGACGCAAAGCAGCGGCAGCAAAGTGGTGTCTGGCACCACGACTGCCGCCATAAACAGGCTCAGCCACGCGTCGCGGGTAACGACCAGCACCAGCCCGAGAATCGCGCAGGAGACCGTGATGGCTGCCGGAACGGCTTCAACATGGGCGTGCAGCATCAGACCCAGCGCGACACCCACGAAGACCGCCGGAAAAATTCGCCCGCCGCGAAAACCGCTCGCTGCTGCGACCACCAATGCCGCCAGTTTGATCACGGCAAGCAGCAAATAATCCGTTGTCCCCAGCGTCTGGCTAAACGCCATTTGCTGCATTTCATCCAGTCCCTTAAATAAGGTAAGCGGTCCGCCAATTACACCCAAAATACCGAGAATAAAACCACCAACCCCAAGGATCAGTACCGGGTGTTTAAGCCGATGTATTAAATGATGCAAGCGCGGTAGACACCAGACGGCCACCATGCCCGCGGCAATGGCGATAGCAGCAACGACCGCACCGCTGAGGATATCGATCAGATGCATTTGCGTATAGTGCGCGATGGGCAATGAAAAATGGGGATGAAAGAACAGGCTGGTGGTCAGTGAACCTGCGGCGGCGGCCATTAATGGCGCAAACAGACGATCCCACAAAGGAACATCGTTTGAGCTATTCAGCGTTTGCGAAAACACCAACGCGGCGGCCACGGGAGTACCAAATAACGCCCCGATGGTGCCGGCAGAGGCGAGAATGGTCCAGTCCAGCTTAGCAATGCGCGGAAAGAGGCGGCTGCCAAGCGCCACTGCGAGGGCGATATTCACGGTCATGATGGGATGTTCCGGCCCTAAACTGACGCCGCCCGCCAGACCGAGGATTAGTGCCGCCAGCAGGCCTGGCAGCGCCGAAACGGCCACCGGCATTCCGATTAACGGTTCACAAGCCGGATCCGGACCAGCGTGGCCCCGGCTGTAGCGGATGACAAGCCCGACCATCAGTCCGGTTAACGTGAGCATACCGATGATCCACATCGGAGAGTCCTGGGCAATTCCGATGCTAATCGGCAGACGCTCCCATAAAAATTGCTGTAAAACGGAAGCGACTTTCATCACAACGATCAACACCAGGCTGGACGCTATGCCAATGATTATCGCGGGAGTTGATAGCAAGAGCATCGTTCTGGCTCGCGGATGGAGCATTTTCAATTCCTTCAAACAGAGTCATAGATATAGTTTGCACAGCCTGCGCGACCGCATCGCTGCAAATGGTGCTGAAACGATAAAGTAATTGTGTGATCTGGATCGATTTTCTACGGGCATCAGCCTTCAGGCCGTTGTTGTTATGCCCCCATGAATTTACAGTGTGGCAAAGATTTATTCTGACTTTAGCGGAGCAGTGGAAGAATGACAAAATATGCTTTAGTAGGTGATGTTGGCGGCACCAACGCACGTCTTGCTCTGTGCGACATTGCCAGTGGCGAGATTTCGCAGGCAAAAACCTATTCCGGGCTGGATTACCCCAGTCTGGAGGCTGTGGTGCGCGTGTACCTGGATGAGCATAGCGTCAGCGTCGAAGATGGTTGCATTGCCATTGCCTGTCCGATCACCGGCGACTGGGTGGCAATGACCAACCATACCTGGGCATTCTCTATTGCTGAGATGAAAAAAAATCTGGGCTTTAGCCATCTGGAAATCATTAATGATTTCACCGCCGTGTCGATGGCAATCCCCATGCTGAAAAAAGAGCATTTGATCCAGTTTGGCGGCGCGGAACCTGTCGAAGGCAAACCGATTGCGGTGTATGGCGCGGGAACTGGCCTCGGCGTGGCGCATCTGGTGCACGTTGATAAACGCTGGGTAAGTCTGCCGGGTGAAGGCGGGCACGTGGATTTTGCGCCTAACAGCGAAGAAGAGGGGATTATCCTTGAGGTTCTGCGTGCGGAAATCGGTCATGTTTCTGCTGAACGTGTGCTCTCAGGACCCGGACTGGTGAACCTGTATCGCGCCATCGTCAAATCAGACGGCCGCCTGCCGGAAAATCTGCAGCCGAAGGATATCACCGCCCGTGCGCTGGAAGATTCCTGTATCGACTGCCGCCGCGCGCTGTCGCTGTTCTGTGTGATCATGGGCCGCTTTGGCGGCGATCTGGCGTTAACGCTGGGCACGTTTGGCGGCGTGTACATCGCTGGCGGGATCGTGCCGCGCTTCCTTGAATTCTTTAAAGCCTCCGGTTTCCGCGGTGGGTTTGAAGATAAAGGACGTTTTAAAGCCTACGTTCAGGATATTCCGGTGTATCTGATTGTGCATGATAATCCGGGCCTGCTTGGTTCTGGCGCACATCTGCGTCAGACGCTGGGGCATATTTTGTAAGGCCAATGTCGGATGGTATTTAGCAATCATCCGGCCTGTATTCCCACTAAACCGCGCTTCTGACGTAATGACGATCAGTTAACGACGAGCAATCGTCGTAACTATAGCTAAGAGCGGCATATCCGGAGGTAATGAATTTGTTGCCCCCGGTATTTGTTACGTTCACCTTATGTTTTTCACTTCTCTGAAACGATTACTCCCAGTGAACGTGTTAAGGGTACTATCGCCGTACCCTTAACAATCCCGGCTCCCGGCGGGAAAATTGCCACTTCGTGGTTCCCTCCGCTTATTCCTCCAGGCTACCGGGCCGGGCGCGAGGTAGCGTCCTTGCAAAGCGCGCCCTGAGCCAGCATCCATGCTGGCTCTCCCGGCCTTACGGAAACACGTCGGCAATTTTCAGCCGGACCAGCCCACACCTGACCATTTGCGTTTTTTGTTTAAACAGCAAAACAGATTTAACTGGAAGTCAGAGCGTTGAAGCGATGACTCCGGTCCGGCTGAAAATCGATGAGTCGTTGGCGGCTGATCGGGTCTGCCCGCAGGGATGCGGGCAGAGGGGATGGCCTGCAGGGACGCAGGCTCGGCCCCGACCCGACAGGCAGACGGCATAAGACGAATGACAAAATTGCCGGGAGCAATTTTGAACAGCGCTTGCGCTGGCCCCGAAGGGGTGAGCCCCAGGGATGGGGCGAATAATCGCATCGCGACGATTTTCCCGCCGGGAGCCTGGGTTGCAAGGGAGGCGGCGGTGAGCCTCCCTTGCACGTTCACGGGTACCTGTGCTTCAGAAAAGTGAAAAGCTGAAGTGAACGGAACCCTGAGTCGCAATCACATGTTCTCCATAATGATTAACTGACAAGCATTACGCTTCTGACGCGGTTTTTTTATGCCTGCCGCCCAGCTTTCCGACCTTCGTCACACTTCCTGATTACTGGATTATATGTCCAGTAAAAGCATTATTTGTCTGATAACGGTCGCTACTTGCCTCGGACCATAATTTCTCTCGTTAACTATTACGAGGAAATGAATATGAGCAAAAAATTGATTGCTGTCTGTGCGTGCCCAATGGGGCTGGCTCACACCTTTATGGCGGCGCAGGCGCTGGAAGAAGCGGCGGTTGAAGCCGGTTATGAAGTGAAAATCGAAACTCAGGGCGCTGACGGAATTCAAAATCGACTGACGGCGCAGGATATCGCTGAGGCGACGTTAATCATCCATTCAGTTGCCGTTACCCCGGAAGATAACGAGCGTTTCGAGTCGCGTGACGTCTACGAAATTACGCTACAGGACGCGATAAAAAATGCGGCCGGCATCATTAAAGAGATCGAAGAGATGGTTGCCGCTGAACAACAATAATCATCGACAGGGAACTACGTATGGCCATTAAAAAACGCAGTGCAACCGTTGTGCCAGGCGCATCTGGTGCGACAGCGGCAATAAAAAATCCACCGGCCTCCCGCAACAGCTTCTGGGGCGAACTTCCGCAACATGTGATGTCGGGTATTTCACGCATGGTGCCGACATTGATTATGGGCGGGGTAATTCTCGCCTTCTCGCAACTGATCGCTTATAGCTGGCTCGATATTCCTGCTGACACGGGCATCATGGATGCGTTGAACAGCGGAAAATTTACCGGTTTTAATCTCTCATTACTGAAGTTTGCCTGGCTGTCGCAATCTTTTGGCGGCGTGCTGTTTGGTTTTGCTATTCCGATGTTTGCCGCGTTCGTTGCCAATTCGATTGGCGGCAAACTGGCGTTTCCGGCGGGGTTCATCGGTGGGCTGATGTCTACTCAGCCTACCCAGATGCTGAATTTTGACCCATCGACGCTGCAATGGGTAACCAGTGCTCCCGTGCCTTCCACCTTTATTGGCGCGCTCATTATCTCGATCGTTGCCGGATATCTGGTGAAGTGGATGAACCAAAAAATTCAGCTCCCTGATTTCCTGCTGGCGTTCAAAACCACCTTCTTGCTACCCATTCTCTCCGCCATTTTCGTCATGCTGGCGATGTATTACGTAATCACGCCGTTTGGCGGCTGGATCAACGGTGGAATTCGTACTCTGCTGACCGCAGCAGGAGAGAAAGGGACGCTGATGTATGCGATGGGGATTTCCGCGGCAACGGCCATCGACCTCGGGGGGCCGATTAATAAAGCTGCTGGATTTGTCGCCTTCAGCTTTACCACCGATCACGTTCTGCCGGTCACCGCGCGCTCTATTGCGATTGTGATTCCGCCGATTGGTCTCGGGCTGGCAACGCTGCTTGACCGCCGCTTAACGGGGAAACGTCTGTTCAGCGCCCAGCTCTACCCGCAGGGAAAAACGGCAATGTTCCTCGCATTTATGGGCATCAGCGAAGGGGCTATCCCGTTTGCGCTGGAAAGCCCCATCACGGCAATTCCCTCTTACATGGTTGGCGCCATTGTCGGATCGACGGCTGCCGTCTGGCTGGGTGCGGTGCAATGGTTCCCTGAGTCGGCTATCTGGGCATGGCCGCTGGTGACCAATCTCGGTGTCTATATGGCAGGGATCCTGTTAGGTGCGGTGATTACGGCGCTGATGGTGGTGTTCCTGCGCCATCTGATGTACCGCAAAGGCAAATTGCTGATTGAAAGCCTCTGATCAAAAGGATTGTAACCATGAGCTTACTTGCCTCGCTGCGTAACTGGTTAACGGCGCAACATCTCGATGCGATACTGCTGTCATCGCGGCAGAATAAACAGCCGCATATGGGGATCTCCAGCAGTTCAGGGTATGTGTTTATCAGCCATGACAGCGCGCATATCCTGGTCGATGCCCGTTATTACACCGATGTCGCTACGCGTACCCAGGGCTACCAGATCCATCTCCTCGATGGCACACAGACGTTGTATTCACGGGTGAATCACATCATTGCTGACGAAAAGCTGCAGACGGTGGGGTTCGAAGGCGAGCAGGTAAGCTGGGAAACGGCACAGGCCTGGGCAGGCAAACTGCATGGACGGCTGGTCAGCGCCGTGCCGGACGTGCTTCGGCAGGTGAAAACGGCCCAGGAAATAGCCTGTATCCGTGAAGCCTGTCGGATTGCCGACCTCAGCGCTGAACATATACGGCGTTTTATTCAACCCGGTCTGAGTGAGCGCGAGATTGCCGCCGAACTGGAGTGGTTTATGCGCACGCTTGGCGCAGACAAAGCTTCTTTTGACACCATTGTCGCCAGCGGCTGGCGCGGGGCGCTGCCGCATGGCAAAGCCAGCGATAAACGGGTTGCAGCAGGTGAATTCATTACGCTGGATTTTGGCGCACAGTATCAGGGGTATTGTTCGGATATGACGCGAACGTTTCGCATACCTGACGCCAACCAACCAGTAGAAGACAGTGCGCTATTTTCGATTTATCAGGTTGTCCTGGAAGCGCAACTGGCGGCGGTAGCGGCAATTCGACCTGGCGCGCGTTGCAATGAGGTGGACGCCGCAGCCAGGCAAGTTATTACACAGGCGGGCTATGGTAATGCGTTTGGTCACAATACCGGACACGCTATCGGCATTGAAGTCCATGAGAACCCACGTTTTTCCCCTACCGATGAGACGCCTCTGGCGGCGGGAATGCTGCTCACCGTTGAACCAGGTATTTATCTGCCGGGGCAGGGCGGAGTGCGTATCGAGGACGTGGTGCTGGTTACGCCAGACGGCGGCGAGGTGCTCTACACCATGGCGAAAACATTGTTACACACGGGAGAGGCGTGATGGACTTATCGCTACTGAAGGCGCTGAGCGAGGCTGATGCGATCGCCTCCTCAGAACAGGAGGTGCGACAGATCTTGCTCGAAGAAGCAGATCGTCTGCACAAAGAAGTGCGCTTCGATGGGTTGGGATCGGTGTTGATCCGCCTGAATGAATCAACCGGTCCGAAGGTAATGATCTGCGCGCATATGGATGAAGTGGGATTTATTGTGCGCAGTATTTCCAGGGAAGGGGCGATCGATGTCTTGCCGGTGGGAAATGTGCGTATGACGGCCAGACAGTTACAGCCAGTGCGGATTACCACCCGCGAAGAGAGCAAAATCCCGGGGCTGCTCGACGGAGATCGCAGTGGCAATGAGGTGAATGCACTGCGGGTGGATATTGGCGCGCGGTCTTATGACGAAGTGCTTCAGGCCGGCGTGTGTCCAGGCGATCGCGTCACCTTTGACACGACTTTTCAGGTTTTGCCGCACCAACGCGTCATGGGCAAAGCCTTTGATGACCGACTTGGATGTTATTTGCTGATCGCGCTGCTGCGCGCATGGCATAACGCCATCCTTCCTTGCGAGGTGTGGCTGGTGGCCAGTTCCAGTGAAGAAGTGGGACTGCGCGGAGGGCAAACGGCAGCGCGTGCGGTTGCGCCCGATGTGGCGATCGTGCTGGATACAGCCTGCTGGGCGAAAAATTTTGATTATGGCGCGGCCAACCACCGACAGCTCGGCAAAGGCCCGATGCTGGTGCTGAGCGATAAATCGCTGATTGCGCCGCCAAAGCTGACGGCATGGATTGAAAGTGTAGCCACTGATGCGGGCATCCCGTTACAACTCGATATGTTCAGTAATGGCGGCACAGACGGCGGGGCCGTACACGTCAGCGGAACGGGGATCCCGACGGTTGTTATGGGGCCAGCTACGCGGTATGGGCACTGTGCGGCATCAATTGCCGACTGTCGTGACATCATCCAGACGCAGCAGTTGCTGTCGGCGCTTATTTCACATCTTACGTGCGAAACCGTGGCTCATCTGACGGACTTCAGGTGCTGATTTCGCGCTAATCAGGAGTTGTTATGCTAACGATTCAATTTCTTTGCCCGTTACCCAATGGACTGCATGCGCGTCCAGCATGGGAGCTGAAAGAGCAGTGCAGCCAGTGGCAAAGTGAGGTGATGTTTTTCAACCATCGTCAAAACGCCAAAGCGGATGCGAAAAGCTCGCTGGCGCTGATTGGCACCGGGACGCTGTTTAACGACAGCTGTAGCTTAACCATCACCGGTCAGGATGAAGAGCAGGCCAGGCGGGTGCTGGAGGAGTACATTCAGCAGCGGTTTATCGACAGCGACAGCGTTCAGCCTGGAGCGGCGGAACTGGCGGCGCATCCGTTGCCGCGTTCGCTGATTCGGCTCAACCCGGATTTGCTGTATGGCACTGTGCTGGCAGGCGGCGTGGGGGCAGGTCAGCTCACGCTGTGGCAGAGTGATAATCTGGAGAGCTATCGCGCGATTGCGGCGAGTGCGGAAGACAACGCCAGGCTGGAGCACAGTCTGGCGACGCTGGCGGAACTGCTCAATCAGCAACTGCGTGAGCGCGATGGTGAGAGTAAAACCATTCTCAGCGCGCATCTGTCTCTGATTCAGGACGACGAGTTTGCCGGGAATATTCGCCGCTTAATGCTGGAGCAGCATCTGGGGCTGGGGGCGGCGATTATTACCAATATGGAGCAAGTATGCCACAAGCTGTCGGCTTCCGGCAGCGATTACCTGCGTGAACGCGTCAGCGACATCCGTGATATCAGTGAACAATTGCTGCACATCACCTGGCCTGAAAAGCGGCCGCGCCATGCGCTGGTGCTGGAAAAACCAACGATTCTGGTGGCTGAAGATCTGACGCCCAGTCAGTTTTTGAGCCTCGATTTGCAGCATCTGTCAGGCATGATCCTTGAGAAAACAGGGCGCACCTCGCATACGCTGATCCTCGCTCGGGCGTCGGCGATTCCGGTGCTTAGCGGCTTGCCGCTGGCAGCGATTAGCCGCTATGCCGGGCAACCCGCAGTCCTGGATGCCCGATGTGGAGTCCTGGCCATTAATCCAGACGAGGCGGTTCGCGGCTACTACGCGATTGCGCAGAAGCTGGCCGACGAATGCCAGCGTCGGCAAGCGCTTGACGCCGCCCAGCCCGCGTTAACCAAAGACAATCAACGAATTGACGTCGCAGCGAACATTGGCACCGCGCTGGAAGCGCCGGGGGCGTTTGCCAATGGCGCGGAAGGGATTGGGTTGTTTCGCACAGAAATGCTGTTTATGGATCGCGACAGCGCTCCTGACGAGCAGGAACAGTTTGAGGCCTACCAGCAGGTGTTGTTGGCTGCGGGCGACAAGCCGGTTATCTTTCGCACGATGGATATTGGTGGCGATAAGAACATCCGCTATCTCAATATTCCGCAAGAAGAGAACCCATTCCTGGGCTATCGTGCGGTGCGGATTTATCCTGAGTTTGCCGGACTGTTTCGCACGCAGTTGCGCGCCATTTTACGCGCGGCGACCTTCGGTAATGCGCAGTTGATGATCCCGATGGTGCACAGCCTCGACCAGATTTTATGGGTAAAAAGCGAATTGCAAAAAGCGCTGGTGGAGCTGAAAGCGGAGGGGTTACGTCATGCTCCGACAATTTCATTGGGTATTATGGTTGAAGTACCTTCGGTGTGTTACATCATCGACCACTTCTGCGACGAGGTGGATTTCTTCAGCATTGGTTCCAATGACATGACTCAGTATCTGTACGCTGTCGATCGCAATAATCCTCGCGTGTCGCCACTGTACAACCCGATTACGCCCTCGTTCTTGCGGATGTTGCAGCAGATTGTTCGCGTGGCGCACGAACGTGGTAAATGGGTGGGCATTTGCGGAGAACTGGGCGGCGAAGGACGTTACTTGCCGCTGCTGTTGGGCTTAGGGCTTGACGAACTAAGTATGAGCAGCCCACGGATTCCGGCAGTGAAAAGCCAGCTTCGTCAACTGGACAGCCAGGCGTGTCGCGAACTCGCTATGCAGGCCTGCGAGTGTCGCAGCGCTCAGGAGATTGAAGATCTGCTGAACCAGTTTGCGCCACAGAAAGAGGTGCGGCCGCTACTGGCGCTGGAGAATATTTTTGTTGGTGAGCCCCTTACCAACAAAGAGCAGGCGATCCAGTTCTTATGTGGCAATCTTGGGGTAAATGGACGCACCGAACATCCGTTTGAGCTGGAGGAAGATGTCTGGCAGCGTGAAGAGATAGTCACTACCGCCGTAGGTTTCGGGGTTGCTATCCCACATACTAAATCCCAGTGGATCAGCCATTCCAGTATCAGTATTGCCCGGCTTGCTCAGCCGATAGACTGGCAGTCCGAGATGGGCGACGTTGAACTGGTGATCATGCTGACGCTAGGCGCCGATGAAGGCATTAACCACGTGAAGGTCTTCTCGCAGCTGGCGCGTAAGCTGGTGAACAAGCAGTTCCGCCAGTCGTTGTTTGCCGCTACCGATGCCGAAAGCATTCTGGCGCTGCTGGAGGCGGAACTGACGTTTTAAATTCTACAGAGAGGAACGCTTTCCAGCCTGCAGCGAGGCGCTTGCAGGCTGCGTAAACGCTTCTGATAGAGAAATTATTAATTTATGGTGTGTTGAATCGGCAGTTTCCCGGCCCTTAATAACGTCATCTCTTGTTTGCAGAGCAGTACTACCGCCTGACGACCTTTTACGCGTCGGGCGGTGAGCGCTCTTTTCACGGTCCGACGATCCGCACCTGATTCCAGCATCTGAAGACACATCAGGGAAAGTGCACGTCTGTTTTTCATCGAATATTCACTTTGTTGAGTCAGCCTGCACGTTATGTGCGAAGGGGCATTATTTTACAACGATACAAGTGGATATGACTAACGCGTTGGAGTCGTCTCAATCAACGTGCTGACTGGAAACGCGCGCCGTACTCGCCCGGCGTCAGTCCAAACTGACGGCGGAACAGGCGGCAAAAATAATCACTGTCCTGATACCCGCAACGCTGTGCGACTTCGCTAATCGACAGATGATATTTCTGTAAGATGATGCGCGCCTTCGCCATTCTCACCCACCGCACGTACTCGACAAATCCCATGGTGCCATGCTGGGTAAATATTTTAGATAAGTGATTCGGCGTGATATTAAAAAACTGCGCTACGTTTTCCCGGCTCAGCGATTGGGCATAGTTGTCCTGGACCCAATTACATATGCTGTGATAGAGAAATTCAGAGCGCGGGCGCGCTATATCAGGTCGGGTGTTGACCACGCTGCGGCACAGGTGCAGCAGACTCAGCACCAGCGGTTGAATAATATCCAGGGCCTGAGGTGAGCGGCTTAAATGGGTCAATGCGGTAAGCATCGCCTCGCCTTCACCGCGCTGCGGATGTGGTAACTCAATGCGACGTACGGGACGCAACAGCGATGCGGTTCGGTTGTCGTAAAAAGAGAGTCCCAGCCAGGCTGGAGAAAATACCAGGCTCAAGAGCATCACCGGTTTATCGTTGCCTGGTAAATTCGCCGCTTTAGCCGGGATGAACAACATGTCGCCTTCCGCCAGACTGTGCTGCTGCTTTTCCAGTTGGTTGCTGTACTCTCCGCGCAGCACGATATCCAGGCGGGGCAGGTCAATACATAAACTGCCGGTCGGTAATGTGGTTCGCGGCGTAGCGAACCATACGCGCCCCAGACGCTGCGGATTTAACACCAGGCCGCTGAACAGATCGGCAAAAAACTGTTGGTCGGCGGGCAGGCCTGGCTCTTTCATTGCTCTTTCTCTGCGCTATAAGTGCATTAACTGTCTGAACTCTTTCACTTTACTCCGACTCACCGGGATTTCAAATTCCAGGTCTTTTAAGCGCAGAATGTAGGTGTTGTTAAACCAGGGTTCGATCTCGCGAATTTTATTCAAATTGACACAGAATGAGCGGTGGCAGCGGAAGAAATGCGAAGCAGGCAGTTTGCTGCAAAATTCGGTGATGTTCATTGGCATCACATACGACTCGCGCCGGGTATAGACGAAGGTCATCTTTTCATGGGCTTCAGCGTAGTAGATGTCGTTGATCGGGGTTACGATGATCCGCTCATCTTTGATCAGGTTGATCGTATCGTTTTCCCGGATCACCGGGCTGGCTGGCGAGGTTCCCGCTTGCTGCTGTTGCCAGGCGGTCTCCAGCTTTTGCAGCATGCCGACAATGCGCGATTCCTGATACGGTTTCAGAATATAGTCAAAAGCTTCCAGCTCGAAAGCTTCAACAGCGTGCTCTTTCCACGCGGTAATAAACACAATAAAGGGCTTATGCGCGAACTGGCTGATGTTTTGCGCCAACAGTACACCATCCAGCGAGGGAATATTGATATCCAGAAAAATAGCGTCAACGCGGTTGTGCTGGAGATATTTCAGCACGTCAAGACCGTCGTCAAATGTGCCGACAATCTCCATCTGGCTGTGCTCTTTTATCAGCCAGCTTAGTTCCTGTTGGGCCAGGAATTCATCTTCGACAATGATGACTTTCACGACTTCACTCCTGGTTAAAGCAATAATGTGGCCGGTGCGGCTGCGGGCGAGTGCTGATTAGGCACATAAAAGGCAATCTCTGTGCCCGGCTCCAGACGGCGGATCAGTAATCCTTCGCCATAGAGCAGCTTAACGCGATGATGGACATTCAACAGGCCAATTTTATTACCCGGCATTTCATTGGATTCGACCCGCTCAATCACTTTCGGATCGATCCCATGACCGGTGTCCCGCACGGCAATTCGTACCCGATTTCCGCACTCTGCAACGCTGATGGTCACCACGCCTTTCCCTTTGCAGGGTTGAATACCATGAACAATGGCGTTCTCGACAAGCGGCTGAATCAGCAGGCTGGGAATATAACAGCTTACTTCTTCATCAATATCATAAATAACCGTCAGCTTGTCGCCAAAACGGGCCTGTTCGATGGCGATGTAATCCTTGATTTGGTACAGCTCTTTCTTGATGTCGATCTGCTCATCATCTTTTAATTCAATATTATAGCGAAGATAACGCGACAAATTAAAAATGAGCTGGCGCGCGGTGTCCGGGTTAAGTCGCACCGACGACGAAATAGCGTTCAGGGCGTTAAACAGGAAATGGGGATTTATTTTACTCTGCAGTGCCCGCAGTTCTGCCTTATTTGCCATTTCGCGTAGCTGTTCCGCCCGAGAAACCTCAAGCTGAGTCGAGATAATTTGCGACAGGCCGATGGCCATTTCCTGTAGCGAGGAGGTGATCTGGTGAGCGTGACAGTAGTAGATCTTCAGCGTGCCGGTGACAACGCCTTTCTCCCAAAGCGGGATCACCAGCATGGAGTGTATTTCCGGTGTCCGATGTGCTTCATCATTGTTTTTTATGATGATTTTTCCGTAATTGATCGCCTGTCGCGTGGTCGGGCTGACGAAGTCATCGTTATCGCGGTAATTCAGTTCACCCACGCCAACGTAGGCCAGAACGTGCTGGGTATTGGTAATCGCGACGGCGTCTGCATGGATGTCATGGCGAATAATTTCACACACCTGGCGGAGCGACTCGCTGTTGACGTGACGGAAAAGCGGCAGAGTTTTGTTGGCGATATCCAGTGCCAGCTTGGCCTGTTTCGCGGCGCTGGCTTCTTTCTCGCCCTCCACGCTTTGAACCAGCATGACGATAAAACCAATACAGACGCTGCCCAGGATCATCGGGATACCGATTTTCGAGACGATATCCAGCCCTAGCGCGGTCGTAGGCGCCCAGGCAACGACGAGGATCATGGTCAGGGATTCGCACAGCATTCCGCCTAAAATACCTGCGCGCCAGTGCTGCGCTTTGGGGATCTTACGGTTGATCCACCCGGCAATGCAGCCTGCCAGAATACTGGTAATAAAGCAGGGTAGGGCGGTAACGCCGCCAATATCAATCAGGTAGCGGTGGGTGCCGGCGATGAGTCCCGTAATGATGCCGACCCAGGGACCGAATAAAATTCCCCCTGACATGACCGCGATAATACGTACGTTTACCAGTGAGCCTTCAACCGGTACGCCGGACCAGGTACTGAACAGGGCAAACATCGAGAAAATCGCGGTGACGGCGAGCAACTCTTTCGGGGAGTGAGCTGACTTGTGCAACAGTTCGCGAAACAGGCGGATACGAATCAGGAAAAACAGACAAAACAGCATCAGCGCTGCCCGGTCAAATACCGCCAGCAGCATATTAAATATTTCGTGCACGGGTGACTCTTGCGCAGGGGTTAAACCTCTATGATAGGCAACCTGAGTCTGGATGACCAGCGCCCGCGCAGCCTGCGGCTAATGAGGAAAAACCTTAATATTAAAAGGGGATTGTTGCATTGTTGTTGTATTTACAATACCTGTCTTCTAAGCGCAAAGATCAAGGTAATGTTTTCAACAACAAAATGTTAAATGATGGTAATTTTTAGCGGTGTGTGAAAATGAATATTTCCTCATTTTTTTTGCCTGTTCCTCATTTGTGTCGAAAAAAATATTTTGTTTTGCCTCTCGACAGAAGGAAATTATTCAGGCTATTTTCTAAACGTGCCACCATCGTGGCAGCGTCGCTCGGACGGTCCGGGCGCTAACGTTAATCTGAGGATATTATGGCTGACTCCCGCCCTGAACGTCGCTTTACGCGTATTGATCGCCTTCCCCCTTACGTTTTTAACATTACCGCTGAACTGAAGATGGCTGCGCGTCGGCGCGGCGAAGATATTATCGATTTCAGTATGGGGAACCCGGATGGGGCCACACCTCCTCACATTGTTGAAAAACTGTGTACCGTGGCGCAGCGCCCGGACACGCATGGCTATTCCACGTCTCGCGGCATTCCGCGTCTGCGTCGGGCGATTTCCCGCTGGTATCAGGAACGCTATGACGTTGAGATTGATCCTGAATCCGAAGCGATTGTGACCATTGGTTCCAAAGAGGGACTGGCGCACCTGATGCTGGCAACGCTCGATCATGGGGATACGGTTCTCGTACCCAACCCGAGCTATCCGATCCATATTTATGGCGCGGTGATTGCCGGGGCGCAGGTACGGTCAGTGCCGCTGGTCGAAGGTGTCGATTTCTTTAATGAGCTGGAGCGCGCGATCCGTGAAAGCTACCCGAAACCGAAGATGATGATCTTAGGTTTCCCGTCCAACCCGACAGCACAGTGCGTCGAGCTGGAATTTTTCGAAAAAGTCGTCGCGCTGGCTAAACGCTATGACGTGCTGGTGGTTCACGATCTCGCTTATGCCGATATCGTTTACGATGGCTGGAAAGCGCCATCGATTATGCAAGTACCTGGCGCTCGTGATGTCGCGGTTGAATTTTTCACCCTGTCGAAAAGCTACAACATGGCGGGCTGGCGTATCGGTTTTATGGTTGGCAATAAAACGCTGGTCAACGCGCTGGCACGCATCAAGAGTTATCACGATTACGGGACGTTTACACCGTTGCAGGTTGCGGCAATCGCGGCGCTGGAAGGCGATCAGCAATGCGTACGGGATATTGCCGAGCAGTATAAACGCCGTCGCGATGTGCTGGTTAAAGGGCTGCATGAGGCCGGTTGGATGGTCGAGATGCCAAAGGCTTCAATGTACGTTTGGGCGAAAATTCCTGAGCAATATGCCGCGATGGGCTCACTTGAGTTTGCCAAGAAACTGCTGAACGAAGCGAAAGTATGCGTTTCGCCGGGGATTGGCTTTGGTGATTATGGCGATACGCACGTGCGTTTTGCCTTAATTGAAAACCGTGACCGTACCCGCCAGGCGATCCGCGGCATCAAAGCGATGTTCCGCGCAGATGGCTTACTGCCTGCCAGTGCGAAATCGGCTATTGAAAGTACCGACTAACCGATCGTGAGATCTCCAAAAGCAAACAGGAGCCTGATGGCTCCTGTTTTTTTGCTGCGTCTTTTATTTAGATCATCAGGGCGAACGTACCGGCCCAAACGATGACCATAAAAGAAATGCCCATAAAGAAATATTTCACTTTTCATCTCTCCGCGTACCTGGGTACGTCTGAATGAACATATGCTTACCTGACAGAGAGCTGATGCACGCGCAAACGAAATGGAGAATATCCCTCGTTTGCCTGGCTGCATCACCTCAGAATTCTGAGCTTTAGTGCTCCAGACGGCGCTAATGTACGCCTAAAAATGAGGTGAGACAAGAGGCATTTTTCTATTTAATTTTAATAACTTACAAGTGTCGTGATTCGGCGACAGTTTAATTTCTGCCGGTAATAAATTGCTATTGAGCGACGTAATGATTAGTCGGAGAATTCTCATATCACCATAGTATGAATGCGGTTAATTTTTCGCGGAATTCAATAATGAAAAGGTTAAAAATGACCAGATTAATGATGTTAGCACTCGTTCTTACGCCAGTGACGTCGATGGCGGCCTCACCGTTGGCGTTTAATTTCAGCTGCGCAAGTATTGGTGGTGTGAATAGTGATGGTAAAGGTAACGTTTGGATTGACGGTGCCAAGGCGACCGTAAAGAGCTTCAATGAAAACTACTGGGAAGCCAAAAGCGGCAAAAATACGCTTTCCATCTCCCGTAAAGATGACGGCAACCCGGAAGTTTCATGGGCAGGGCCAAATCGTAAGCACGGAATTTGTCAGCCTGAAGACAATATTGACTACGCCCCGGGGGAAAAATCGCCCCACAGCGGCCCTTCTTTCTCCTGCTCAGCGGTGGCAAAGGGAAGTATTGAAGAGGTTATTTGCCAGAGTCCATCACTCTCCGCGATGGATGTTAAGTTGAACGGGGTTTACAAACAGGCGTTGGTTAAATCGAAAAATAACCCAACGCTGAAAGCGGAGCAGCGCGGCTGGGTTAAAGGACGAAACGAGTGCTGGAAAGAGCAGGATAAACCAGCCTGTATTGCTCGTAACTACAATGAGCGCATGGCTGAACTACAGAACGAGTGGGGCGTTAAGTAATTCAGCCACAGACAAAAAGAAAGGCCGTAAGGCCTTTCTTGTTAGATATATAACGAGGCTTCACCCATGGGGCGGGTTTTGAAGCGACGGTGGATCCAGAGATACTGCTCGGGCGCGCGCATGATCTCTTTTTCGATAATTTTATTCATATAAGCCGCAGCCTGGCTTTCATCTGCCGGGTAACCTTCCATTTGTGGTGTGATAAACAGGCGGTAACCTGAGTTATCTGCTTTTCTCACCATGGTTACGGTCAGCATCGCTGCGCCCGACAGGCGTGACAGCACGTAAGTACCATTAGTGGTTGCCACGTTTTTAACGGCGAAGAAAGGCGCGAACGAGCTTCCTTTACGACCGTAGTCCTGATCGGGAGCAAACCATACCGCTTCCCCTTTTTTCAGGGCGCCGACAATGCCACGCAGATTATTTCTGCCGATCATGGCTTTGTTGGAACGCATACGACCGCGGGTTTGGATCCACTCCATCAACTTATTGTTGTGCGGGCGATAGGTTGCCATCATAGGCTGGCACAGCCCCATTACGCGGCCACCTAATTCGAGCGACATAAAGTGTACGCCTACGACCATCACGCCACGGTCTTCCATCTGGGCGCGTTTCAGGTTGTCCAACCCTTCTACATCAAACCATTTGCGAACGCGGTGATCCGGCCAGAACCAGGCCATACCTGTTTCAAGCAGTCCCATGCCGAGTGAACGGAAGTTCTCATCGACCAGTTTGTCTCTCTCTTCCTGCGACAGATTGGGGAAACAGAGTTCGAGGTTTTTACGTGCAATAGATTCACGGCGCTTTAAAAATGGACGAGCCAGTGTTCCTGTACGGGTACCAAGAAAACATAATACGGGATAGGGAAGTTGTACCAGTAACCAGAGCACACCGACGCCAAACCACGTGAGCCAATAGCGCGGATGTAAAAACGCGCGTGAAAATTTACATTGGGGAAACATAAGCACCTGTTGTTGATACGAAATAGATGTATCGCGAAGACGCTGGGTCTGGCGCGTTACACTCTGCACAGATCGTTAGGCCGCCATAAACGACATTGGTTCCTGCAGAGAGTGTAAAACTGAGTCAGGACAAAACCACGAGGGGCATGAATGATCGGACGCACAATGTACACCCGAAGATTAATGTCAGCCAGAAATAATTACTCAAGTTTCGTAAATATTTTGGGGGCGATTAAGAACAAAAAAAAGACTATTTATAATTCATTGTTTTTATGATGAATAAATAAACTCCAAGTGTATATCTAAATAGTAAGCAGATGAGTGATTTTTGTAACGTAAATGTTGCTTAAATTGCGAACTGATGGAAATTATCTTAGAATATAAAAACAAGGGAGTGTAAGGACTTACGTAAAGTTTTATGGCAAACAGGAGGTATCGCTATGCTCTATTTTTGGACCTTTCTCGCATTGAGTATTCTGAGCGTCAGTTGCTACATCTGGCAGGTAATGGGCGCTGCGGCGTCAATAAGCGCTTTTATCGGCATGGTCATACTCACCGCCTTAATTTACGTTTTTACTATGCGGTTGACTAATGGTAACGAAATGGTAACCGGATTATTCCTTTTTCTTGCCCCAACATGCGGTTTGATCATTCGCTTTATGGTGGGTGACGGTAGGCAATAATCCGGCGTGTTACGATTGGAAATGAATTTTCACGTTTAGCTGTTTTTTATTTAGCTGAGAGTAGGGAAGTGCCAGCTGCGCTGGCACTTTTTGCGAGACTGAACTCGATTAACGGGCGTCAGCCAACTGGAGTGATGCTTCTTCTTGCTGAGCATTTTTCCGCTGTTGCTCAAGTTCCAGCGCTCCGCGATGAGAGAGGTAGCAGAACAGGATGCAGCAGACAATTCCCCCCATCAGCAGATAGAAACCGCCATGCCATCCCATTTTGTCGACCATTACGCCAAACAGGCTGGTGCCCAATGACGCGCCAAAAATGTAGCTCATAAATCCGCGCAATCCTACTGCGGAACCCACTGCGAAGCTGGGTACGATTTCCATGGTCTGAACGGAGGCCAGGAACTGAGGAACATAAATCAGGCAGCCAACGATGGCGGCAAAAATAGTCACCATCAACAGCGATTCGCTTTTCCAGTAGCCGATCAGACAGACGAAAATCAGTGCCATACAAATCATGGCCAATGGCATGCGACGGCCTTTAAACAGTTTATCGGTAAGCCAACCCGCCAGTAATGTGGAAGGGATTGCCGCCCATTCGAAAAATAAAAAAGCGACGCTCATTTCCTCTTTCGAGAAATGTTTTTCGGTTAACAGATAAATTGGCAACCAGCTAATCATGCCAAAACGTACCATATAGACAAAAACATCTACCAGTGAAACATACCAGGCATTTTTATTACGCAGGACATAAGTGCAGAAGATCTGGAAGGCGCTCATATTTTCTGGCGCCTGGACAGCGTGTCGGGCATTTAATACAACTTTTTCTTCCGGCATCATTTGTTCCAGAGCCGGTAAACCTTCCTGGCGCGGTGAACCTTTCCCCAGCATCAGCACGATAAATGCAAACAGGACGGCAACGCCGGCCGGAACAATATAGCTGGCGCTTTGCCAGTGTTCACTTCCCAAAATGGCAAAGGCGGCACCAACGATCGGGGCAACAATACCACCACCGACATTGTGTGAGATATTCCAGAATGCGCCAACGCGTCCACGTTCTTTACGCGGAAACCAGTTGGCGATAGTAATAAATGAAGGGCCGACACCCATCCCCTGGAACAAGCCGTTGAAGACAACCAGCGCGGCAAAAATCCAGAATCCGGTACTGAATCCTAAACCTACGTTGACGATGGCGCACAGAATCAAACCGCATGCCATAAAGACTTTCGGGCTGGCTTTGTCTGCCAGGCTGCTCATAATGCCTTTACTGATCCCATAGGCGATAAGCATACAACTGCTGAGTAAACCGATCTGCGTGGCGCTGAGATCCAGATGCTCCTTCAGATAAGGCGTTGAGAGCGTGAAGTTATTACGCACAATATAGTACGCAAGATAGCCCAGGAATACGCTGAGTAATGCCTGAATGCGATAGCGGCCATAAGTTTCCTGGACTTTCTCCGCCGGGACTTTATTTGCCGCAGGCCCTGCCTTAAATATTGATAACATATCATCACCTAAATTTATATTGATGTGAATATCAGGAGTTTTCGTGGTGAAGAGTGAAATAGGCAGGAGAGAAACTCAAGTCGATGAAATGTGTCATTATTGACCCATTTTGTGGGTGGCGCGGCGGATTTTGACTCTTTTTAAATAATGGTATTTTATTTCTGTTCTTTTGCGCGGACTTTTATTGCTGGCATGTGCGGATATTAACAAATTCATACTGTATTTTCGGGTATTCTTTGCTGATGTAGTCACTTTCCGTTTGGTAAACTTGCGAATAACCTTATTCCTCTCTGCTGTAGTGATAAACGGGTAAGTTTTGTCTCAATATTATTTTTTGCACATGTTGGTATTTATGAACGGGATCACAAACAGACTTTTCTGTTGGCGGCGTTTTTGGGCAATCTTGCTCTGTTTCATGTCGCTGTTGGCGAGTCGCCAGGCGTTGAGTAAAGAGCTGGTGATGGCCACAACCTTTTCTCCCGGCGCCACGGCCTGGATTATCCAGCGCTGGCAGACGCAGCCGGGATCGGTGATGATTCGTACGTTAAACCGGACCAGCAGCTCGCTGGAACAACTGCTTGATACCGCGAATGCGGAAAACGTTGATCTCATTTTGACCTCATCGCCCATGCTGTTACAGCATCTTCAGGAGCATCAGAAGCTGGCGCACTTTGATAATGCGCTGCCGGAAAGCCAGAGGCTGGTGCCTGAGTCTATTCGTTCTACCTCTGTGGCGGTGGCGATATCCGGTTTTGGCCTGCTAATTAACCGTTCCGCGCTGGCGGCGCGACACCTTTCTCCTCCTGCTGACTGGGCGGATTTAACGCAGCCTAAATATCAGAATGCGTTGTTGATGAGTAGTCCGTCACGTTCCGATACCAACCATCTGATGGTTGAGTCGCTGTTGCAGCAAAAAGGGTGGGAAGAGGGCTGGGCGACGCTGTTAGCGAGCGCGGGTAATCTGGTGACGATTTCATCACGCAGTTTTGGCGTCGCCGACAAAATTAAGAGCGGTCTTGGCGTTGCCGGGCCGGTCATTGATAACTATGCCAACCTGTTGCTCAACGATCCGCATCTGGCCTTTACCTATTTTCCTCGCTCCGCAGTGTCGCCAACCTATGTCGCCGTTCTCAAGAACAGCCAGCACGCCAGTGAAGCGCGTCGTTTTATCCGCTACTTATTAAGTCCGGAAGGACAGCGGATCCTTGCGGATGCGAATACGGGAAAATATCCGGTTACCCAGCTCGCGCCAGATAACCCACGGGCCGCTCAACAGGCTATGTTGATGAATCAGCCTGCGCTTAATTATCGGCTGATCCTTAAGCGGCAGCGGCTGGTGCAACGGATGTTTGATACCGCCATCAGTTTTCGTCTCGCACAACTGAAAGATGCCTGGCGAGCGCTATACAGTGCGGAAGCGCGCCTTAAACGCCCGTTACCCGAAATCAGAGCCTTACTGACCAGCGTCCCGATAGATGCCAGGCGTAGTGAAGATGAGGCCTGGCTTGCTCAGTTCGATAACAAAAGCTTTGCCGAACAGCAGATGATGGAATGGCAACTGTGGTTTCTTAAAAATCAACGTCAGGCGATAGCAAAACTGGAAGAATTAAAATGAAAGGTGGATCGATACTGCAACGCCTGCGGCAGCTCAACATCAGCAGCAGCCTGCGGGGAGCCTTTCTGACGGGCGCACTACTGACGTTGAGCGTAAGCTGCGTCAGTTTGTACTCATGGCATGAGCAGAGCTCGCAGATACGCTATTCGCTTGATGATTACTTCCCGCGCGTGCATTCCGCTTTTTTGATTGAAGGGAATCTTAACCTGGTTGTGGATCAACTTAATGAATTCCTGCTGGCCCCCAACACGACGGTGAGGCTGCAACTGCGCAATCAGATAATTTCGCATCTGGATAAAATCGAGACACTGAGCCGGGGGCTACAACCCGCAGAGCAACAGCAGCTGGCGGTGATTTTGCAGGACAGCCGGGCGTTGATGGCGGAACTGGACCGGGTGCTCTACAACATGTTCCTCGTGCGTGAAAAAGTGAGTGAACTCTCCGCACGCATCGACTGGCTACACGATGATTTTAACACCGAGCTGAATTCACTGGTGCAGGATTTTACCTGGCAACAGGGGACGTTGTTGGATCAAATCGAGGCAAAAAGTGGCGATGCGGCGCTGTATCTCAAACGTGCCAGAGAGGTGCAAAACGAGCAGCAGCAGGTTTACACCCTGGCAAGAATTGAAAATCAGATCGTCGATGATTTACGCGACAGGCTTAATGAACTGAAATCGGGCAGCGACGACGGGATGCTGGTGGAGAACCATATCCGCTACCTGGAGAATCTGAAGAAAACCGCCGATGAAAACATCCGTACCCTCGATGACTGGCCCAGTACCATCACCCTGCGGCAAACCATTGATGAACTGCTGGAAATCGGGATGATGAAAAATAAAATGCCCGATACGATGCGCGATTATGTCGCTGCGCAAAAAGCGCTCATTGATGCCAACCACGCCAGAGAGGCAACACTCGGGCGCTTTCGAACACTGCTTGAAGCGCAATTGGGAAGTAGCCATCAGCAAATGCAGATGTTTAACCAGCGGCTGGAACAAATTGTTCGCGTCAGCGGCGGACTTATTCTATTGGCGACGCTGCTGGCGCTCCTTCTCGCCTGGGGACTTAACCACTACTTCATTCGTTCCCGGCTGGTGAAGCGTTTTACCGCGCTCAACCAGGCTGTGGTGCAAATCGGTCTGGGGCGAACGGACGCCACTATCCCGGTTTACGGGCGCGATGAATTGGGGCGTATCGCGGGCCTGCTGCGCCATACCCTGGGCCAGTTGAATGCGCAAAAAAATCAGCTTGAGCAGGAAGTGGCGGAGCGTAAGGAGATTGAGTCCGATCTCCGGGCGACGCAGGATGAGCTGATCCAGACGGCTAAACTGGCGGTGGTCGGCCAGACCATGACCACTCTGGCACACGAAATTAATCAACCGCTGAATGCGCTGTCGATGTACCTGTTTACGGCGGGAAGGGCAATTGAGCAGGGGCAATCCGCTCAGGCCAGAAGCACGTTAACCAAAGCGGAGGGGCTGATTACCCGCATCGATGCCATTATCCGTTCGCTGCGTCAGTTTGCGCGCCGGGCTGAGCCGGGCGCGCCTTTACATCCGGTCGATCTACGACAAACGTTTACTGCTGCCTGGGAACTGCTGGCTATGCGCCATAAGCAGCAGGGCACGCTGACGCTTCCTGCTCACAGTGTGTGGGTGGCAGGTGATGAAGTGCGTATTCAGCAGGTACTGGTAAACATACTGGCAAATGCGCTGGATGCCTGTCCGGCTGCCGCGGAAATAGAGGTTCACTGGCAGGCTGAAGGCCACCGATTATGTGTCTTAGTCTGTGATAACGGCCCCGGCTGGCCAGGCGCGTTGTTGCCATCACTATTAAAGCCGTTTACCACCAGTAAGGATGTGGGTCTCGGTATTGGTTTATCGATTTGTGTATCGTTAATGACGCAAATGAACGGCGAGCTGCGCCTGGCCTCGACGCCGGGGCGCAATGCCTGCGTCGTGCTGCAATTTAATCTGACGGATGTAAACGATGTTGTGTGATGAATATGCTGTTTTGCTGATTGATGACGATGCCGATGTTCTCGACGCTTACACGCTGTTGCTTGAACAGGAGGGTTATCGTGTATACGCATGCAGTAACCCTTTTGACGCCCGAAATTGGCTACAGGCCGACTGGCCGGGGATTGTCCTGAGCGACGTGTGTATGCCTGGCTGCAATGGAATCGATCTCATGACGTTGTTTCATCAGGATGATAATCAGCTGCCGATCCTGTTGATCACCGGCCATGGCGACGTCCCGATGGCCGTGGAAGCGGTGAAAAAAGGGGCATGGGATTTTCTGCAAAAACCGGTTGACCCCGGCAAACTGCTGTTGTTGGTAGAAGATGCGCTGCGTCAGCGAAAATCGGTGATTGCGCGTCGCCACTATTGTCAGCAAAAGCTGCAGGTTGAGCTGATCGGTTACAGCGAATGGGTCAATCAGTACCGCCAGCGTCTGCAGCAGCTGGCGGAAACGGATATTGCCGTCTGGTTTTATGGCGAGGCGGGAACGGGGCGTATGACGGGAGCCCGTTATTTGCATCAGCTTGGGCGCAGCACCGAGGAACCGTTTATCCGCGGTGAATTGACGCCAGGCAATGCGGGACAACTCAATGACCTTATTACCCAGGCGCAGGGTGGTACGCTGGTCCTGAGCCATATTGAATGCCTGACGCGCGAACAGCAGCACCAACTGGTGCACCTGCAAAGCCAGGAGCGGCGTCCTTTTCGCTTAATCGGCATTGGCGCCACATCGCTGGTGGAACTGGCGGCAACTAACCAGATTGTGGCCGAACTCTATTACTGTTTCGCGATGACGCAAATCGCTTGTCAGCCTTTATCACAGCGTCCCGATGATATTGAGCCCCTGTTTCGCCATTATCTGCAGAAAGCCTGTCTGCGCCTGAATCATCCGGTACCTGACGTTGACGGGGAACTCATGAAAGGCATGCGGCGCCGCGTGTGGTTAAGTAATGTTCGGGAGCTGGCGAACGCCGCTGAGCTTTTTGCCGTTGGGTTGCTTCCGCTGGCTGAAACCGCAAATCCGCAGCTGCATATGCCTGAACCGACGCCGCTCGATCGCCGGGTGGAGGAGTACGAGCGACAGATTATTACCGAGGCGTTAAATATTCATCAGGGACGCATTAATGAAGTGGCGGAGTATTTACAAATCCCGCGTAAAAAACTGTATTTACGCATGAGAAAATACGGGCTGAGCAAAGAACACTATAAGTTTTAGTGGCGAGGTTCCAGAAGAAGAGACGTTGACAGTATTTCGGTGGCGGCGCGAGCGCTCACCGAAATACGCGACGGAAGTCTGAATTATCTGTTTTTTTTTCTTACCACATCAAATCATCAGGGACGACAAAATCAGCATACGGATCGTCTTCGTCCTTCGCTTCCTGGCTAAGCTCGCAATTTAATACAATATAGCTTGCATCGCGCTGGGCAATTTTATCGGCGACGACAGCCGGAATGATGGCATATTCGCTATCGCTGCTGCTTTCAGCCGTCAGACGCGCAATGGCCAGACGGCCCTTGATTAACTGCGACTGGGTCACTTTATCAACATAGACTTTTTTGATTAGGTTATTATCAGTGAAGTTGTAACCAATATCGCCACGAGAAATGGTGATTTTATTCATTTCAATAAGTTGTTTGATCTGCGCTTTATACTCTTTAGACAGCGCAGCCTGCTTTTGCTGCTCGCTGAGCTGTTTATCACGCTCGGCCTGTGCTTTCTTATTTTCTTCCACCGCTTCTCTGGCTTCACGAGCCTGAACGCGCGATTTTTTCGCCGTTCTCTGCACTTTTGCCATTTTTTTGCTGCTGACCAGACCGGCCTTAAGCATCTGTTCCTGTAGGGTAAGTTTTGTCATCGTCGCTTCTAATCCAATAAAATCGTTGTAAGGATTATAACCTTAACGTTCGGTGGGAAGCCAGATGAGGCGCGCTCTGCATGTAGCTCTTTGGGCGCCACTCGCGGTGGGAGCGATCTTGTGTCTTTCTGCCGTTGAGCATCAAGTTAATCATTACCCTCCTTAGAATAAGATATAACATGCTATATATTCTCAAATAATAAAATATAGATTTGGGAATGTAATATAAATGGATGTTTATCCTGTTTGTTCTAATTATATAGAGGTATATTGAACAATATTAAACCAAATAAATAGCCATGTATCTCTTGAAAAGATGTAAAGTGCAGCAACACCACGCCGATAACCATGACGAAAATATGGATAAGGGAGGTAAGTGGCATGTGGTGGGTTTATCGAATGCCGATGAAAATGAAGTTAATAATCGCGCTGCAACCACTATTATTGGCGTTATGTTGGTTTGCTGGTTCAGGAATATGGACGCGCATCGAAACAGAACGACAGATGGAGAATATTGCCCAACTGACAGCCCTCGCGCGCAGTGCCGGAAATGTGGTGCATGAACTGCAAAAAGAGCGTGGAATGAGTGTCGGGTTTCTTGGGGCCGAAGGGAAGACGTTCAAAGATGAACTAAACGCACAACGGGCCTTAACCGATCGCGAGATCGAGGTATTTGTGGATTCGCTGTCCGATACCGCCTTACAGGCAGGGGATGTCACCACCTCTGTCGCCGCGTTTAAGAAAAATATTCTGTCACTGGCGACACTCCGGGAAAAGGTGACGCAATTGGGTCTGCCAGCCTCTGAGGTGGTTAAGTTTTATACCAACGTTATCGCTGATGTACTGAATTTTGTTGGCCGGTTAGGGACGTTGACGGATTCCGGCGAGATGGCGAATTCATTCGCAGCCTACTACAACCTGCTGAATTTGAAGGAACAAGCGGGTATTGAGCGGGCGCTGCTGGCAAATATCTTTTCCTCTGGCCATTTCGCCGACGGACAATTACATCAGCTTAGTGATGTGGTCAGTAAACAGAATGTCTGGCTGGCACAATCTTTGCGCCTGAGTCCACCTGAACAGGCCGCCATGCTCAAAAGTCGCTTACAATCCACCGACGCTACCCAAGCGCTTTCATTACGCGAAGCTGCGTTTAGTCATGCGGCGAATGGTGGATTTGACGTCGATCCTACCGTCTGGTTTAAAGTACAAACCCAGCGTATTGAAGTGATGCGACAGATTGAAAATGTGGCAGCGAATCTTCTGTGGGAAAGTGCGATAAAACTCGCGCAGGATGCACGTAAGAACTGGCAGATATATATGGCCGTGAGCCTGCTGGCGCTACTGGCATCATTGGCGTTCGCCGGGGCCATCGCACTCAATATGCACCGTCAGTTCAGCGACACGCTAAACAAGATTGCGGGTATGAACGGCGATCTGACTCAACGTCTGGCGACACCAGGGAAAGACGAGCTTTCTTCGCTCAATCGCGCCTATAACACGATGCTGGAAAATATTCAGCACATCGTGCAGGAGATTAAACAAGGCTCTCTGGTGCTGTACGATGCCAGCAGCAGTATTACGGCGGGAAATCAGGATCTGGCCCAGCGCACCGATGAACAGGCCGCATCGATTGTAGAAGCCGTGGCCAGTATGGAACAGCTCTCAACGACGATTACGCAAACGGCGGACAATGCCCGCGAAGCGGAGCTCCTGACAATAAGATTGGAAAAAGAGGTTCGCCAGGCCAGTAACGTCGCCAGCGCGGCAAATCAGAGCATGGGGGATATTCGCTCCTCCAGTGAGAAAATCTCAACTATCGTTACCTCAATTGATGATATTTCCTTTCAGACGAATTTGCTGGCGCTGAATGCGGCTGTTGAAGCGGCTCGCGCCGGAGAGATGGGAAGGGGGTTTGCGGTAGTAGCCAGTGAAGTGCGTAACCTTTCACAGCGCTGTGCTAAAGAAGCGAATCAGATCCGGGAGCTGGTGGCGCAGAATATGGTAAAAATCAGCGAGGGCGTTGAGCGGGTTACCACATCAGCTACCGCGCTAAAAGCGGCGGCGGATAATACCACCAGTATGAAGCAATATATCGGCGATATCGCCCGGGTAGCGACGGAACAATCGCAGGGTGTTTCCCAGATAAATCTGGCGCTGAGACCCATGGAGCAAGTTACACAGCAAAACGCGGCATTGGTTTCTCAGGCCGCGAATGACAGCCAGCGGCTGGATAATCTCTCAGTAACCATGAGGGATCTGGTTAATCGTTTTGTTGTCTGACATGACACCGCTATCCCGATCCGGCAAAGATGTCGGATCGGGAGGGCTCGTTACCTCAGGATGAGCCTTATTCTATTAACGTGGCGCCAGAACTACCCTTCGCCGGCCATACAACGTTACCGCAGACAAGTGAAAATCGACATTTGCTGTCCGTAACTTTCGGGATTTGAGTTCTTTCATGGTGATACCGCGAACATGACCCTCATCTATCAGACGCTTAATCTCCGCCGTGCTGAGTAAAAGCTGGCGCTTCAATATCGATAGCGCACTGATCTGAAAAGCACAGGTAAGCCTGATGCTGACGGCGAAGTGCTGGTCAATGTTGATGCTGGCCTGCCATTGTTCCTGAACACGAAAATCAGGCTTACCCGCAAGCTCAGCGTTGTTTCGGCTCAGAGTGGCTTTATCATGAGAATAATAGTGAACCGTACTGGCATCATTAGTGATAAACCGCTGGTACAGCTCTCGGTTAATTTTGCTGATGTGAAGCCGTGAGAACAGCGAGATATTCCACGTATATTCACAATGCATACATTTATAAATGCTCCAGATATCGAGCACTTTTTTTTGTGAATTGACCCTGAAGGACCCTGAAGGTGCAAACTCGCGTTTTACATTACATGCGGGACAGCGTTTGGTAATACGCTGGTACCCGGCAGGAGTGACAGTCCATGTGACTTTCATACCGTACCTTTTTTAACCCAAATAAATTCGGATCCGTATTGAACGAACCATCGTTTTTATATGAGAAAAATATTTGTCAGATATTTTTCAGTGGGTTAAGAAAAGATTTCTAACACGGTGACCCTGTCCGCCAGCCAATGAATTCCATGAGATTATCAGTGTGATAACAATTAAGTATATGAGTTGAATCAATATTTGTTAGGTTGCCGGGCTTTCGGTAGTCGTCTGTCGCTGGTAAAGTGAGCAGCAAATACCGAAATGTGGCCAGAAGGGAATGCCGTGTGAGCGGACGTATTGATTATCAGACTGAAAAGTACAGCTTTACAGAGGCTGCTGAAAGTTCTCGTCTTACCGGCCAATGGGCTGACGTCATTGCTGAATGTCGGGAAATGAAGGCCGGACCGGAAGAGCGTCTGCGTATTGCCTTACTGAACGTGGACTATGTGACCAGCTTTGAGCTGCCTTTTCGGTTGTTATTACTTCGCACCCCGCAATTGATTGCCAGCGTGCGTGACGCGCTACAGCTTAGCCAGAAAAACGTCATCTTTAATGGTAAACGCTTTGGGTGTGTATATACCCTGAAAGCGAGCCTTGACGGTATACCGGATGAATTTCAGTATCGCCTGTCGCATCGTATCCGGCGCATAGATCCAGAAGGGTTGACCGAAGCCCCTTACCAGCAGATCGCAAAAGCGGTGAAATCTCCACGGGAACGCCTGAAGATGGCGCTCGAATCAGGACTTGATGTCACGGCGTTGGACGGGCTTTTCTGGTTTGGCAGCCAGCGTATAGCAGCTGACGTACTGAGGTTGAGAAAATCAGGGATGCGGGTAGCGACGGGCCAGATATTGGTGTCTGATAATCTCACTGCAACAATGAGGCCAGTACCGTTTTATCGCCTGGCTCAGGGCTGAGCTAAAGAGATATTTTCCTCCAACATTCAATGAGATAGTTAATCGCATCCTGGGGAGGCAGCGCCCGGTCGATGTGGGACTGAATCATGGCATCGTTGCAGCAGATATGAAAGCATTCAGCCAGCTTTCGGCAATATCACGGGCAGAATTCAGCAATGGCTCGCCGGTTGTGGCAGGGCACCAGGCCTGATTGGCAACCTGACGACAAGCCAGGGGCGACAGTTTGGCCGGCAGCGTAAAAGGGGGATTCATTAATAACCGTTCTCGGCTTAATGGGAATTTATGGCATATGCTGGCAGAGGTATTTTGAAAAGCCAGATCATTTTCACACTTCAATTTTTAAAACTCGATCTGTTTCGGCGATTAATCAATGATTGCTGGAGTATATATCTATTTTATAAATACTTTAACGCATTCATAATTATTGTTGTGAAGAGTTATTTTTCAATGGAGAATAAGTTTCTGGAATAAATAATTTGATTTTCTGGAAAATGGTTTAACATTTAAAATATACATAAAACCCACTCTGAATTCTCTGCTTGATGTACATGGTGGGTAATTAATAATTGTCAAAAGATATTGTTTATGTTGTTTGTATTTATGGGGTGAAGTTTGCGGATTGAATAATCATCAGATTGGCAAAACTTAATCGGAGCTGGGCGCTAAATTGTTACTTAACCGAAATAATTAATAACGGGAATTAAGTGGCGCGATGGCAGGTTGTATACGCTTAAATCCTTTATGGGCAATGGATCCGGAAAGAAATATTTGTTCATTTTCTGAAATGGAAAATAGCAGTGACGGGCTTTAAGTGAAATTATTATTTACATTTGCATCGGGCGTGCAGACTTGTTAACGCCATCAACCGGCGTACGATTTTCATCGTAACCCTCTGTTTTATTCATCATTATTTATCGCTGTCAGGGCGGTGGAGTCGTTCTGTGGAAAGCCCCTTTGGCTTTCACTTCTTCTGCTGTCGTAGACACGTCAAATGAAGGAACATTGCATGTCCGGTTCGTACCAGGAAGAAATACCCAAAGCTCGTATTAACTTATATTTAGCCCTGCACACCGGTGGGGCCCAGAAAAAAACCGAGCTGCCGCTGAAACTGCTGACAGTTAGGGACTTCTGTCATGGCCGGGAAAATCGTCCGTTGTCTGAACGCGAAAAGGTAAACATTTCGAAGAGCAATTTCGACAGCGTAGGCGACGATCTGCAGGCGTCCCATCCGTTTCGCGATACCAAAGTCATTGTTGAAGACATTGAGGACAAGCCGGGTTTCTTCCGTGTGAAACGCTTTGCAATCCCTCATTTCCAGGTCGATGGCATGGACGTCAATCTGTCTGTGGCATCCCGGATGCCTAAAGCAAAAGCATAAGGCAGGACAAGGATGAAAATTTATCGTCCACTGTGGAACGAGGGGGCTTTGCTGTCCCCTCAGCAGTTCCAGCAGCAGGCTGAATGGGAATCTTTTCGCAGTGCCGGTGCATCAGCGCTAGCCACCCCGTTCCCTTGGGGCGTGGAAAAGATTGAGTTTAATGACAGTTTTCTTTCGTCCGGCCTGATCCAGATTACGCAGTTACGCCTCTGGCTGGAAGATGGTTCACTGATTGATGCGCAAAGGAGCGATCTGCTTCCCCCTCCTCGCGAGTTAGACCCGAATCTGTTGGCTGGTCTGGATGCGGTAACAGTCGTTATCGCACTCCCTCATTTGCAGCCCGGTGTTGTTAATGTTGAACAGGAAGGCATGGCCGCTGACCGTCCGCTTCGTTACCGGGAGGAATGGGTAACTATACCGGATGTTTTTGGTTCTGAAGAAGAATCCATGGCAGTTGCCCGGTTTAATTTCACCATCCGGTTTGCCCATGAAAGTAATGAGGCCTGGAAAGTCTGCCCGGTAGCAAGACTGCTCCGGGATGGACAAAATGCGTGGCGACAGGATCCGTCTTTTATTCCTCCAGTGGCGTCATTCGGAGCAAGTCCGGTTCTTCGCGAACGTCTGGTGCTGCTCAATCGCCAGTTACGCTCCCGACGCCAGCGTCTGATGACCATGCGTCGTGAAAGCAACGAAAGACTTGCCGATTTTGCTGTCGCGGATGTTTCCCTTTTCTGGTTGCTGAATGCACTGAATTCTCACGCCAGAGTGCTGACGGAATACGAACGTTTTCCTTGCCGTCCACCTGAACAGGTGTGGGCGGAGCTCGCTCGTCTGGCAGGCAGTATGCTGACCTTTTCCCTGGACCATGACCTTGACGCTATACCGGGGTATGACCATGAGGAACCAGCCAATGCGTTTCCCCCGCTGTTTGACCTGATAGCGGGGTTGCTGGAGGCAAGTCTGCCATCCCGGGTCATTGCACTGGAAATGTCCCGCCCGGACGGACAGACATGGAAGGCCAACCTTCACAATATTCGTCTGCGTGAAGAGGCTGACCTCTGGCTCTCTGTGCGCTCAGATATCCCGGCCTGGCAGGTTGCCGACAAATTCCCGGCACTCTGTCAGGCGGGGTCACCTGATGAGGTTAATACCATATATGGCGCCGCGCTCAGGGGGATTCCCTTGATTCCGGTGAGCAGGGTCCCGGCAGCATTGCCTGTACGTATGGAGAACCAGTACTTCGCGCTTGATATGGAAAGCTCCGCTGCGCATGAAATGCTGGAGCAGGGGGTGTGTATGTTCTATGTGCCTGAGTTACTTGGCGCTCTGGAACTTGAACTGTTTGCGGTATTGCGCTCATGAGACAGGATATTGATATCGACCAGCTGATGACGGAGACCTGGCTCACCGTCACCATGCTGAAGAACGGCGCTGTCACGCTTAATGGCTCTGCGCTTTACCACAAATGCGTTAAACAGGTTGAAAGTGTGCGGGAAGCGCTGGAGCGTGCCGGTTATGACGAGGCCAGTGTCGGGCATATTTCCTACGCACAATGCGCCCTGCTTGACGAGACGGTGATGAGCCGTAAGCCTGAAAAAAGCGAGGAAGGAGAGGCGACGAAAGTTGATGAAGGCCAGATAGCCTGGCGTAAAGCGCCGCTTCAGGCCCGATTTTTTGGATCACTTCGGGCAGGTGAAGCGCTATGGGATCGCATTGCAGAAGTCCTGCGTCAGCCCTCACCGAACCCGGCCGTTTTAACCTGTTATCACCGGGTTATTGCCCTGGGTTTTCAGGGGTTATACAGCCTGAAAGAGGTCAGCCAGTCGCAGCGTGATGAGGTAGTGAAAGCCCTTTCTGAACGTGTTTCTCCCCTTGATGCAGGTCTGTCACTGGTTGTTGACCTGATGGGGAAACATCGTTGGAGTCTGTTCCGTTCAGTCTGGTTCTGGATAGCGCTTGCCGTCATTCTTACCGGCGTTATCTGGTGGGGGGGCCATCTGTGGCTTCAGGCTCTGTTGTCAGCACAAATACCGGAGCTGCATGGCTAATGCGTAGAACAGTCATCATTCCGGTAGTTCTGCACACCCTGGTAGCCGTTGCCACGTTGCTGTGGTTGCTGTGGTGTTTCATCCCGACAGGCAACGTTTTTAACGGTCTGATCACTCTGCTGCTCCTCCTTCTGGCAGGCGGGTATGTTGTTAAAAACTGTCGGAGTGAAGAGCCTGCTTCTGACGTTACCCTCCCGGTTGCTGAACTGCCATTACTCGACACCCATGGCCCCGTTGTACTGGTGTGTGGTGACATGCTGGAAACGTTGTTTCAGGGAGGTCCTCTGCGTAAAACAGCCCAGGGATGGTGGCTACGGGCCGGTGACGTCAGCCGGTTAACTGACATTGTCCGCAGCATACAGAAGCAGTTCCCGCGCCAGGTTGGACAGCTCTCGGTGATGTACCGTTGCCTGCCAGACTATCATCAGGATGAAGCCGTTCTGCGTTCCGCACTGAAAACGCTCCGCCAGCAGTGTAAACAGATTAAATCCCTGACGGGATTCACACTGCCGGTTGTGTTGAGTGCCGAATTTTCCGGGCCTGAAACGCCGTGGATAATCGTTCGGGGTGATAAGCGGATTGTATGCCCGGTTAATGATTCGCCTCAGGCATTCATTGACTGGCAGCAGGCGGGAGACAATATCCTGGCGCTGCCAGCAGTCAGCCAGGCATTTTCCTTTATCCGTAATATGCTGGCCAATGAGCTGGAGAAACCTGACCGGTTAACACCACCTGTGCGCGTATTTTCCGTGGCTATGCGCCTCGGAGTAATCAATCCAGAGACTCAGTCTGTCTGGTCCGATTGGCTCTATTCCCGCACCTGCTTGCAGTTTTCACGGGAATCCCTGCAGCCACTTCATACCGGTTTGTTCCCGGATGCCGTTCTGCCACTTTTGGTACCGTTTACTTCGACAGTTCAGGGGGGCCAGCGTACCCGCCGTTTGGTTCTGTTGATGTGGCTGTGCGTTCTGACGGCTATGGGCATGTCCGCGCTTAATAATCGTAATCTTATTCGTCATGTCAGTGCCAATTTACAGCGCTGGAATGCTATTCCCATGAAACATTACCGTCCTAAAGCAGAATCACTGGCCGCACTGAAACAGGATGTGCTCCTGCTTGAGCGGTGGCAGCGTCAGGGAGAGCCTTTACGTTACAGCCTGGGCTATTATCCGGGGCAACGCCTGTGGCTGGCCTTGCAGCAGGCTATCGATACCTGGACTCCCCCACCTGCCCCTAAACCAAAACCGGTACCCAAAATTGTACGGCTCGACAGCATGTCGCTGTTTGATTCTGGCAAATCAGCACTTAAAGACGGCTCAACCAAAATACTCGTCAACGCACTGGTGGGGATCAAAGCCAGAACAGGCTGGCTCATTGTGGTTAGCGGCCACACAGACAATACCGGCAGCGTACAACTCAACCAGACCCTGTCTTTGCAACGAGCGGAGGCCGTCCGTAACTGGATGCGTGATACCGGGGATATACCGGAAAGTTGTTTTGCCGTGCAGGGTTACGGTGACAGCCGACCGATTGTATCAAACGACACGCCTGATGGCCGTGCGCACAACCGGCGTGTCGAGATCAGCCTGGTACCGCAGGCTGACGCCTGTCGTCTGCCAGATGCAAAACTCGCGCCACAGGATGTAAGTGACGTTTCAACTAAACAAATGGAGAAGTAAACATGGCAATCCCGGATTTTCTGCGGCTGAAAGACGATGGCGGCGCTGACATCAAGGAGCCTTCTTTTGAGAAGCATAACCACCTTGAGCAGATCGAGCTGTGCTACGAAAAAATCTCCTGGACCTACAAAGACGGCAACATCATTCATTCCGATTCCTGGAACGAACGTACCACGGCGTAAGCCCCTGGCGGACATATCCCTTCTGTCCGCCGTTTTGTATTGCTCTGCACAGTGCCTGTCAGGTGGACGCTTTGCAGAGCCGTCACACAATTTATCGGCATGAACCTTATGGGCATCGGTTGACGGTCAAGGGCGGTAGCGTGCCTGAACAAGAGGGAACGACATGGAACATTATTCAGCAGTCCTGCTACGACGACTTAACCCTTATTGCGCCAGAGCACTGGAGGGGGCGGCTTCTTTATGTCAGATCCGTGCGCATGCAGAAATCACGCCTGAGCACTGGTTGTTAAAGTTGCTGGATCAGGGGGAAGGTGACCTGCCGGTTCTGAGTCAACAGTTGTTAAGCCATATAGCGGCAAAACAAAAGCCCTCCTCATTACAACTGACCTGGGATGACGAAAAGGGCATTGTGCTGGCGTTTGATGAACGGGCAGAAGGAGATCCGTCATGAGCAGTTCCCTGATCAACAAGGCAAGTAGCGTGGTACCGCAGCTTTTAGGGCAGTCGCGGTACCGGGTTGAGGTGCATGAATGCAGCGAATTTCTGGATGTTCTGCACTACAGCGCGGTGGAATCCCTCAGTCAGCCATGGCGGTATGACGTGGCGGTCACCAGCTCCTCTGTGGATATTGCCTGCGGCGCGTTACTGCTGAAACCCGCGTCATTTACTTTCCAGACCCCGGTGTTTGACGGAACACCGGCGCTGCCGGTCAGGACGGTGTTTGGCGTGGTGGAATCCTTTCGCCGCGTGTCCACCTCGAATGATGAGACCCACTATGCGCTGACGATCGTTCCCCGTATCGCCCTACTGGAGTATACGAAAGGGAGCGAAATCTACCTCAGTCAATCAGTGATTGAGGTGGTCGAACAGGTACTGCGTAAACACGGTCTGGAAGGGCATGATTTTGAGTTCCGGCTCTCCCGCGAATATCCCTCCCGGGAGCTCATCACCCAGTGGCGGGAAACTGACCTGGAATTTATCCAGCGCCTGCTGGCGGAGGTGGGCATTTACTGGCGCTATGAAATGGACAGCCGTCTTGAGCAGGACGTGGTGATTTTTCAGGACAGCCAGCAGCAGTATGAATTTGGTGTCACCCTGCCATTGCGCAACCAGGCCGGGATGAGCGACAGCGGGCAGGAGAGCATCTGGGATATTCAGACCGCATATAAGGTGGTGAGCGGGAGTGTGGCCACCCGGGACTACAACTACCGTGAAGCGCTGAAACCTCAGGACAGTGCCGAAAGCATTTTCAGCAAGGAAGGGATCACCACCGGGGAAACATACCATTATGCGGAACCTTTCCTGACAGCCGATGACGCTGAAAGCACTGAGACCGGGGCATACTTCGCCCGCCTGCGTCATGAACGTATTCTGAACGCGCAGTCCCGCGTCAGCGGGCATTCCTCCAGCCCCCATCTGGTTCCGGGTCAGGTACTGGAAACGGACGGCACGTTACCCGATGCTGTCAGGGAAGGCATCGTCATCACCACAGTATGCACCAGCGGTTCACGCAAAAGCAGCTTTACGCTGACGTTTGAGGGTATCCCATACAGCGAAACCGTCTGCTGGCGTCCGGCACTGCTCAGTCGCCCGGTAATATCCGGCTCGCTTCCGGCCCGGGTGGAAAGCACACAGAAAGGTGATACGTACTCCTGGCTCGACGCACAGGGCCGCTACCGGGTGAAACTGGACTTTGACCGCAACAATACCGAACAGGGCTATGCGTATTTGTGGCTGCGGCTGGCGAAACCCTATGCCGGTGATACATACGGATTCCACTCACCGCTTCTCGACGGAACGGAAGTGGCTGTCGTATTTGACGGCGGAGACCCGGATCGTCCCTACATCGCTTATGCCCTGCATGACTCAGATCATCCGGATCATGTCACCAGCGATAATCATACGCGGAACGTGTGGCGCACGCCGGCGAACAATAAGCTGCGGATGGAAGATAAGCGCCAGGAAGAGCATATCAAGCTTGCGACGGAATATGGCAAAACGCAGCTGAACCTGGGGCACCTGGTCAACAGCCAGCGAGAAAAGCGCGGCGCCGGTTTTGAACTGCGAACGGATGAACATGGCGCAGTACGTGCGGCAAAAGGGCTGTTCCTGACGGCGGATGCCCAGGCCAAAGCGCAGGGCCCGGTGCTGGAAATGACCCCTGCCATTAACCAGATTCACCAGGCCAACAGCCAGATGCAGGCCCTGAACAGCGCCGCCGAAGCCGCCGGAGCCCTGGTCTGTGACATCAACACCCAGATTAATTTTGTGACCGACAAAATCAGGGACCTCCAGTCAGCGGTCCTGCTGGGTAGCGCTCCGCAGGGGGTGGCAATGGCCTCAGGTGAACACCTTCAGCTCAGCAGCATCGGCAATACCATGATCAATGCAGGCCAGCATCTTGATATCGGTGCGATGAAAAATTTGTCCGTGAGCGTTGAAAAAGCCCTCGGTCTGTTTGTGCATAAAGACGGGGCGAAGTTGGTTGCCAACCAGGGAGACATCGAGATTCAGGCGCAGCACAACACGATGGCCCTGTTTTCTGAAAAGCAGCTGACGGTGACCAGTAGTGAAGATGAAATAATTATCAGCACGCCGGAAACGCTGACGCTTAACGGTGGCGGGTCTTACCTGAGGCTGAGTAAGAACGGCATTGAGCACGGTTCATCAGGTGAGTTCATTATGAAGACGTCGAATTATATGGTACCGGGTACTGGCGCGAATCTTCCAAATGAAACCCCAAATTTCAGCCTGACGGATATTATCCAGGAAAATAAGATCAGCAGTAAGTCATTCAATGACTGATACAAAAATAGTGAACAGGGAACATAGACTATGAAATCAACGCTTAAAAATTTATTGCTTCTGTTAACTTTTGTTTTCGCAATATTTTTAAACTTCAGTTTTGGAGAAAATAACAGCCCGACACTCGATGCGAAAAGTCCAGAATTCGTTGTTAAAAAGTTTTACTCTGACTATCTCACCGCGTGGAACGACCCTGATGTGGAGAGTGGTGCAGAGAAAAGTCAGAAGGCAATTGATAGCTATACGACGCAACACCTTCAGCAACTTAACAGTGACAATGATACTGGGGCTGATTATTTTATCAACGCTCAGGAAATATGTCCTGACTGGGTTAATGAAATCGAGGTTAAAATATCTTCCGTGAGCAGTAATAAGGTTGCAGCTGAGTTAACGCTTGGACATGCTGATAGTGAATCAAAATATGATATCGGCCTTGTTCTCAAGAATGACAAATGGCTAATGAATTCGGTGAAGTTCATATCCAGAAAAACAGGCCATTGCAACAAGAGCTAACGGAGAGAGACAATGTTCAATCAAAACACTGCTCTGAGCACATTAAAATCAAATGCGGCGTTTATTGCTGCTATAAACAAAAAGAGTTTTGATAGCGGCAAAGATAAAAAACTGAGATATGGAAAGTCCAGATGTGCGCATTATGTAAAAGTGGCATTGATTTCTGGTGGGCTTTCGGCAAAAAATTCCGGAATTAACTCAGCAAAAGATTACGGGCCTTGGTTGGTTGAAAATAATTTTAGACCTGTTGAAGGTGTAACAACGGTAATTAGTGGTGGCGTTTATTCCATCTCAGGACAACAAGCCGGTGATGTTGCAATCATTCAGGCCGTGGGAAAGCATACCGATGGCCATATGACCATGTTCGATGGAGCCAAATGGGTATCTGACTTTGTGCAGGACCGTGGATTCTATCCTGCCCCAGCGTACAGGGAAAATAGTGTTGCATATAAACTTTATCGCTATGCTGGTGCAACGGCTGTAAATAAAAGTACAGCCTCTACTAAGGGGAAAATAAATATCGTTTGGCCTATCCCCTCTAACAACCGTGGAACTGAATTTCGTAGTCAGGAAGATATCCTTTCGCATCTGGGTGGGGAGTCAACCGGACAATACGCAATTGGCCGTAGTGGGATGTGGCATGGCGGTATTCATATAACACATACCACGACACCGTGGTGTGCTCTCAGTGGCAAGGCACCTTTGGAGGCATTCGATTTCCCGGTTGCTTTCAAAGGCGAGCAGGCTGTACGTTGCATGGCTGACGGCGAAGTAGTTGCTTATCGGATCTGCAAGGACTATCTGACGCTTGCTTGGGAATCCGGCCCACTGAGTTTTTCCGGCTCATTTGTGCTGGTAAAACACTACATTCAACCGGGTGATAAAGAATCCAGCGGGCTGCATTTCTACACCCTGTATATGCATCTTGCGCCGTATTCAGCTTATGAAGCTGAAGCAGAAAATCAGTGGCTCATTCAGGATACTCTAAGAGCATATTCTGAAATGGACTGGCTGACGGCGAAACTGACTTCAGATACAACTTCACCACAAATTGCCGGGCACATGCCTAAAGGGGCAAGAGTGGAGTGGGACCCAGCAGACAGCAATCTTAATGCCACAGGAAATAACAAGCGAAAATATGGCCTTGTGATACTAAAAGGATTACCAGAAGAAACCAGCAGTACCCTCACACCTGGTCATCGCTATTGGGTTGTTGTGGATAACAACAATATTAAGCCAGCGCCGGGGGCCGCTCCAGGCTGGTGGCGGCATTTGCTTCCTCCCGCAAAGGAAGTCATGGTATTCGATAAAACAGTGAGTCTCAGTTCTCCATTTGCTATTAAGGCCGGTGACCCGATTGGCCACATGGGCTACTATCAGGCACCAAAAGACGGTGGTTATGAGGCACGATACCAGGTACATATCGAATGCACGAGCATGGATGATAATCTGGAGAACTTCCTGACCAACCCAGAAAAAGTGGGGGAGAAAAACCCGCTCTGGTTGAAGTATTCTCCTGGTCTTGCTCTTTTCACAAAAGATGTTGCGAAGGGCACTTTCGCAAAGGGGGCGACGTCAACAACGCGGACAGGAATTCTACCGTTGAGTCAGGTCACAACAGAAACTGATAACTCAACAAAGCAAGAATACTGGCAGCTGCGGCCGGAAAATGCCTATGTGCCCAAAGGACAGGCGGAGCCTCAACTTCTGTCACAGTATGATCTGGCGAAGCTAGGTTTTAGAACTGAAACCTCAGAGCCTACCAGTTTTGATTACCTGGATGGAAAAAACCAGCCTGTTGGATTCTTCCGCAGCCTTATCAACTCGCTCTATGAGGCTGCGACCGATGATACGCGAACCAGTCATGCCTTGGTTAAGCATAATTATCAACGCCTGCTGGATAAAATTGACAGCGGAAGTGAACGCTATTCGCCAATGGAATACTGGAGAGCACTTCACAACCCTGATTATCGTGACGTCATTCAGAAAACTATTGTAAAACATCCCAGCGACTGGTACTTCAAAAAAGACGATGCTATCTGGCAACCATTCCTGAATCCGCTGAAAAAAGACGCTCCGGAGTGGAAGAAATACAGCGAAGATTTTCTTGATCAAATGGTATGGATGCAGGATTTGTCCACTGAGAAGCTCGGGCCTTCATTATGGCATATGCATCCAATAATGTTTTTGGGGATGATGAAGCTCAATAACAAAATTAGATACATATATACTGATTATAAACTTACACTACAAGAAACGTTGAAGAAGCAACTGACAGTGTTAAATATGTATGGAAATGACCCAATATCACCCGCGTCAAGAGAACGTGTTGTGGGGGAATATATCAACCCAGAGAAATATGAAGATAAAGAGGGGGGTGGTATATTTCAGTTCTTGGTGATCAAAGGCTACATGGGAGTTCCAGAGGAACAATTAAAGGCTTTTTTAAGTGGTAAAGGAACACTATCTGGCCAAGAGAAGATATTTATCGAAGCGGCTAAGAAATACGATATAAATGAATGTTATCTCGCTGCTCACGCGGTAGTTGAAACAGGAAACGGTAGTCCAAGAGGAATGGGGGGAGGACGAACGTTCAATTATAAAAATCAAGGCGAGAGGAAAGTATACAATATGTACGGGATTGGGGCCGTTGACAACAATGCTACATTGGGCGGACTCGGCACAGCTTACTATAAAGGATGGTTTACCCCTGAACTTGCCATTGATGGTGGTGCTCAATATATATCTGCAAATTTTGTTAACAGTACAAAACATAAATTCCAAAACACTCTTTACAAGATGAAATGGAATCCTGAAGCCCCAGCCAGTCATGAATACGCATCGTCTGTCAACTGGGCAAATGAAATATCTAAAAACATCCGAAAAATTTGTGGCCATGACCTTTCGGCAATATCTTCCGATATAGTGTTTGATATCCCTAGATACAAGGAGTGATTGTGAAAACCTACCTACCATTTTTTATTTTAACATGTTCAATGATCACAGGCGCACACGGAGCTTGCCTTGACAATTTAGCATCTAAAAATATCTTAATAAATTCACCTCCAAAAGAAATGATTGTAAACACACAGAATCGCTTGTATTTCTATTCTGCTCCAGAAGAAGACTGCAAAATTAAAGATTTGTTTGTTGTGAATAGTGATCATTTGCTTGCATATCATGAAAGTCAAAACTTCACATATGTAAGTTATTTAAGTGACAAAAATAAAATAACAAGCGGGTGGGTTCATTCAAATGGCGTGAGTACAGTAGCACCTCAAAATAACACACAAGATGTTATAAATATAAATGATTTTCTAGTAACCTATAAAAGCAAATCGCCTATTTTATTAGGTTTCTCATCTAAAAAAATTAATAGCTGGGCACAGAAAAGCAGACTGGAATTGTCTGACCCATCATTGGCTGGAATTGATGAAAACAACTGGACAGTATCATTCGATGGAGGATATGTCGGACTTAACGAAGTTGATAAGTCCATAGAAGGTAGGATCGATAATGATAGCGAGACCTATTTAGCTATCTTTAACATATCTGGCGCGGGGTTCGAAACATATCGTGGTATCTCAATTGGCAGCAGTTGGAATGATATGTTAGATAAATATGGCAAAGGCAAGGGGATTGTTGACGGACAATCATGTTTATCTTACCCTTACTTTTGGATGAAATTAACTTTTTGCAAAAAAGACGATTCAGTTAGCATGATAGAAATGTCTGATGTCCCACCTAAATAATGGTTCTGAGAAATGAGTCTGTATCTGGAGGGCTTTGCGATGACTACCATTATTTCGACAATGAACTGATTTTTGATGATCCAGTTTTAAAGGGACCAAATAATGAAGCATCTCAATTTAAATTTGTTTTTGTCATTGTTGCTATTTGCAGGGAATTCAATCGCTTCAACTAATTGCAAAGCAGACAATAGTTATTATTCTTACAATCCCTCTCAAGAACCAGTACCCAAAGAAGCTACATCAAAGGGAGGAGTTTATTTTTATTCTTTACCCAATAGCGATTGTAAGACGAGCATATTCATCATCAATAATGATAAAGTGCTTAAGTATAGAGAAAACAAAGAATATAGTTTCGTAAACTTTGTTAATAAAAATGGCGCAGTCGTTGATGGATGGGTAAAGAACGAAGAAATTGCCCCTGGTGATGAACAGAATAATGAGTTAACCTACGATGATTTTGCATGGACAGAAAATGGCCAAAAAACCGTTCTTTTAGGAAAGGCCACACCTGAATTAAATAAGTGGGCTAAAGAGTCTGGTATAAAATTTCCTGATCCCGACAATCACAGTTTTAATAATGGGTTCGAATCCTGGACTTTAACAATTAAAAACGAAATTGTGACAATATCTCAGGCCAATGAGATAATAGCGAAAAGATTAGGTTTTGATGATACATATGTGTCAGCGATCACATTTATTGATAATAAATACAAAACCACACGAGGCATTAAAGTCGGCGACAGCTGGAATATGGTAACTTCAAAATATGGAATGAGTAGTCATAAGGATACTGAGGACGGTTGCAGATTTTATCAGTACTTTGATATGAAGCTAAGCTTCTGCCTTGATTCATCGAATATTGTACAGTCTATTTCGTTTGAAAACTACCCGAAAAAACCATAGCAGTTATTGCTGATTCAGCATACATAGACATGGATGATTCATACTTGGTTCAAGGTAGAGCCTTAATAAAAATACATACTTCAAAGCGATAAAAGGACTTTTAATGAAGGAATGCATAATTCTGAAGTTTATCTTCCTAATCTCAATTTATTTATATTCCAGTGTTGCATTTGCGAACGACGTTTGCGGAAATTATGGAAGAGAATCTGAAGCATCGCAAACTTACATTAATCCGGATAACAATTCTTTTGAAGTGATATCCACAAAGCGGCTTCATTTCTTTAGCTCCCCGAATAAACCTGCAAAATAAAAGACCTTTTCTTGGTGCCAGGAGATATTATATCCGGGCATACAGAATACAACGGCTATGTTTCTGCTTCTTATGCAAAAAATGAGTCATGGTCAGTCACTGGATGGCTTGACAAATCACAACTAAAACACATCGACATAAAAAGCAATCACCCTATAAAAATCATTGTGAATTAGTTTCTGATTTAGCGGCGACTCAGGCTTTTAGCGGAGGGCTCAAAACACCAAGCAATGCATTCGCAACAGCGGTTAAGACAAAGGTTATGCTCTATAATGCGCCTGACCGAAACTGCCCAAAAGAAAGCACTTTTATTATTAAAGGTGACAATGTATATGCCCTCAAAAAATATGCGGATTTCATTTTGGCACAGTATGTGACAACTTCGGGAAAAGATGTATTCGGCTGGATTCCCCAATCAGAACTAAAAGAATTCAATCCAACCACCACACTTCATAATAGCACTCAAATTAATATTATTGACTTTATCGTCATAAAAAATAAGAAATGGATTGGGATTGGTTCTTTCTATAGCAATAAACTTTCTGGCATAGATGAAGACGAAACAGGTTCTTCTTATATAGGAGACTTCCCTAATGGTGTCGGAGGGTTATATAAATACACAATGCATAATTATAAAGATATAAGTTTGGTTTCCTCAAATGCCAATTATGATAAGAGACAATATACAATTGATGATGATTATATAATCTCGGCAATTAACATAGAAACGCCAGCGTATTCTACGCTACGCGGAATAAAAGTTGGCGACCCTGCTGATAAAGTGTTTAAAGCCTATACTGCGAATCAGGCACAAATAACACCTGAAAAAATCAGTTACACGCTAGGTGATATGTATCTGGATTTCACACTAAAAGCTAACAAAGTAGCATCAATTAACATGGGGATACCTATCCCTGGAGAGGAATAAAATGCTCCAGATTATCCGTAAAGGCGATAAAACTACCCACGGTGGTTCAGTACTGACCGCCTCAGAAACGATGAAATTTGGCGGTATCGGCGTTGCCCGCAAAGGCGACAAAGTGTCCTGCCCGGTTCCGGGACATGGCCCTACAACCATCGTAGAAGGAAACCCTGATTACCTTGATCATGGTATCCCGGTTGCCTTTCACGGCCACAAATGTGCCTGTGGTTGCACATTGATTAGTTCATTTGCCGCAGCAAAGGTTGCCTGATTATGCCCGTCTGGCTGGATGCCATCCCTGAAAAGGCTCCTAAGATAGCGCGTCCCAGCACCGGCCGTTGGCTGCTTTTTCTCGCGTTTGTCATGCTGGCGGGCATAGCACTCACGCTATGGTGCTGGACGTCAGAGCGAAGCGGCTTTGTCTTCTGGTTCACCGCTCTGGCTCTTCCATTTTGCACCTGGGGGCTTATTTTCGGTTTACGCCGGTTTGCCTATAAAGCAGAACAGGTTGGTGCTGAATCACGCAATGCCGCGCGGGAAGCACTCATCGACAGCGAAATTCTGCGCGGTCAGCGCTGCGCCTGGATCCTCGGCACATATATTCAGAGTCCGGCCGGAAACAAAACCGGCGACCTGCTGGAGGTAATGAAGGTCGCTGCTCCCGCTATCGATTTCTCACACCCAAGAGGATGCGACAAACCGGTCAGATACGCGGCATTAACAGAATATCAGACGGATTTATCGAAAGCGCTGACGGCAGCGGTTACCAAGCTGACCACGCGTGTAGATGTAATCGTTCAGCCACTTCCTTCAGAGCTGCCATACTGGCTGATGCTGGACTGTGACAGTGACCTGTATCCCCTGGTTGAAGAGCAGCTAAAAGCCGAGCTCTTACTCAAAACAGGTAGGATATTTCGCCTGCTGGCTGGAAAAGGTCTGGGTGCGTTTGATGTCTGGCTGGACAAGCGATGGGACAACCCGGGCATTCTGGTTGCTATCACGCTGTCCTTACCGCCTTCTCCCCGGGAAGAAGACGCTGATGCCGTCTCGATGGTGGTATTGAGCAACCGCAAAACTCACGCCTGGCCGGATGCGCTCCGCCTTCATCGCCCCGAAAAGGGAGCAGAAACAACGCTCACAAAGTCACTCACCCGGGCGCTGCTCTGGGCAAATACCAGGCCCGACGAACTTAAAGGAAGCTGGATCTCCGGCCCCACGTTGACGAAAGGCAGCAGCTGGAATAATGCCTGCGAAGAGAGCGGAGTTGAATTTAGCCTTTCAGAAGACAACTTCAGTATCGACCCTGTGCTGGGTTACTCCGGCCATGCGGCTCCATGGATTGCTATCACGCTCGCCGATGCAGTCTTTGAACAACGAGGGGTGCAGGTTATCGCCGCACAACCCGCCGCTGACAAAGATGACATCTGGATCGCCGTCATCACCAAAGAAGAAGTTCGCAAGGAATCGCCCAGGAATGTCTAAGGTAAAAGTAAAAACTCTCATTGGTTCTGTTGTAACTGTCGCCTTTTTTCTGACGGTCATCGTGGCATTTCTGTTTTATGCCTTTCCGGAACGCGTGGCTTCGGCCACCGGCTTCGGACTCTATGACCGCCAACGCATACTCACATTATGCGCCATACTGGTTGCTGCGTTGTTTTTACTCGGCTGGCTGACTGAGAAGGCTTTCGACCACGCGGGTAAATCCGGGTTGTATTTCCAGTGGGGGCAGAAAAAAGCGGAGTGTGTCTCTCCGGTGATGAATGCCATTGCCAGCGAAGACGACGACGAAGAACCTGTCTTCAGCGAAGAAGCGGTGTCTGAGCATCTGCGGTTTCGCTATGGACGTCGCTGGCAACATAAGGTGCGACTCCTGCTGGTGATGGGTAATCCGGACGACGTCCAAAAAGCGGCCCCGGGCCTGTGTCATGACCTATGGCAGGAAGGCGACGGCAACGTGCTGATTTATGGTGGTGACGCGCAGTCACTTCCGGATGAGATCTTCCTTTCAAAACTGAAGCGCCTGCGATCCAGGCAACCGATTGATGGCATCATTCAGGTAATAAGTACCTCAGCCCTCCCTACGGATAGTGAACGGGATGCCTTCTTGCGTTGCCGCCAGAAAGCCGACCATCAGCTTGGCTGGCAGGCGCCTGTCTGGCTGTGGCTGACTGACAACGCTACCGGTGCTCAGCAGGGCGAGGAAACGGCGGCGACAGGGGTTATCTTCGGGCCGGAATGCACCGTAAAAAGCGCGGGTGAAGGGTTTTCTACACTGGCGCTACACCTGCAAAAAGTGGGTATGGCAAAGATACTGAATAATCCGGCTGATTTCGGTCTGCTTCAGTTGTCCCTCCGACTACGGCAGGAGCTGAAAGACAGTCTGGCTGTTTTGCTCAGCGGGCTAATGCAGGGATCCGCGGCCTGGCGTTTACGCGGTGTTATGTTCAGCCCAGAACTGGCTGTTGCCGGAACGATACCAAACACACGCCTCGACACACCGACCTGGAAAGCCATCATTGATGACTGTGATGCCGTCAGCGGCAGGAAGCTGGGCTTCGACTGGCTGAAGATACTGCGGTTAATTCTGCTTTCCCTGATTGTTCTGTGGGGGGCCGGTACACTGCTGTCCCTGATCGTTAACCGTACCCAAATTTATCAGGCGCAGGAAACCGCGAGGCAGGCAGCAGATACCGCAAAACCACTGGCTGTACGCCTGCACAACCAGCTCGTACTACAGCAAGCCATTGCCCGTCTGCAACATCGTGAGGCGACCGGCGCTCCATGGTACACACGATTTGGTCTTAACCAGGACGGCGACACGCTGGCCGCACTCTGGCCGCTGTATGCGAAAAATAACGCACAGCTGATGAGGGATGCCACAGCAGATAGTCTCAGGCAGCAGTTGAATGCCTTTGTGCAACTTCCTCCTGCCAGTGATGCCCGTACACAGGGTACACAGTATACCTACGACGTGCTCAAAAGTTATCTGATGATGGCTCGTCCGGACAAAGCGGACGCAGAATGGCTGGCAAAAAACGTGCTGAAAGCCTTACCGAAACGCCAGAATGTGCCGGATGGCACGTGGCAGGCGCTGGCCCCGAAACTGCTGAGCTTCTATGCGCAGAACCTCCCGGCACACCCGGAATGGAAAATTAAGCCTGATGCTGAACTAATCAGCACGGTCCGTCAGATCCTGCTCAAGCAAATAGGCCAGCGGAACGCTGAGTCCGGGTTATATCAGGAGATGCTTAAGCGTGTGGCCAGCAACTGGCCTGATTTAACGCTTGCCGATATGACCGGCGATACTGATGCCTCAACGGTATTCCGCACTGACGAAGTCGTCCCGGGAATGTTTACGCGTCAGGCCTGGGAAGAGCAGGTACAGGATGCGATTAACGAAGTCGTCAAAGCCCGCCGCGATGAAATTGACTGGGTGCTGACGGAGAAGACACATCAGACAGGGAGTGATATCTCCCCGGAGGCATTGAAGGCCCGCCTGACTGAACGCTACTTTACCGATTTTGGTAATGCCTGGCTGAAAATGGTCAACAGCATTCAGTGGCAGGAAGCTGCGTCACTGTCTGAGGCGATTGCCCAGCTCAGTCTCATTGGTGATGTCCGTCAGTCCCCGCTGGTTGCCCTGATGAACACGCTAAACTTCCAGGGGAAAACGGGGCAGAAGGGGGAGCTACTTGCCGACTCGATAGTGGACTCAGCGAAGAAGCTGATCGGTCAGAAAAAAAAAGCAAAACAGTTTATAGAGCAAGCTCAGGGTCCTAAAGGACCGCTCGATGGGGTGTTTGGGCCACTTATGGGGGTGATGGAAGGTAAAGAAGGTACCGGTAGAAACGGTAATCTCAGTTTCCAGTCCTGGCTGGCCCGCGTAACTCAGGTGCGGCTCAAGCTTCAGCAGGTCACCAGCGCCCCGGATCCGCAGGCCATGTCTCAGATGCTGGCTCAGACCATATTCCAGGGCAAAGCCATCGATCTGACCGATACCCGCGACTACGGCAGTCTGGTTGCGGCGAGTCTGGGGCAGGAGTGGAATGGATTTGGTCAGTCGTTGTTTGTACAACCGCTTGATCTGGCCTGGCGGCAGGTACTTGTCCCGGCTGCGGGTAGCCTCAATGCCCGTTGGCAGGCAACCATTGTCGATCAGTGGAATAAGGCCTTTGCGGGACGGTACCCGTTTAAAGCCACTGGCAGCGATGCCTCCCTGCCATTACTGGCTCAGTTCCTGCGTAGCGGCTCGGGTCGAATCACTGCCTTTCTGAAAACGAATCTTGGCGGGATCCTCCACCAGGAGGGGAATCGCTGGGTCATTGACCCTTCCGCAAGTCAGGGGATGGTTATCAGTCCGGATTTTCTCCGGGCGATTAATCAGTTGGCTGAGCTGTCTGATATCGTGTTTTCTCAGGGCGATGCCGGTGTTAACTTCGAACTGATGGCGCGTCCTTCACGGGATGTTGCCAGGGTGCAACTGACCCTCGATGAGCAGCATCTGGATTACTTCAATCAGATGGAAAGTTGGCAGAGTTTTATCTGGCCGGGGAATACTTACTATCCAGGTGTCTCGCTCAGCTGGCGTAGTGTAAACAGTGGCATGCAACTCTACGCCAGTAATCAGGGTAACTGGGGCTTCATTCGCCTGTTGAACAAAGCCCGGATCACACCTCTCGATGCCAGCCGTACACAACTGGTGTGGATCACTGCCGATGGCAATCCTCTGAAGTTTGTGATGCGCAGCGAGCTCGGCAATGGCCCTCTTGCATTACTGAAGCTACAGGGATTCACGCTGCCCGATACTATCTTCAGTGTCGCCGCTGGTGCAGAAGAGCGCCAGTAACGATGGGCGGGCAAACTTATCCCCGTGGTAGTTTATGACCTTTCGGCAGTGGCAGGCATGGCTCTGTGACTGGCTGAAGCATAATCTCGCGCCAAAGGAAGGATTCCTTTGTCCCATGATTATGTAACGTTTCCCACCGCATATCGTTTATATGACGCTCGCTCAGGATCCGCTTTCCCGGAAGCACACTCCGATGAGGATAGAGTATCTCGCGTTAACTGAACCGCCCGACCCGTGCCATGGTGCTCTGTGGCTAATTTTCTATTTAAAAATTTTCAGGAATGCCGTGCATGGATGATTTGACCCTGCGCTATTACGAAGCAGAGATGCGTTACCTGCGTGAGGCGGGTAAAGAGTTTGCCCGAGCCCATCCGGATCGGGCAGCAATGCTTAATCTGGATAAACCCGGCGCCCGCGATCCCTATGTGGAACGTCTGTTTGAAGGCTTTGCCTTCCTGATAGGCCGTCTGCGTGAAAAGCTGGATGATGATCTGCCGGAAATGACCGAAGGGCTGGTAAGTCTGCTGTGGCCGCATTATATGCGGACTATCCCGTCGCTGGCCATCGTCGAGTTCTCTCCTGACTGGCGTAGTCTGCGTCAGGTTGAAATGCTGGCGGAAGGCTTCTCCGTTTTGTCACGTCCTGTCGGGCCGCATAGAACCGCCTGTCAGTACCGGACGACCCGCGATGTGCCGCTACAACCACTGCACCTTGCAGATGCTCGCCTCCATACTGAAACCGATGGCCGCTCTGCTATCCGTCTGCGCTTCGAATGCCCTGAAAAAGTGGACTGGAGTAAAGCCGGGGTAGACAAAGTCGCCATTTTTCTTAACGCAGAGAGTCCGGTTAGCTCTGCGCTGCATCTGGCAATGACCCGGCGTGTACATGCAATGTATGCCCGTCATGCCGGGACGCATACTGAACGTTATCAGTTTGATGGCTGGTGCAAACCCATGGGTTTTGATGACAATGATGGCCTGTGGAAGAAAGCCGATACTGCCTTCAGTGGTTACCAACTACTGCTTGAATATTTCAGCTTCCGTCCAAAGTTTATGTTCGTTGAGCTGCGCGGCCTCGACGCCATCGGGCTCAATGCGGCCAGCACCTGGTTTGAAATCGACATTGTGCTCAGTGAAGCCTGGCCATCCGATCTGCCTTTTGAGACAGAAAACTTCCGGCTGCACTGTGCCCCGGTCATCAATCTTTTTACCCTCGAAGCCGATCCGCTGACACTTGATCCGCTGGATAACGAATACCTGCTCAGGCCGCTGCGTCTTCAGGATGGTCACACCGAGATTTACAGCGTCGATAACATCCACGGTGCGGTGAAGAATGGTAAACACCCCTATGTACCGTTCACCAGTTTCCGGCACCGGGGCGGTATGATGCGCCACGATGCCCCTGAACGTTATTACCACACCCGCGTGAAACGCGGCCCCTCTGGCCTGTATGACACCTGGCTAATTCTCGGGGGACGTTCATTCGAGCTGGAGCAACTGTCCGAAAAATCAGAATCCCTCTCGATGCGAATAACTGGCACCAACGGCCAGCTTCCGCGCAAAGCGCTGGAAAGTACGCTCCTGGACAGAGTGGTCAAAACCGGCAAAGTGCCCGTCAGGGTACTGAACGTCACAGCACCGACGATGCCGCTATATCCCCCGGCAAACGACCGTTTTCACTGGCGGGTGATGAGCCACCTTGGTTCAAACTTCCTCAGCATGATGGACAATCCGGAGGTTCTGCGGGGCACGCTGGCGCTCTATGACTGGACCGACGATGAAATGAACCGACGTCGGCTTGAAGCAATTGTTGCCGTGAAGCACACCCTGATCCGCCGTTTTGAGAAGGGCTTTATGCTTCGGGGCGTGGACATAGAGGTCACGCTGAACATGGATAATTTTGCAGGCGAGGGCGATGTAAATCTCTTCGGCGAGATGCTGCACCGGTTCTTCGCGCTCTATGCCGATATTCACCTTTTTAACCAGCTCACGCTGGTACTGCAGCCGACAGGAAAACGACTGAGATGGCACGAGAATCACAGCCAGCACGTACCGGGCTGACGCTGGCCCTTAACAAAGACATCTGGCGGGCCAATTTCTATCGTTTCTGCCAGTTGCTGGAACAGGAAAATCCGGACGCGCCAAAACTGGGCGCCACCAGCCATCCGGGCGATGATCCGGTACGATTCAGACCCTGGCCTGGTATGGGTTTCCCGGTCAGTACCCTCAAAGCGGTGGAGACCGACGAAGACCATCCGACATTACCCCCAACGGTCCGCACGACATTTCTCGGGATGTATGGGGTGGACTCCCCTCTGCCGACGTCCTGGCTGGATGATATTGCGCAGCGCCGCGAAGGACACGAGGCGGTCACCTCATTTCTGGATATTTTCAGCCACCGCATCACCACGCAGTATTACCGGATTTGGCGAAAATACGCGTATCCGGCGACGTTCGAGGCGGGTGGCCGCGATGCCACATCACAGTGTCTGCTGGGGCTGGTGGGACTCGGTATACCAGGCACGGCGGAACAGGTGGCGACACCGGTTTCCCGTTTCCTGGCCCTTCTGGGCACCATGCGTTTGCCCACACGCAATGCCGAAGGTATCCGGGCCCTGGTAAGCCTGCTGGCACCGAATACCCGGGCATTCATCACCGAACCCGATCCGGTTAAGGTCCATATCGAAAATCGCAGTGGGCTGGGCACCGAAAACTGCGTCCGTCTTTCGCAGCGGGCCACGCTGGGTAAAACGGCAAAGGAATCATGTAGTCGTGTGCTGGTGACGCTGGAGACAGCGGACCCGGATGAGGCGGAAGGTTGGTTACCCGGAGGTGTCCTCCATACCGATTTGCTGGTCCTGCTGCGTGTCTATCTCGGCTACCGTAGCGATGCCCGACTGAGCCTCACCGTACCCGTGCGGTTGTTGCCTGAGCCGCGACTTGGCAAAGGCAGGCGTATCCAATTGGGCCGTACCGGTTTGCTGGGCCTGAAAGCAGGCAAATTCAGCAATAGCCGGGAGAGTCTCACCGTCAGTCTGGGCTGCTATGAAGGGTTGCAATGTTCTGCGCTCCCGCCCGCTGAAGACGGACATTACCGCTTCGAATAATTACGTACTCCCTCTCTCACAAAAGGAACTTTTGAATGACAACAGTAACCCGCTGGCGGGCGCTGACACTTATTGCCTGTAGCCTGCTCGCTGGCTGCGGTCTGACGCAGACCGTCACGGACGGTACGGTCAGCATCACGAATTCCATCTTCTACAAGAAAATTAAAACGCTGCATCTGGATTTTACTCCGCGCACGGCCGTAAACGCCGATGGCGCACAGACGCCGCTGGCGACAATGGTGCGAGTCTATCAACTCAGGGATCGTAAAGCGGTTGAAGCCGCCGATTACCAGACGTTGCTGCGCCAGGCCGATACGGTACTTAAAGAGGATGTGCTGGCGGCGAAAGAGCTGCTGATAATGCCCAAAGGCAGCGTGACGCTCAATATGCCTATGGATGAAGACGCTCACTTCGTGGCGGTGGTGGGGCTGTTTAATCGACCGGATCAGAAGGAGAATCGTTGGCGCCTGGTGCTGACCCGTGACGAGCTCGACCCGGACAAACCCCGTAAGATTGAACTGGGTGATGGCTGGCTCAGCCTCGTGCCGGTAAAGGAGTGACGTGATGGATAACTGGCCAGCGCTTTTTGACGGACAAAACCGCTATATCCTGATGATCAATGACAGCCCGGTAAAGCCGGATGTTCTGCGTTTTCGCGGCAGGGAAGCTCTGAGCGAGCCGTTTTCGTGGGAGATTGCATTCACCACACCGCAGGAGAACATTCCCCCGGAACAGGTACTGATGAAATATGCGACGTTGCTGATGCGTGGCGGTAAAAATGTCCATGGAATAGTAACCCACCTGGAATGGCTCTCCACCTCAGAAGACCAGTCTCACTACAGTCTCACACTCAGTTCCCGCCTGGCGTTGCTGTCGGAAACCCGGCAGTGTCGCCTGTTTCGGTTCCAGTCGGTACCGGAGGTGGTAGAACAGGTGCTTCGCGAACATGGGCTGGAAGGGGCCGATTTCGAGTTTCAGCTGGAACGAGGCTACCCGGATAGGCGTCTGATAACTCAATGGCGGGAAAGCGATTTGCAGTTCATCCAGCGTATTCTTTCTGAGGTAGGGATATACTGGCGCACGGAGATGGATAACGCCCGTGCATTGGATACGTACGTTTTTGCTGACAGCCAGCTTGGCTACCGGTTTGGTGTGCGCCTGCCCTATAGCGAACCGTCCGGTTTGAATGACAGCGCCGAAGAGTCGGTATGGGATTTTCGTACTACGCATAAAGTGGTCACCGGTAAGGTCAAGACACGTGACTACAACTACAGCAAGGCTTCCACGCCGATGGATGCGGCGGTCAGCGTGCGCAGTGATGCTGTCACCACCGGGGAGCATTACCGCTACGCAGCGCCTTACCGTGACGCGGGTGATGACACCAGTCCGGAGCCGGAGACCGAATCCGGCGCCTTTTATGCCCGCATCCACCACGAGCGGGAGCTCAACAAATCAGCCCGCATCCACCTGTACAGCAACGCTGCCCAACTCACCCCTGGGCAGGTACTCGAGCCGCAGGGGAATGTGATAGCCGACCTGAAAGAAGGTATGATCCTCACCCTGGTGACCTTCGAGGGGGCTCGTGATTCCCGTCTGCACGTGTCTGTCTGGGGAATGCCTTACACTGAGCGTTACTGTTTTCGCCCGGCGGAAATCCCGCGTCCGGAAATTCACGGCACGCTTCCGGCCCGAATTGAAAGCCGGGAAAAAAATGACATTTACGCCCATATGGATGATCAGGGGCGCTATCGGGTGAAGCTGGACTTCGACCGTGAAAATACGGAGCCAGGTTACGGCTATTTGTGGCTGCGAATGGCGAAGCCGACTGCCGGTGAAACGCTGGGCTGGCATACGCCGCTCACTGACGGGACAGAAGTGGCGATAGCGTACAGCAACGGTGATATTGACCTGCCGTACATAGCATATGCGCTGCACGATTCCGAACATCCCGACCTCGTGAACCGGGACAATCACACCCGGAACATCCTCCGGACACCGGCCAACTCAAAATTACGCATGGAAGACAAGCGCGGTGAGGAGCACATCAAGCTCGCCACGGAGTATGGCAGGACGCAGCTCAACAGCGGGCACCTGGTGGACAGCCAGCGGCAACTTCGCGGCACAGGAGCTGAGCTGCGTACCGATGAGTGGGGAACGATACGCGCCGGGAAGGGGCTGTTTGTCAGTGCGGATGCACAGGCAAAGGCGCAGGGTGACGCGCTGGACAGGGACGCCGCGCTGAAGGAAATCGGTCAGCTTAATCAGCATCTGCAACAGCTGGGAATGGCGGCAGAGCAGGCGCAGTCCCTGAAGGCGGATATCGACAACCAGATACAGATGTTTGAGCAACGACTGAAACCGCTCAATGAAGCCGTGCTTTTCTCGGCGCCTGAAGGAGTGACTCTGACCAGCGGGGAGCATCTGCAAATGACAGCCGCGAAGAATGTTGCTGTCAACGCAGGAGGTGATATCAGTGTCGGAGCGATGGGCAATATGACAGCGCTAGCCGGGGATAAGCTGGGGGTGTTTACCCGGAGCGGACAACTGAGCCTGAAATCCGGCGAGGGGCCAGTAGAAGTACAGGCGCAAAATGCCAGCATGAGCTTGTTTGCAGAGAAGAAGCTGACTCTGGGTTCGGCAAGTGATATTTCCATTACCGGGAAGAAGCGAATTACATTAATTGGCTGCGGCAGCTACCTGCGGCTTGATGCTGGAAAGGTTGAATACGGTACGACTGCAACCTATCAGCGTAAGGTAAAAAAAACGATGGCGGCTGGCAGCGCGACTCTGGAGCAACATCCAGTAGCGTTGCCAGCAGCAGTATCGGACGAAAAAATCAGCAGCGACATGTTATTACGCAAACCAGGAGAAACCGATACTCAGTGGGCTGAACGTCTGGTGAAACTAAACGTAGCTGCCCGACTTATTGAGCAGAAAACCGGGATTCCTCGCTCCCGTATCGCTAAATGGCCCATCTACCGAAAAATTATAGAAGAACAAAATCAGGCCAAAGCAGAGAAAACCCAGGGGAGACAACAAGCCGCTCAACTTATGTGTGATAAAGATATCGTTACCCATAAAGATCTTGTCGTGATATCAAGGAAAACCGGTATTCCAACGGGCACTTTGCGGCGTATGGACGAATATCGCGCCCGGAGGCCTGAGAAACAAAAAGAAACCAGGATACAGGATAAAGAAAAAGCGAAGAAACTCTTGCTTGAAAAGCGGTCGGTGAGAGCCATTGCAAAAGAGACTCAGGTTGCCGAAAGAACATTGCATAACTGGAAGCATGATCTTAAGAATTTAAAAACAAATGATGTTGCTGCCTCAGTCTCTGAAAGAGAAAATGTACTGATGAAGCAAATTGCGACAATAAAACAGGTGGTCGGCAAGGAGTGTAATGCTGTTCAATCTGTTCAGATAAAAATGAAAGCCTTATTGAGTTCTGCTATTGACGAACTGGATCCCTTTGTTCGGGACTGCACAACAACAGCAATTGGGGTGGATAACAACAATCAATATTACCTTTCATCAAGTAGCTATCCTGTTTGTCAGAAATTAAAAATCTGGGCACGTAGTCATCGTATCACTGTTGTGGAAGATGCCGGGCATGCCGAGGCCGTTTTGGTTAATAAGGTCAGCAAAATAAAACACATTGAACCCTCCCGGGATGTTTGTCTTGAATGCGAGCATAAGATGCTGAAGCATCATGTCACCACCAGTCGGCCTTTTTCACATAAACTTAGCAAAGGCCAACGCACCGGAAAGTCTTATACCGAGGAAGAACGCCAGTTCGCTAAAACCATGAAGGCAGAATCTTCGACAAAAGCAAATAATGTAGCCAAAGCAAGACGCCTTTTAGTCGAAGGTGATTTATCTCTCACCGATATTGGGAGGCAGACCGGAATTAATAAAAGCACTATGGTTTCATGGCCAGAACATAAAATCTGGGTGGAGAAACAGAAAAAACGTAAAGCAGGTGATCCAAGGAAAGCTAAGGCATTAGCAATGTCCCTGGAGGGGATTAGCCAGAATGAAATTGCAAACAAACTCAAAACTTCAAAAACCAAGATAAGTCAGTGGATAAAAGAGTCTAAACAAAAGAATACTGACTACGCCATACCTACGACCTCAGGTAAACGAGCAGCTTTGCGGCAGGGGCTCAGTCACACCACGCGTGCGCACATGCAGTCTTCATTGCGAAGTGAAATTCGCGTAGCATCGGAGGGCCTTAATCAGCAAGGATTACTTCGCTGGCTTCAGGAACCCGGTATGAGTCAACATTCTTACCATGACATACTGGATGTGCTGGAAGAGGAAGAAATCGATTTTAATATTAACGATTTTATCAGTGCATGGAACGCGACAGGGCGCCCGTTACCAGAATAGAAAGAGGCAATGTCTCTCAGTGCTATTATTGTAAGCCGACACGGTAACTTACTCTTAACGAATCATCACATAGTCAGGAAGTTGAAATGTATAGCAATCACTATTTTGGTAAGTATGCTGAAGATATCGAGAAACTCGATTTTCACCGAAAGTTAATGCTGGGTGTTTTAGTTTTGCGTGATCTAAGTAATTGTGTCGCGCACTTTGATGGTATTTATGATGAGAAGCTTCTCCCGTTTTATGAAAATATGATTAATGCGTTGAAATTAGCTTCGGCTTCTGGATTGCCTGCTTCATCCTTATGCCATTTACGGGATGCCTGTATAAGGAGAGTTCCTGATACGGACACTTTCCCTGCTAAAGAAGGAACATTTGCTCAATATGCAATGATTAGCGCCTGTTACCTGCTGGCATTTGCGTTGGAATATAATGTCGGAGATTTTTATCGTTCACTGGACTTTTATATTGAGAATCTCTGTGCTCAGAACCAGTGTGCGGAAGAACCATTAAATGATGCGATGCTAAATGAATACATTACAGCAATATGGGCCTCTTTAATCGCAAGTCTTGAACAGGAGGCGCACATTACTTCTGCGGCTGATGGGATGAAATGAATTTATCATATCCATAACAGAAAAACGAAGTCTACACGCGCAGAAATTCACCTTCTCTTTATAAACTGCTTACCAGCAGTTTTCATGGGGAGTTACCGAGCTATATCGTCAGCAAAAAAGAACAGTTGATCCTGTCGGTAACGAAAGCGTCAGAGCCTGGAACCTTGAGGTTTTATGATAATGAATAATCCTGACCCATCTGAAAGGGTGTAGTCCGTCTCGTCGGGAGCTGCATTTTTAATCTGAATATTAGTTAAGGCATAGATATCTCTCCCGACGTTCTGACTGTGTGAGAGTAATGAAAAGAGATACTTTTGTTCGTGGCTGCGAAAGCTATCGGCTGGAAATGGTGGGATACTGATTTCGGCCCTAAGCCTTGCGTGGTACGGGGTTCGTAGGATTATTTAGCAGGGGATGTAAGCGTTCGGAATGTCCCCTGCAGGAATCGAACCTGCAACTAGCCCTTAGGAGGGGCTCGTTATATCCATTTAACTAAGGGGACGAAGCGGCACGAGTATAGCGTTTTTTACCCTCAACGGTAAGTCTCAAGCCGCCTGACTGCTCAAACAGTCACCATTCAAGCCTGTTTTTTCTGGTTTTTCTGTTTCGATTCTTCGCGTTTTGCTTGCTGCCTGGCTTCTTCCTTGCGTTTGTTGCTCATATCATTGCGGATCTGCGCGTGGCTCATCAGCGCAAAGATAAACGTACCGCCGCAGATATTTCCGGCGAGTGTCGGTAACGCAAAGGGCCAGAAGAAATCACTCCAGTGCAGCGTACCATTAAAGACCAGATAGAGAATTTCCACCGAGCCGACGACGATATGCGTGGTATCGCCCAGCGCAATCAACCAGGTCATCAGAATAATGACCACAATCTTCGCCGCACCGGCCGCAGGGAACATCCAGACCATTGTAGCAATCAGCCAGCCAGAAATAATCGCGTTAGAAAACATCTCTGTTGGGCTGTTTTTCATCACGTCCATACCGATTTTGACAAAGGCGTCGCGGGTCTCTTCATCAAAAATCGGCATATATTCAAAGGCCCACGCCGCAATGCCGGTACCGATAATATTACCCAGTAAAACTACACCCCACAGGCGCATTAGCAGACCAAAATTGCCGAGGGTAGGATTTTGCATAACCGGTAGTACGGCAGTGACGGTATTTTCGGTAAAAAGCTGTTGGCGGGCCATGATGACGATGATAAACCCGAAGGTATAACCAAGGTTCTCGAGTAGAAATCCACCTGGCACGCTTTCTAACTGCACGTGGAAAATCCCTTTTGCCAGTAACGAGGCGCCCATCGACAGCCCGGCAGCGATGGCCGACCACAGCAGCGCCATCGCATCGCGTTCCATCTCTTTCTCCCCATCCTGGCGGATATGTTCATGAATCGCCATGGCGCGCGAGGGGAGTCTGTCCTCATCGACCTCTATCTTTTTACCTTCTAACTTTTCATCACTTTCGACCTGGATTTCGTCGCTGTGCCGATCAATTTTTTCTTTCTCAATATCATTCATAGCCGAATCCTGCATAAGCACGTATTGCTAAAGCGTAGCGGTTTTTATCCGAAAATCAGCGGGAGAAAGTCTGAGATAGCAAAAATGGTAACGTTTGTTTTTATCGGGTTAGCTAAAATAGAACCGCCGCGTAGTGTGCATAACCAGGCTATGATCAAATCAGTAAGACCGGGTATATAGACATCGTTTGACGTGCTGTTACAATCGCTCACATCTTAACAGGCGGATACGTCATCGTTCCGTCATGGATGGCAATCAGCGATAGCCATATTACACAGGGAGACACTTATGAAGCTTCGCCTGTCGGCGCTTGCGCTGGGAACCACACTTTTGGTGGGGTGTGCGAGCTCCGGTACTGAACAGCAGGGGCGTTCGGATCCATTTGAAGGGTTCAACCGCACAATGTACAACTTTAACTTTAATGTTCTAGATCCCTATGTTGTTCGACCGGTAGCAGTAGCCTGGCGTGATTATGTCCCGCAGCCGGCGCGTAATGGTTTGAGCAACTTTACGGGCAACCTTGAAGAGCCGGCCGTCATGGTCAACTATTTCCTGCAAGGCGATCCTTATCAGGGGATGGTGCATTTTACCCGTTTCTTCCTGAACACCTTGTTGGGTATGGGCGGCTTTATCGATGTGGCGGGTATGGCGAATCCGAAGCTACAGCGCGTTGAACCACACCGCTTTGGCAGTACGTTAGGCCACTATGACGTGGGTTACGGACCGTATATGCAGCTTCCGTTCTACGGTAGCTTCACGCTGCGCGATGATGGTGGCGATATGGTGGATACGCTGTATCCGGTACTGTCCTGGCTGACCTGGCCGTTGTCGATAGGTAAATGGACAGTCGAAGGGATTGAAACCCGCGCACAGCTGCTTGATTCCGACGGTCTGCTGCGTCAGTCTTCCGACCCTTACATCATGGTACGTGAAGCCTACTTCCAGCGTCATGACTTCATCGCGAACGGCGGGAAACTTAAACCAGAAGAAAACCCGAACGCGAAAGCCATTCAGGATGATTTAAAAGATATTGATTCCGAGTAAGGAATTGAGGCAAATAAAAAGGTGAGCTAAAAAAGCTCACCTTTTTTAATGTCTGCAGAAAATCAGAATGCGTAGTTGAAGTTGGTACCGAACAGCCAGGCTTTACCTTCAGAATCGAAAGTATACGGGCCTTCTTTGACGGTCACTTTCTGACCGTGCATATAAGAAACACCAACATCAATAGATGCGTCATCATTGAATGCGTAAGTCGTACCCGCGCTCAGCCACAGGCGGTCCTGGTCTGGAATGGAGATGGAACGCTTGCTTGCAGGAACCGGGCTGTCGTCATAGGCGATACCGGTACGGAAGGTCCAGCTTTTATCCATATAGTAGGTCGTGCCCAGCGCGATGCGGTAAGAATCCTTAAAGCCTTCTTCTTTATAGAACAGCGTCTGGCCGTTGGTGCCGGTTGCTTTCAGCTCCTGGAACTGGCTCCAACTGGTATAAGCCATGCTGTAGTGAATAGCCCATTGCGGAGCGATGCGGTTATAGCCCGACAGTTCCCACATTTCCGGCAGGTTCAGCGTCAAAGAACCCGGGACGGTGGCATTGGTTGTGCCCCATGGGAACGCGGTGCCTGCGCCAGGTAACGCATTGGCCTGGGAACGAATACCGCTTTTGTAATCACCATCGAAGTCGATTTTAACTTCAGAGCGGTAGGTCAAGCCGTAACGGTTATTTTTATCCAGCTCGTACAAAATACCGGCGTTCCAGCCGTAGCCCCATTCGTCACCCTTCAGGCTGGCGATCTTCTGGCTTACTTTCGGCAGTGCGGCGGTCTGCTCACCGGAATAACGCTCAATTTTAGCATCGGCGTAAACGGCATTAAAACCAACACCAAAGCTCCAGCTGTCATTCAGACGGTAGGCACCGCTCAGGTTAAGGTTGACCGTTTTAAGATCAGTCTTCCCACCGTACTCACCGACGATATAGCTGTCATTAAACTCGGTTGCCAGACCATAGTTTGAGGTGACAGAAGCCCCCCAACCAAACTGCTCGTTGATAGGCATCACGAAGTGAGCGTTGGGAACCCACGCTGTAGGGGCGATGTTATCTGCGTCGGTGCTACGTCCGGTGAATGGCGATTTACCGGAAATATTAACGTCTGGATCGATATACACCGCGCCCGCAGAAAAAGTGGGGCGATCGAACATCATAATCAGTGCCGGGTTACGACTGGCGTTACCTGCATCATCTGCAATAGCGCCTTCACCCGAATATGCCCGGCCAAGGCCAGAGGAAGAAAATTCGTTTAACTGAAAGCCTGCAGACCAGGCCTGTGTGGAGATAATTGCCACTGCGACTGCGAGAGCAGACTTTGTAAACAGGGTTTTCTGGCTCATGACCATAACCTCATAGATTTATTTTTATACAAACAATGTTACATACCGTAACAGGAGCGCGAAGTGTAGGGTCTGAGGTACGACATAGAAATCAGACCAGTGCCGAGAGTATAGGTCTGACCAGCTGAAATGTTGCAAGTATGTTTATAAATATTTTCAATTCTGATCTCGGAAACGCGATCCAGCTGGCAAAATTGCGGGTATGCGCACTCACCTGTTTGGGTGATTTTTGTTTTAGATCATTTTTAAGTGTGATTTCGGTCACTTATCGCATTTCATACAATTAACGACTGGAGAGGCGAAAGAGGGGAGCGTAAAATATCCCTATCGTTTATCTGGCACCTCAGGTGCGAATACAGAGGAAATCTACAATGAGTAAATGCAGTGCTGATGAAACCCCGGTTTGCTGCTGTATGGATGTTGGCACCATCATGGACAACTCCGATTGCACCGCGTCATACAGCCGTGTGTTCGCGAATCGCGCAGAGGCAGAAGAAACGCTGGCCGCTCTGACTGAAAAGGCGCGTGGCGTGGAATCTGAGCCTTGCCAAATCACCTCTACCTTTACCGAAGAATCAGATGGTGTGCGTCTGGATATTGACTTTGTTTTTGCTTGTGAAGCTGAAACGCTGATTTTCCAGTTGGGCCTGCGTTAATCCCTTCTCTTTATACCCTTGCTGCCTGGTAGCAAGGGTATTTTCGTAACAGTCAGTGATTATTCACTGTGTCTTAGCTCCCACTTTCTTTTCTCTCCGCTTGGCTAAATGTAAAAAATTGGTTAAGACTGTGATCAGGTCAGACCACTTATTTTTATTTTTTACAGGGGAGTGTTATGAGTCAGGCTTTACCGCTGGTTACCCGCCAGGGCGATCGCATCGCCATTGTAAGCGGATTGCGTACGCCATTTGCCCGTCAGGCAACCGCATTTCATGGCATTCCCGCCGTAGATTTGGGGAAAATGGTTGTTGGTGAACTGCTGGCGCGTAGCGAAATACCCGCTGATGTGATCGAGCAACTGGTCTTTGGCCAGGTGGTACAAATGCCTGAAGCCCCCAATATTGCTCGTGAAATCGTACTGGGAACCGGTATGAATGTGCACACGGATGCCTACAGCGTAAGCCGAGCCTGCGCTACCAGTTTCCAGGCAGTAGTGAATGTCGCGGAAAGCCTGATGGCGGGGACAATTCGCGCCGGAATTGCCGGCGGGGCGGACTCGTCGTCTGTCCTGCCGATTGGCGTCAGCAAAAAGCTGGCGCGCGTGCTGGTGGATGTCAATAAAGCCCGCACAACAGGGCAACGCCTGAAACTGTTTTCCCGGCTGCGTTTACGTGACCTGATGCCTGTACCCCCCGCTGTCGCTGAATATTCCACCGGCTTGCGCATGGGGGATACGGCCGAGCAAATGGCGAAAACCTATGGCATTACGCGCGAGCAGCAGGACGCCCTGGCGCATCGTTCTCACCAACGTGCCGCTCAGGCATGGGCTGAAGGAAAGCTCGCCGATGAGGTGATGACCACCTACGCGCCACCGTTTAAAGATCCTCTTTCCGAAGATAACAATATTCGCGGCAACTCTACGCTGGCCGATTACGCCAAACTGCGTCCGGCGTTTGACCGAAAGCACGGCACCGTTACTGCGGCGAACAGTACCCCGCTGACGGACGGCGCAGCCGCCGTGATATTGATGACGGAGTCGCGTGCGAAAGAGCTGGGACTGGTGCCGCTGGGGTATTTACGCAGCTATGCTTTCACCGCAATTGATGTCTGGCAGGACATGCTGCTGGGACCGGCGTGGTCAACACCGCTTGCGCTGGAGCGAGCTGGACTGACGATGACGGATTTAACCTTGATCGATATGCATGAAGCCTTTGCCGCACAAACGCTGGCGAATCTTCAGTTGCTGGGCAGCGAACGTTTTGCCCGCGAAGTGTTGGGTAGGGCACATGCCACTGGCGAGGTTGATGACAGTAAATTTAACGTGCTGGGTGGGTCTATTGCCTATGGACATCCTTTCGCTGCTACCGGTGCGCGAATGATCACGCAAACCCTCAATGAATTACGCCGGCGTGGCGGCGGCTTTGGTTTAGTCACCGCCTGTGCGGCAGGTGGTTTGGGGGCGGCAATGGTTCTGGAGGCGGAATAATGGAAATGACATCGGCTTTTACGCTAAACGTGCGTCTGGATAACATTGCTGTTGTCACTATTGATGTGCCCGGAGAGAAAATGAATACCCTGAAAGCGGAGTTTGCTTCTCAGGTTCGGGCCATCCTGAAACAAATTCGCGACAACAAAGCGCTGCGCGGTGTGGTGTTCATTTCAGCGAAACCCGATAATTTTATCGCCGGAGCAGATATCAACATGATTGGTAGCTGCCGCAGCGCGCAGGAAGCCGAAACGCTGGCCCGCCAGGGGCAGCAGATTATGGCGGAAATCCATGCGTTGCCGATCCCGGTTATCGCCGCGATTCATGGCGCATGTCTGGGTGGTGGCCTGGAGATGGCGCTGGCCTGCCATAACCGTATTTGTACCGATGATGCTAAAACCGTACTGGGTTTGCCGGAAGTCCAGCTTGGTCTGTTGCCCGGCTCCGGCGGCACGCAACGCTTGCCACGCCTTATTGGCGTCAGTACTGCGTTGGATATGATCCTCACAGGGAAACAATTGCGCGCAAAACAGGCGCTTAAAGTGGGGCTGGTGGATGAAGTCGTGCCGCAGTCCATATTGCTGGAAGCTGCCGTTGAACTGGCTAAAAAAGACAGTTCCTCACATCGGAGTCTGCCCGTACGTGAGCGGGTATTAGCGGGGCCGCTGGGGCGAGCGCTGCTATTCCGTATGGCCAGTAAAAAGACGGCGCAAAAAACGCAGGGAAATTATCCCGCGACGGAACGTATCCTTGAGGTCATTGAAACCGGCCTTGCCCAGGGAAGCAGTAGCGGTTATGACGCAGAAGCCCGCGCATTTGGGGAATTGGCGATGACACCCCAGTCTCAGGCGCTGCGGCACATCTTTTTTGCCAATACCGACGTGAAAAAGGATCCAGGTAGTGATGCAAAGCCCGGTCCGCTAAACAGTGTCGGCATTCTGGGTGGCGGTCTGATGGGCGGAGGTATCGCCTATGTGACGGCCTGTAAAGGTGGCTTGCCAGTACGTATCAAGGATATTACTGCTAAGGGAATCAACCACGCGCTGAAGTACAGTTGGGATCAGCTTGAAACGAAAGTTCGTCGCCGTCATATCAAAGCCAGCGAGCGCGATAAACAGCTGGCGTTAATTTCTGGATCTACCGATTATCGCGGTTTTGCGCATCGCGATCTGGTTATTGAAGCCGTGTTCGAAGATCTGGCGTTAAAACAACAGATGGTGGCAGAAGTTGAACAAAATTGCGCACCTCACACTATTTTTGCTTCCAACACCTCATCTTTACCAATTAGTGATATTGCGGCTAAGGCTGCCAGACCTGAACAAGTGATTGGTTTGCACTTTTTTAGCCCGGTGGAAAAAATGCCGCTGGTTGAGGTCATTCCGCATGCAACGACCTCTGAGCAAACTATTGCAACAACCGTCAAGTTGGCGAAAAAACAGGGTAAAACACCGATAGTCGTCAGAGATAAGGCCGGATTTTACGTTAACCGCATTTTAGCGCCTTACATCAATGAAGCTATACGCCTGTTAACCGAAGGCGAGCGGGTTGAAGCCATTGACGCCGCGCTGGTTAAGTTTGGTTTTCCGGTTGGGCCAATCCAACTTTTGGATGAGGTCGGAATTGATACGGGCACTAAAATTATACCTGTGCTTGAAGCGGCGTATGGAGAACGTTTTAGCGCGCCTGCAAATGTTGTTGCTTCAATTTTGAATGACGATCGCAAAGGTAGAAAAAATGGTCGTGGTTTCTATCTTTATGGGGCGAAAGGGCGTAAAAGCAAAAAACAGGTCGACCCTGCAATTTATACGCTTATTGGCGCTCAGGGCCAGGCTCGACTCACCGCCACGCAAATTGCTGAGCGGTGTGTCATGTTAATGCTCAATGAAGCAGCTCGCTGTTTCGACGAGAAGGTCGTCCGCAGCGCCCGTGATGGCGATATCGGCGCTGTATTTGGTATTGGTTTTCCGCCATTCCTCGGCGGCCCGTTCCGGTATATGGATTCCCTCGGCGCGGGTGAAGTAGTTGCGGTTCTGCAACGGCTATCAACACAATATGGCTCGCGGTTTACGCCGTGTGAGCAGTTATTGCTGATGGCGGAACGCGGTGAAAGATTCTGGAATAGTAGGGAAACTGACCTGAATTCATGAGGTCAAAGGTAGGATGAATCCGCACTGAATGTATGGCTCATGCTCAAAATGTAAACAGAGATTGACTATACTTACGCCGTTGAGGTAAAAAACAGCGTTTCATTCGGTGAATGGATAAGGCACAATGCCGGCCACCATATCGTTACCACGGTCAATAGGGGCCGTGATTAACTGGTGTTGGTGATTCTGGTTAACAAAAGCGGTGCAATATGCAAGTTTTTATCATGCGTCACGGCGACGCGGCCCTCGATGCCGCCAGTGATTCGGTTCGTCCTTTAACCTCTTGTGGTTGTGACGAATCTCGCCTGATGGCGAACTGGCTGAAAGGTCAAAAAGTGGATATCGAACGTGTTCTGGTGAGCCCGTTCCTGCGAGCCGAACAAACGCTGGATGTGGTGGGGGAATGTATGAACCTGCCAAGCGGCGTGGATGTTTTGCCGGAGCTGACTCCCTGCGGCGATGTTGGTCTGGTCAGCGCCTATTTACAGGCTCTGGCCAATGAAGGTATCACCACGGCGCTGGTGATTTCTCACTTACCTTTAGTGGGGTACCTGGTGTCTGAGCTTTGCCCAGGCGAAACTCCGCCGATGTTTACCACGTCAGCGATTGCCAGCGTTACGCTTGATGAAAGCGGAAAAGGGGTTTTCAACTGGCAGATGAGCCCGTGTAATCTCAAAATGGCGAAAGCGATATAAGTAGGCCGGATAAGGCACAACCGCCATCCGGAAAATAAAAGAGCCGCAAACGCGGCTCTTTCTGTTTTTCTGCATCAGGGAAGTTCTGGCGGCAGCCACTCTTCCACTTCAATCAGCACCAGCAGTGCGGCGTCGCCACCATACTCTTTTGGTGCCTGATGAAAGGCCATCACGTGCGGATGCTGTGCCAGCCAGAGAGGCGTTTGCTGTTTAAGAATATGCTTTCCGTGGCCATGCATAACGCAGGCGCAAAACACATGCTCACGACGACAGGCGGCGATCAGCGCGCCTAATTCCTGTTTGGCCTGTTGCTGGGTCAGTCCATGCAAATCAAGAAACAGCTCCGGGGAGTAGTCGCCACGGCGCATTTTCTTGAGTTCGAAATGGCTGACGTCGGCACGTAGATATCTTACCGGGCCGTCTGTGTTCAGCAACGGCTGAAATTCGTCAGAAAAATAGTGGCTGGCATCAGCCTGTTCCTGCAACAGCCTTTTAACCGGAACCTCGGTGATTTTTTTACGTAGCGGTCGGTGAACAATAGTGTCTTGCTTAATTTTACGCGTGCCGGTCATCAGCTGGCGAAACAGCGTCTGATCCTCCTCGCTGAGCGATGTTTTCTTTTTCATTCGAGAGTCTCATCTTTTATTTTCCGTTAGTTTAACCCGACTCGACGGGCATCCGATCGCTTAAAACGCAATTTTCGCGTTCAGGCCCGGTGTGGATGCTGATTTATCGCCGTCTTCGTGGCAAACTAGCCGCCGAAATTAATACGAGCATGCCCTGGAGGAATACGTGGATAAAATTTTCGTCGATGAAGCAGTGAGTGAACTGCATACCATTCAGGACATATTGCGTTGGGCGGTCAGCCGTTTTAGCGCGGCGAACATCTGGTATGGCCATGGCACGGATAACCCATGGGACGAGGCCGTACAGCTGGTGCTGCCGTCGCTCTATTTGCCGCTGGATATACCTGAAGATATGCGCACCGCGCGTCTGACCTCCAGCGAGCGCCATCGTATTGTTGAACGCGTGATTCGCCGCGTCAACGAGCGTATCCCGGTTGCTTATCTGACCAATAAAGCCTGGTTCTGCGGGCATGAGTTTTATGTTGATGAACGCGTGCTGGTTCCACGCTCACCGATTGGCGAACTGATCAATAATCGTTTTGCGGGCCTCGTCAATGAGCAGCCGCAGCATATCCTCGATATGTGTACCGGCAGCGGCTGCATCGCTATTGCCTGCGCGTATGCTTTCCCGGAAGCCGAAGTGGATGCGGTGGATATTTCCACTGACGCGCTGGCGGTGACTGAGCACAATATTGAAGAACATGGTCTGATCCATCACGTGACGCCGATCCGCTCCGATCTGTTCCGCGATCTGCTGAAAGTGCAGTATGACCTGATTGTGACCAACCCGCCGTATGTCGATGCGGAAGATATGTCCGATCTGCCAAACGAATATCGTCATGAACCTGAGCTGGGTCTGGCGTCCGGTAGCGATGGGCTGAAACTGACTCGCCGCATTCTGGGGAACGCTCCAGATTACCTGGCAGATAACGGTATTCTGATTTGTGAAGTCGGAAACAGCATGGTACATCTGATAGAGCAATACCCGGATGTACCGTTTACCTGGCTGGAGTTTGACAACGGCGGTGACGGTGTATTCATGCTGACCAAAGAACAGTTAGTTGCTGCTCGCGAGCACTTCAGCATTTATAAAGACTAAATACACGCGCACAAACACAACACTCATAACGGAGCCGTGATGGCAGGAAACACAATTGGGCAACTCTTTCGCGTAACCACATTCGGCGAATCACACGGGCTGGCGCTCGGTTGTATTGTCGATGGTGTTCCGCCGGGCATTTCTCTGACAGAAGCTGACCTGCAGCACGATCTCGACAGACGTCGCCCAGGTACGTCGCGTTACACTACGCAGCGCCGTGAACCGGATCAGGTGAAAATCCTCTCTGGTGTGTTCGAAGGCGTGACCACCGGTACCAGCATTGGTCTGCTGATCGAAAATACCGATCAGCGTTCACAGGATTACAGCGCGATTAAGGATGTTTTTCGTCCTGGTCATGCCGACTATACCTATGAGCAAAAATACGGTCTGCGCGACTATCGTGGCGGTGGACGCTCATCCGCACGTGAAACAGCAATGCGCGTGGCGGCAGGGGCGATTGCCAAAAAATATCTGGCGGAAAAATTCGGCGTTGAAATTCGCGGCTGTCTGACGCAGATGGGCGATATCCCGCTGGAGATTAAAGACTGGTCTCAGGTAGAGCTTAACCCGTTCTTTTGCCCGGACCCGGATAAAATCGAGGCGCTCGATGAACTGATGCGCGGCCTGAAAAAAGAGGGCGACTCCATCGGAGCAAAGGTCAGCGTGGTGGCAAGCGGCGTACCTGCGGGTCTCGGTGAACCTGTATTTGACCGCCTGGATGCCGACATTGCCCATGCGCTGATGAGCATTAACGCCGTTAAGGGCGTAGAGATTGGCGACGGGTTTGACGTTGTCGCGCTGCGCGGCAGCCAAAACCGTGATGAAATCACCAAAGACGGTTTCCAGAGTAACCATGCGGGCGGCATTCTGGGCGGGATCAGCAGCGGGCAGCAAATTGTTGCACATATGGCGCTGAAACCGACGTCCAGTATTACCGTTCCTGGACGCACGATTAACCGCTTTGGCGAAGAAGTCGACATGATCACCAAAGGACGCCACGATCCGTGCGTTGGGATCCGCGCCGTGCCGATCGCAGAGGCTATGCTGGCGATCGTATTAATGGATCACCTGCTGCGTCAGCGGGCACAAAACGCGGACGTGAAGACTGACATTCCACGCTGGTAATACATGAAAAAAACGGCACTTGCGGCGTTAGCTCTTTTTGCCAGCACCGCCTGCCTGGCGGCGACGCCCTGGCAGAAAATTACCCATCCGGTGGCGGGCAGCCCGCAGTCTATCGGCGCATTCGCCAATGGCTGTATTGTTGGCGCCGAGACGCTGCCTGTACAGTCTGAACACTATCAGGTGATGCGCACCGATCAGCGACGTTATTTTGGTCATCCGGATCTGGTGATGTTTATCCAGCGTCTGAGTAATCAGGCGAATAATCTGGGGCTGGGCACGGTGTTAATCGGCGATATGGGTATGCCGGCCGGTGGGCGGTTCAATGGCGGTCACGCCAGCCACCAGACGGGACTGGATGTCGATATTTTCCTGCAGTTGCCGAAAACGCGCTGGACCCAGTCACAACTGCTGCGTCCTCAGGCGTTAGATCTGGTCTCACGGGATGGCAAACATGTCGTGCCGTCGCTGTGGAAGCCGGAGATTTTCAGCCTGATTAGGCTGGCGGCAAAAGATAATGAAGTCACGCGCATTTTTGTGAATCCGGCGATTAAGCAGCAACTGTGTCTGGATGCAGGGACCGACAGGGACTGGTTGCGTAAAGTGCGACCGTGGTTCCAGCATCGTGCGCATATGCACGTACGATTACGTTGTCCTGCTGACAGCCTTGAGTGCGAAGATCAACCGTTGCCTCCTCCAGGCGATGGCTGTGGCGCAGAGCTGCAAAGCTGGTTCGAACCTCCTAAACCTGGAACCACCAAGCCTGAGAAGAAGACACCGCCGCCGTTGCCGCCTTCCTGCCAGGCGCTACTGGATGAGCATGTACTCTAATGGATCATTTTGTCTCTCTGTTTATGGTGTCGCCACTGCTGTTAGGTGTGCTTTTTTTTGTGGCAATGCTGGCAGGTTTTATTGACTCTCTGGCCGGAGGCGGCGGTTTACTCACCATCCCGGCATTGATGGCGGCCGGAATGCCGCCCGCGCAAGCGTTGGCCACCAATAAGCTACAGGCCTGCGGGGGATCCATCTCTTCCTCGATCTATTTTATTCGCCGGGGCGTGGTGAATCTGGCGGATCAGAAGCTCAACATCTTCATGACTTTTGTCGGTTCCATGAGCGGCGCGTTGTTGGTCCAGCATGTGCAGTCCGACATATTACGCCAGATCCTGCCGGTGCTGGTTATCTGTATTGGCCTCTACTTTCTGTTGATGCCCAGAGTGGGCGAAGAAGACCGGCAGCGTCGGCTGCACGGTTTGCCTTTCGCGCTGGTGGCCGGGGGCTGCGTTGGGTTTTACGATGGCTTTTTTGGCCCGGCGGCGGGATCGTTCTACGCGCTGGCTTTTGTCATGCTGTGCGGCTATAACCTGGCAAAATCGACGGCCCACGCCAAAGTATTAAATGCCACCTCGAATATCGGTGGACTGTTGCTGTTTGCCCTCGGCGGCAAAGTGATTTGGGCGACCGGGTTTGTGATGCTCATTGGCCAGTTCATTGGCGCACGGATGGGATCGCGACTGGTGCTCAGCAAAGGACAAAAACTCATTCGGCCAATGATCGTTATTGTCTCCGCCGTAATGAGCGCCAAGCTACTTTACGATAATCATGGACAGGAGATTCTCCACTGGCTGGGGATGAACTAATGAATAACACCCATCACTACGAACAGTTAATTGAGATTTTTAACGGCTGCTTTGCCGATGAATTTAATACCCGTCTGATTAAAGGCGATGACGAACCGATCTATCTTCCTGCTGATGCGGAAGTACCGTATCACCGTATCGTTTTTGCGCATGGTTATTACGCCAGCGCGTTACATGAAATTTCGCACTGGTGTATTGCGGGTAAAGCGCGTCGTGAACTGGTTGACTTTGGTTACTGGTACTGCCCGGACGGACGCGACGCGAACACGCAATGCCAGTTTGAAGATGTGGAAGTGAAGCCGCAGGCGTTTGACTGGCTGTTCTGCATGGCGGCGGGCTATCCGTTTAACGTCAGTTGCGACAATCTGAACGGCGACTTTGAACCGGATCGCGTGGTATTCCAGCGTCGTGTTCATGCCCAGGTGATGGAATATCTGGAAAAGGGGATCCCGGAGCGTCCAGCGCGCTTTATTAACGCGTTACAGAATTATTATCACACGCCTGAACTTAAGGCGGAACAATTCCCGTGGCCCGAAGCGCTCAACTGAAGCCGCCGCCACGTTTACAATGAGGAAAGAAGATGATCGCGGAGTTTGAATCACGCATTCTGGCATTAATCGACGATATGGTAGAGCACGCCAGCGATGATGAGTTGTTTGCCAGTGGCTATTTGCGTGGGCACCTGACGCTGGCCGTAGCAGAGCTGGACGCTGGCGAGGACCATTCCGCTGAGGCATTGTACACCAATGTGACCAGCAGCCTGGAAAAAGCGATTAGCGCAGGCGAACTTTCGCCGCGTGACCAGGCGTTAGTGAAAGAGATGTGGGACGCTTTATTTCAAAAGGCAACGCAATAATAATTGCAGTGGATTGTGCCGGATGGCGACGCTAAGGCGTCTTATCCGGCCTACATGGACTGACGATTCGGGTTCAGTTTGTAGGCCTGATAAGCGCAGCGCATCAGGCAATGATGAGAGAGTATTTTATTTCACCGCTTTACCCTTCAATAACTTCCTGACCCACAACCGATTCGGGTTCAGTGCCGCCAGCGTACTGGCATCCATAGGAATGGGTTCATCGCTCATTTGCGCTGCCAGAATTTCTGCACACAGCGGGGCTGAGCACAACCCGCGTGACCCCAGCGCGCCCAGCATAAATAGATCGGCATACACCGGGGCGCTTACCGCGTGCGCTTTGTCTTCGGCAAGCGTGGCGTACTGGCTGAGCGTGGCGTCAAAATCCGCGACATTGCCTACCATCGGGATGTGATCGCGCGTAGCGCAGCGGACCCCGCAGCGGGCGGCATGCGCACTGACGTCCACCTCTTTTGCCCAGGCGGCGTGCGGGAAGCAGTCGATTAAACGCTGACGATTTTGCTGCTGGTCGTCCTCGCGATACTCAGTCTCCTCACACCCACGATGATAGCTGGCGCCAATGCAGTGTTGCTGGTTTTGCGGGTCATGCGGCGTGAGGTAACCGTCGTAGCACAACACCTGGCGCAGCGCTGACAGCGTAGGTGTGGTGGGGATATGACTCACCTGACCGCCAACGGAATAGACCGGTAACGACTGCGTCTGCTCAAAGCGGTTAATGCGATGGCCGTTAGCCAGAACCACCGCTTCGTGAGTAGCGGTTTCTCCACAGGCAAACTGCAATTGCCAGCTTGCTGTCTGGCGCGTCAGTGAGACCAACGTGTGTTGGTAGTGGGTACGTAATCCCAGCGTTGTGGCATAGTCCAGTACGGCGGCGGTTAACTGCGCCGGGCACAACCATCCACCTGCCGGATACTGAATCCCGCCGCATCCGGTTTCCACGCCTGTCGTTTGCAACACCTGCTGTGCGTCTACGCCGACGGCGAGTGCATCGGGCAGTTCAAGAGACAGCATTTGAGTGATTTTCTGCTGGCTTTTTTCATCCCAGGCGAGCTGCGTCACGCCGCACCAGTCATGTGCGAACTCAACCGGAAGGGCGTCATACAGTCGGCGGGCGAAGGTAAACGCGGTGGGGAAAAAGAGATTAATGGCCGCATCATGCTTGCTGAGTAACGGATAGAGCGCGCCCTGACGATTACCTGATGCGCCTGCGGCAGGTTTTGCGTCCGCGCAATAGAGCGTGACCTGCCAGCCGCGGCGTAGTAGCGCCAGCGACAGCAATGCGCTGGCGATGCCACCGCCAATGATAGCGGCGTCGCGCTTATCTGTGCCCGTGCGCGTGAACCACGGAGCCGATGAAGGGAGCGCCAGAGTTTGTTCCATGACGCCACAAAGCATTTCGCGTTTGCGGCCAAAGCCTTTGCGTTTTTGCATTGTAAACCCGGCTTCCTGCAACCCCCGTCGCACAAAGCCTGCCGATGTGAAGGTGGCCAGCGTGCCGCCGGGGCGAGCCAGTCGGGCCATCGCGTTAAACAGCGTTGGCGTCCACATGTCTGGATTTTTCGCCGGTGCGAAACCGTCCAGGAACCAGGCGTCCACTTTTTGATTCAAAGAGTCATCCAGTTTACTGGTCAGTTCATTAATATCGCCAAACCACAGATCCAGCGTGACGCGCCCATTATCAAGAAGCAGACGATGGCATCCCGCCAGCGGCAGCGGCCACTGCTCTTGCAGTGCCGTGGCCCATGGAGCAAGCTCCGGCCAGTGCTGATGGGCCAGGGTCAGATCTTCACGCGTCAGCGGATATTTTTCGAAACTGATGAAATGTAATCTTTCCAGGGTAGCGTCAGGGTGGGTATCGCGAAAATCGGCAAATGCCTGCCAGAGCGTCAGGAAGTTAAGCCCGGTGCCAAACCCGCTTTCAGCCACCACGAAAAGGGGACGTGAATGCGCAGGAAATCGCTGTGCGAGATGATTCCCGCCGAGGAAGACGTAACGTGTCTCTTCCAGCCCGTTATCATTGGAAAAATAGACATCATCAAAATCTCGGGAAACAGGTGTACCCTCAGCGTTGAATTCAAGGTTGGCAGGTTGTATAGCGTATTGTTTCACGTAAGTTACTCGTCTGGCAGGCTGTGCCCCGATCTTAGCGATGAGTGCCTGGCTGCGCAAATTTCCACATTAAATGGCTGATCGGACTTGTTCGGCGTACAAGTGTACGCTATTGTGCCACTCGAAACTTTAAAATAGTGCGACTTACAGAGGTATTGAATGAAACGTGCAGTGATTACTGGCTTGGGCATCGTTTCCAGCATCGGTAATAACCAGCAGGAAGTCCTGGCATCTCTGCGTGAAGGACGTTCAGGGATCACTTTCTCTCAGGAGCTGAAGGACTCCGGCATGCGTAGCCACGTATGGGGCAACGTAAAACTGGATACCACTGGCCTCATTGACCGCAAAGTAGTGCGCTTCATGAGCGACGCATCCATCTATGCATTCCTTTCCATGGAGCAGGCTGTGGCGGATGCCGGTCTTGCTGCAGAAGATTACCAGAATAACCCGCGCGTTGGCCTGATTGCAGGTTCCGGCGGCGGCTCCCCGCGTTTTCAGGTGTTCGGCGCTGACGCAATGCGTAGCCCGCGAGGTCTGAAAGCGGTTGGCCCGTATGTGGTCACCAAAGCGATGGCGTCCGGTGTTTCTGCCTGCCTCGCAACGCCGTTCAAAATTCACGGCGTAAACTACTCCATCAGCTCTGCCTGTGCGACATCTGCGCACTGCATCGGCAACGCAGTAGAACAAATTCAGCTGGGCAAACAAGACATCGTGTTTGCTGGTGGCGGCGAAGAGTTGTGCTGGGAAATGGCGTGTGAATTCGACGCAATGGGCGCGCTGTCTACCAAATATAACGACGACCCGTCGAAAGCTTCCCGTACCTATGATGCAAACCGCGACGGTTTTGTTATCGCGGGCGGCGGCGGTATGGTGGTGGTTGAAGAGCTGGAACATGCTCTGGCTCGTGGCGCGCACATCTACGCGGAAATCGTCGGTTACGGCGCAACCTCTGATGGCGCAGACATGGTTGCACCGTCAGGTGAAGGCGCAGTACGTTGCATGCAGATGGCGATGCACGGCGTAGACACGCCTATCGACTACCTGAACTCCCACGGTACTTCTACTCCGGTAGGCGACGTGAAAGAGCTGGGCGCAATCCGTGAAGTGTTTGGCGATAAGAGCCCGGCAATCTCGGCAACCAAAGCCATGACCGGTCACTCTCTGGGCGCGGCTGGCGTACAGGAAGCTATCTACTCTCTGCTGATGCTGGAACACGGCTTTATCGCGCCGAGCATCAACATTGAAGAGCTGGACGAGCAGGCGGAAGGTCTGAACATCGTGACCAAACCGACCGAGCAGGCGCTGACCACCGTGATGTCCAACAGCTTCGGCTTTGGCGGCACTAACGCGACGCTGGTCATGCGTAAGCTGAAAGCGTAAGTCTGCAAGATGATGTAAAGGGGAGCCTGATGGCTCCCTTTTTTATTTATTCATTTTTTCGTACTCCGGCGCGATTTCTGCCGACCAGGCTTTGGCTCGTGTGATATCACCAGTGCTGTAGATTGGCTGTTCAAATTGATTATCCAGATCCCGCACGCGATAAATTTTCCAGCGACCTTCTTCCCAACGCATATACACTTCCAGTTGCATGGGCGCTTCGCCTGCCGGCCCACCTAATTGTACTTCCACCTTTTCACCACCGAGAAAGGGCTGAGCCGCTTCAACCCGTAACAGCGGGATCCATTTGGGGTCGTAATCCTGCACGTACATAAAGTAGTCAGAATTTATTATTTCCTGCTCGTAAAGGCTGTCAATCAGCGCCAAACGGTCGATAACGTCTTTCGCCACATAACGTTGCATGAGCGCGGACGTATCTCGATCTTGTGTGTAGGCGGACATCCACGCGAGATAGAATTGTTTTACAGCCTGTGTGCTGTCTTGATGAGGCGCATAGCAGCCGCAAAGCATCAGGATGAGAGCAATAAGCGAAAATGCTTTCATTACCGTGTCCCTAAAAATATATTCCGGCAAAAAAGATCGTTGAGTGTCCCCCTGATTGAAAACTATTTCCTCATTGTTAGTGCTTTTCTTCAATAATATAACCCTCTGTTTTGTGGATGCCTTCGGTGATTTCGAGGTTGACAAGTTTAGCCCCTCACAGGCAGACTCCAGCTTCAACATTATCCTCTTGATAATGCGTAAGCGTTTAACGTTATCCAACGCACCTTAATCCTGAAAGTCAGGTAGAGGGGGCGTGGGCATTCCTCGCCTTACTCTGCATTTTGGAGTAACGCATGACAGCAGTAACCCAACAAGAAAAAACAGCGTCGGCGAACTTTTCGCTGTTTCGTATCGCTTTTGCGGTTTTCCTGACCTACATGACGGTCGGTCTGCCTTTACCCGTCATTCCTCTGTTTGTGCACCACGAGCTGGGCTATGGCAATACCATGGTCGGTATCGCCGTAGGCGTACAGTTTCTGGCAACGGTCTTAACGCGTGGTTATGCCGGGCGCTTAGCCGATCAATATGGCGCTAAACGTTCGGCGCTACAGGGGATGTTTGCCTGTGGGCTGGCGGGCGCGGCGTGGCTTTTAGCCGCGCTATTACCTGTCTCTGTCCCGGTGAAATTTGCGTTGTTGATTGTCGGACGTCTGATCCTTGGCTTTGGCGAAAGCCAACTGCTCACCGGAACGCTGACCTGGGGGCTGGGGCTGGTTGGCCCAACGCGTTCCGGTAAGGTGATGTCGTGGAACGGGATGGCGATTTACGGTGCGCTGGCTGCCGGGGCGCCGTTGGGCTTGCTGATCCATAGCCACTTCGGCTTCGCGGCGCTGGCGGGAACCACGATGGTATTACCGCTGCTGGCCTGGGCATTCAACGGCACCGTTCGTAAAGTGCCTGCGCATGCCGGGGAGCGACCTTCACTGTGGAGCGTGGTCGGGCTTATCTGGAAACCGGGCCTGGGTCTGGCATTGCAGGGCGTGGGTTTTGCCGTCATCGGTACGTTTATTTCGCTTTATTTTGTCAGCAATGGCTGGACGATGGCGGGATTCACCCTGACCGCGTTTGGCGGGGCATTTGTGCTGATGCGCATTCTGTTTGGCTGGATGCCGGACCGGTTCGGCGGCGTGCAGGTCGCCGTTGTTTCATTGCTGGTTGAAACTGCGGGTCTGATCCTGCTGTGGCAGGCTCCCTCTGCCTGGGTTGCTCTGCTCGGGGCGGCATTAACCGGGGCCGGATGTTCGCTTATCTTCCCGGCATTGGGCGTTGAGGTTGTGAAGCGAGTGCCCGCGCAGGTTCGCGGTACGGCGCTGGGCGGTTACGCCGCATTTCAGGATATCTCCTACGGCGTAAGCGGTCCTGTCGCCGGGGTGCTGGCCACCGCGTACGGCTATCCCTCGGTATTCCTTGCCGGGGCGATATCCGCCGTGGTGGGAATTGTTGTGACGTTGCTGACTTTGCGAAAAGGCTAAGCGACCAGCCAGAAAATGGCTAACGCAATCATCAAGGCAATAAATATCAGTCCCGGTCGTGTCGACAGTGATTTAACCGTTTCAATCATCGGCGCGAACGGGCTGTAAATGGGCTGAGGATGGCGCGGATCGTTTAATTCCTGCTCCCGGTCACGTTCCACGCGGCGCAAGAAGATTTGATTCAGCAAGTCCAGCACCTGAACCGTGGTCAGAATCGATTGTGGCTGGATCTGATACGTCTGCTGCGCGTACTCTTTGATTGCCGTCAGCTCATTCGGCTCTAACGGCAGCTTCAGCGCCGCCTGCAGTGTTTGTAAGGTCGGGGCAGTTTGCAGACTGAGCGTCTGGCGCGCCTGCAGCCAGGTGACCAGATGCGAAAATTGTTTGGCGGGGATTAACTCTCCGCTTTTTACCCCAGACAGCTCCAGCATAGACTGCCAGATCATCTTACCGGATTCGCCCGTGGCCGCCGCCAGTTTGGTCACCAACTGGTTCAGCGTATTGTGCTCTGCGGGGAGTAACGGACGATCGGTAGCCGGACGCTGCTGTGGCTGCGGTATCGAAAGCTGACCTTGTTGTAACAGGGTCAGCACGTTCTTCAATTGCTCAGGCGTGAGTTGGCTAAGCGCCGTCTGCCCGTACTGCTGGCGGATAAAATCACTCACCGCCTGACGGTTATTTCCCTGACTCAATAGCTCCGTGAGCTGCGACAGCACCTGACGATTAGCATGGTTCTGTTGTGCGACTTCCAGCCGCTGGTTCAAATTTTGTTCGGCGGCGGGAAAGTGACGTGACTGCAACGGTGTATCACTTTTGACGCCCAGATCGTGTTTCATTCCGGCCCACACCTCAGCGCTTTGCTGCTGAGTGAGCGAAATCAAACGGGTAATCAGTCGTTCCAGCACGGTACGTTGTATCGTGGATAACGGTTGCTCACCTGCAACGGAGGGGGCATTTTGGCCTTCGCCGGGAGGGCGAGCGGGCGTACCTGAAATGGGCTGCATCGTCTCTGTTCCTTAAATCTGTGCTGACCAGGTCTCGCAGTATGCCTGGCGGCGAGATTATGGCACACTTGCCCGGTTAACTCTCGTTCTCAAACAGGTGCGAAAGACGTGAAAATCCTCGTTGATGAAAATATGCCCTATGCCCGCGAACTGTTCAGTCGTTTGGGGGAGGTCAAAGCGGTTCCTGGTCGTCCGATTCCCGTTGCCGAACTGGATGATGCGGATGCCTTAATGGTGCGCTCGGTGACGAAAGTCAATGAATCACTGCTCAGCGGAAAACCGGTTAAATTTGTCGGTACGGCAACCGCAGGCACGGACCATGTGGATGAAGCCTGGCTTGCGCAGTCGGGAATCGGTTTTTCCGCAGCGCCCGGATGTAATGCGATTGCGGTCGTAGAATATGTTTTTTCAGCGTTGCTGATGCTGGCGGAGCGCGACGGTTTTGCGTTACGCGATCGTACCGTGGGCATCGTCGGTGTTGGCAACGTGGGCGGACGTTTGCAGGCGCGACTGGAAGCGCTGGGGATCCGTACCTTGCTGTGCGATCCGCCGCGGGCCGATCGCGGTGACGAGGGCGATTTCCGCTCGCTGGACGAACTGGTACAGCAGGCTGATGTGCTGACTTTCCATACGCCGTTATTTAAAGACGGCCCGTACAAAACGCTGCACCTGGCGGATGACGCGCTGATGAGTCGGCTGAAGCCGGGCACCATTCTGATCAACGCCTGCCGGGGGCCGGTTATCGACAATACGGCATTACTGAATCGGCTTAACGCCGGGCAGGCGCTGAGCGTGGTGTTGGATGTCTGGGAAGGCGAGCCGGATCTCAATGTGGCGTTGCTGGAGAAAGCCGATATCGGCACGGCGCACATTGCCGGGTATACCCTGGAAGGAAAAGCGCGTGGGACCACGCAGGTCTTTGAGGCCTATAGTAAGTTTATTGGTCGCGAACAGCACGTTGCGCTGAACACCCTGTTACCTGCGCCGGAATTTGGGCGTATCACGTTGCATGGCCCGTTAGATCAGCCAACGCTGAAAAGGCTGGCGCATTTAGTGTATGATGTGCGCCGCGATGATGCGCCGCTGCGTAAAGTCGCTGGAATTCCGGGTGAGTTTGATAAACTGCGTAAAAATTATCTTGAGCGCCGTGAATGGTCATCTTTATACGTGATGTGTGACGACGCAACGGCTGCCGCCTTGCTGTGTAAGCTGGGTTTTAACGCGGTTCATCACCCGGCACATTAATGTCTTCTTAATGCTCCCTGTCGAATAATGCGACAGGGACGCTTATGTATTTCTGGAGTAAATCACCATGTCTGAAGGCTGGAACATTGCCATTCTGGGCGCAACGGGCGCCGTAGGCGAAGCCCTGCTCGATACGCTGGCTGAACGCCAGTTCCCGGTCGGTGAAATTTATGCGCTGGCGCGTAACGAAAGCGCTGGCGAGCACCTGCGTTTTAACGGTAAATCGGTCATTGTTCAGGATGTTGCAGACTTTGACTGGACGCAGGCACAACTGGCATTTTTTGTCGCTGGCGCTGAGGCCACCGCTGCATGGGTGGAAGAAGCAACCAATGCCGGTTGCCTGGTTATCGACAGCAGTGGTCTGTTCGCACTTGAGCCTGACGTTCCGCTGGTGGTTCCGGACGTTAACCCGTTCGTGTTGGCAGATTATCGCAACCGCAATGTGATTGCAGTCCCTACTAGCCTGACCAGTCAACTGTTGTCTGCGTTGAAACCGCTGATTGATGACGGTGGTCTTTCACGTATTACGGTGACCAATATTCTGTCGGCCTCCGCGCACGGTAAAAAAGCGGTGGATGCGTTGGCAGGGCAAAGTGCGAAACTGCTCAATGGTATCCCGATTGACGAAGACGATTTCTTTGGTCGCCAGTTGGCATTCAATATGCTGCCGCTGCTGCCAGATCGCGAAGGTAGCGTGCGCGAAGAGCGTCGTATCGTCGATGAAGTGCGCAAAATTATGCAGGATGACGGTCTGCTTATCTCCGCTAGCATCGTACAGTCACCGGTATTCTACGGTCACGCGCAGATGGTGAATTTTGAAGCCCTGCGTCCGTTGGCGGCGGAAGAAGCGCGCGATGCGTTTTCTCGCGCTGAAGACGTGGTGTTGTCGGAAGAGACCGATTTCCCGACTCAGGTTGGCGATGCGTCTGGTACCCCACATCTTTCCATTGGCTGTGTACATAACGATTACGGTATGCCGGAGCAGGTTCAGTTCTGGTCCGTGGCAGACAACGTGCGCTTTGGCGGCGCGTTGATGGCGGTGAAAATTGCGGAAAAACTGGTGCAGGAGTATCTGTACTAATGTCGGACCTGCAACAGCCGCTACCCCATAAAATTGCGCTGGGCATTGAGTATGACGGCAGCAAATATTATGGCTGGCAGCGCCAGAACGAAGTGCGTAGCGTTCAGGAAAAGCTGGAAAAAGCGCTTTCTCAGGTCGCGAATGAGCGTATCAATGTCTTTTGTGCGGGGCGCACGGATGCGGGCGTTCATGGCACAGGCCAGGTCGTACATTTTGAAACGCACGCTGTGCGTAAAGATGCCGCCTGGACGTTGGGCGTAAATGCGAATTTACCTGGTGACATCGCCGTGCGCTGGGTGAAAGCTGTACCTGATGATTTTCATGCCCGATTCAGCGCCACGGCTCGCCGTTATCGCTACATCATCTACAATCATCGGTTGCGCCCTGCGGTTTTGGGCAAAGGGGTAACCCATTACTATGAGCCGCTGGATGCTGAACGTATGCATCGTGCAGCCCAATGTCTGATCGGCGAAAATGATTTTACCTCGTTTCGTGCGGTGCAGTGCCAGTCGCGCACGCCGTGGCGTAACGTGATGCACATAAACGTTGAACGTTTTGGCGCATATGTGGTGGTGGATATTAAAGCGAATGCCTTTGTACATCATATGGTCAGGAATATTGTCGGTAGCCTGATGGAAGTAGGCGCCAACAACCAGCCGGAGAGCTGGATAGCAGAACTGTTAGCGGCGAAGGACAGAACGCTGGCAGCGGCAACGGCGAAAGCGGAAGGACTGTATTTGGTCGCGGTAGATTACCCTGACCGGTTCGACCTGCCAAAACCGCCAATGGGCCCGCTATTTCTGGCGGACTAATTTGAGTCGTATAAAGGCAAAACTATGGATCTGATTTACTTTCTTATCGATTTTATTCTGCACATTGATGTGCACCTGGCGGAGCTGGTCGCGGAATACGGTATCTGGGTATACGCGATTCTGTTTCTGATCCTGTTCTGTGAAACCGGGCTGGTAGTGACGCCGTTCCTGCCGGGAGACTCGCTGCTGTTTGTTGCCGGCGCGCTTTCTGCGCTGCCAACTAACGATCTCAATGTTCATCTGATGGTGGCGTTGATGATTGTGGCTGCGATTGTCGGCGATGCGGTGAACTACACGATTGGCCGGTTGTTCGGTGAGAAACTCTTTAGTAACCCGAACTCCAAAATTTTTCGTCGCAGCTACCTGGATAAAACCCATGCGTTCTACGAGCGTCATGGCGGGAAAACGATTATCCTGGCGCGTTTCGTGCCTATCGTGCGTACATTTGCGCCATTTGTTGCCGGTATGGGACACATGTCCTACCGCCACTTTGCGATGTATAACGTTGTAGGCGCGCTGCTGTGGGTATTGCTGTTCACCTATGCAGGCTATCTGTTTGGCGATCTGCCAATAGTTCAGGAAAACCTGAAATTATTGATTGTGGCGATTATCGTCCTTTCCGTATTGCCGGGCGTGATAGAAGTGATTCGTCATAAACGGGCTGCGTCACGGGCTGCAAAATAGAAAGTAACTCAGCGGTTCGACCACTTTTTTATCCAAAGTTTCGGGCTGTTATGTTTTAATGTGCAACATTCATGGTCTGTTAGGGGCAAAAATGGCATTATGCGCCCCTTATAACAAAGCTGACTAGGGTTCAGGCAGAAAGGTCACCAATGAGCTGGATTGAACGAATTAAAAGCAACATTACTCCCACCCGCAAGGCAAGCATTCCTGAAGGGGTGTGGACCAAGTGTGATAGCTGCGGTCAGGTTTTATACCGTGCTGAGCTGGAACGTAATCTTGAGGTCTGTCCGAAGTGTGACCATCATATGCGCATGTCGGCGCGCAATCGCCTGCATAGCCTGTTAGATGAAGGTACTCTTGTGGAACTGGGTAGCGAACTTGAGCCGAAAGACGTGCTGAAGTTTCGTGACTCCAAAAAGTACAAAGACAGACTGGCCTCAGCACAGAAAGAAACCGGCGAGAAAGATGCGCTGGTGGTGATGAAAGGCACCCTTCACGGCATGCCGGTCGTTGCGGCTGCATTCGAGTTCGCGTTTATGGGCGGTTCCATGGGTTCTGTCGTCGGCGCGCGTTTCGTCCGCGCCGTTGAGCAGGCTCTGGAAGACAACTGTCCGCTAATCTGCTTCTCCGCTTCTGGCGGGGCGCGTATGCAGGAAGCGCTGATGTCTCTGATGCAGATGGCAAAAACCTCTGCCGCGCTGGCGAAAATGCAGGAACGCGGTTTACCGTACATTTCTGTACTGACCGACCCAACGATGGGCGGTGTGTCCGCAAGCTTCGCGATGCTGGGCGATCTCAACATTGCCGAACCGAAAGCGTTGATCGGCTTTGCGGGTCCGCGTGTTATCGAGCAAACCGTACGTGAGAAACTGCCGCCGGGATTCCAGCGCAGCGAGTTCCTGATTGAAAAAGGCGCTATCGATATGATCGTCCGCCGTCCGGAAATGCGCCTGAAACTGGCAAGCATTCTGGCGAAGCTGATGAATCTTCCGGCGCCGAATCCGGATGAGCCGCGTGAAGGCGAAGTGGTACCTCCGGTACCCGATCAGGAATCAGAGGCCTGATAACTGAAAAGGGCAGGGCCACAGGCGCTGCCCTTTTGCTTTTCTCAACGTAAAGAATCTACAGGCATCATGGACAATAAACGTATTCCTCAAGCCGCGTCGCCTCTGGCGTCGTGGCTTTCTTATCTGGAAAACCTGCACAGTAAAACCATCGATCTGGGCCTTGAGCGCGTCAGTCAGGTGGCGCGTAAATTGGGCGTGTTGAAACCCGCGCCATTTGTCTTTACGGTGGCGGGCACCAACGGAAAAGGCACGACCTGCCGTACGCTGGAATCGGTGCTGACCGCAGCAGGTTATAAAGTCGGAGTATACAGTTCGCCGCATCTGGTGCGTTACACGGAACGCGTGCGCGTGCAGGGGGGGGAACTGCCGGAATCCGCGCATACTGCCTCGTTTGCTGAGATTGAAGACGCACGTGGCGATATTTCATTGACCTATTTTGAATACGGTACGCTATCGGCGCTCTGGTTGTTTAAACAGGCTCAGTTGGACGTAGTCATTCTGGAAGTGGGGTTAGGCGGTCGCCTTGACGCGACGAATATCGTCGATGCCGATGTTGCGGTCGTCACCAGTATTGCGCTTGATCATACCGACTGGCTGGGCCCGGATCGCGAGAGCATTGGTCGTGAGAAAGCGGGGATTTTCCGCGCAGAGAAACCGGCCATCGTTGGTGAACCTGAAATGCCATACACTATTGCGGATGTGGCGCAAGAGTGCGGGGCGATTTTGCAACGCTGTGGTGTGGACTGGCGCTATACGGTAACGGATAACGACTGGTCCTTTACGGACACTCACGGCACGTTGGCGCATCTGCCATTGCCACAGGTTCCACAACCGAACGCCGCGACCGCACTGGCTGCGCTGCGTGCCAGTGGTCTTGACGTCAGCGAGCAGGCAATTCGTGACGGAATCAAACAGGCGATTTTACCGGGGCGCTTCCAGATTGTGAGCGAGTCGCCGCGGGTGATTTTTGATGTTGCCCATAACCCGCATGCGGCGGAATATCTGACCGGACGTCTGAAAAAGTTAGTGAAAAGCGGGCGTGTACTTGCAGTTATCGGTATGCTACATGATAAAGATATTGCCGGTACGTTGGCCTGGTTAAAAAGCGTGGTCGATGCCTGGTACTGCGCGCCACTGGAAGGGCCGCGTGGCGCAACGGCAGAACAGCTGTTAGAACATCTGGGCAAAGGTGAAGCCTATGACAGCGTGGCGCAGGCATGGTCTGCGGCACTGGCCGAGGCGAAGCCAGAAGATACCGTGTTGGTGTGTGGATCGTTTCACACTGTCGCACATGTCATGGAAGTGATAGACGTGGGGAGAAGCGGTGGCGAGTAAGTTTCAGAATCGATTAGTTGGCACAATTGTGCTGGTCGCGCTTGGGGTGATTGTGCTCCCCGGGCTGCTTGACGGGCAAAAAAAACATTATCAGGATGAGTTTGCTGCGATCCCTCTGGTGCCCAAACCAGGCGATCGCGACGAGCCGGACATGATGCCTGCGGCAACGCAGGCACTGCCAACGCAACCGCCTGAAGGGGCGGCAGAAGAGGTGCGCGCGGGCGATGCCGCCGCGCCATCGTTGGATCCGTCGCGTATGACAACGGCAAGTAGCGCGGAGTTAGATCCTGTCCCCGTACCTGTTGAACCGCCGAAACCTAAACCGAAGCCGCAACCCGTTGTCGCCACACCGGCGCCAGCGCCTGCGCCAGCTCCAGCGCCGAAACCGGTCGCTGAAGAAGCGCCAGCCCCGACCGGCAAAGCGTATGTTGTGCAGCTCGGCGCGCTGAAAAATGCGGATAAGGTCAATGAGATCGTGGGTAAACTTCGTGGCGCGGGCTTCCGGGTATATACTTCCCCGTCAACGCCGGTACAAGGTAAAATAACCCGCATTCTCGTCGGCCCTGACGCCTCCAGAGATAAGCTGAAGAATTCGCTGGGCGAGCTACAGAAGATCTCCGGTCTGAGTGGGGTTGTGATGGGATATACCCCTAATTAAGGGGCTGTTTCATGCAGGCCGGATACGGTGTTTTCACCGTCTCCGGCCAGTGCCCGAAGAGGCATAAAACCGTATGGCGTTGAAGATTTTTTCAGCGCCATTTTTATTTACGCGTGGAAAGGAAATCCCTACGCAAACGTTTTCTTTTTCTGTTAGAATGCGCCCCGAACAGGACGACAGGGCGTAAAATCGTGGGACACTTATGGTCTGGATTGATTACGCCATTATCGCGGTGATTGGTTTTTCCTGTCTGGTTAGCCTGATCCGTGGCTTTGTTCGTGAAGCATTATCGTTGGTGACTTGGGGTTGTGCTTTCTTTGTCGCCAGCCATTACTACACTTACCTGTCTGTCTGGTTTACGGGCTTTGAAGACGAACTGGTTCGAAATGGGATTGCTATCGCGATACTGTTTATCGCGACACTTATCGTCGGCGCTATCGTTAACTTTGTGATAGGCCAACTGGTAGAGAAAACAGGTCTGTCGGGTACCGACAGGGTGTTGGGGATTTGCTTCGGTGCTCTGCGAGGAGCGCTGATCGTCGCCGCCATACTGTTCTTTCTCGATACGTTTACCGGTCTGTCGAAAAGTGAAGACTGGAGTAAGTCGCAGCTGATCCCGCAGTTCAGTTTCATCATCAGATGGTTCTTTGACTATCTGCAAAGCTCGTCAAGTTTCTTGCCCAAAGTATAAACTTTGGGTCGTTGCTGAACGAGGAAAAGACGTATGTGCGGTATTGTCGGTATCGCCGGTGTTATGCCGGTAAACCAGTCGATTTATGACGCGTTAACGGTGCTCCAGCATCGTGGTCAGGATGCTGCGGGCATCATCACTATTGATGCCAACAACTGCTTCCGCTTGCGTAAAGCAAACGGAATGGTGAGCGATATTTTTGAAGCGCGCCATATGCAGCGTTTGCAGGGCAATATGGGCATCGGTCATGTGCGTTACCCAACGGCTGGCAGCTCCAGCGCCTCCGAAGCTCAACCTTTTTACGTCAACTCACCGTATGGCATCACGCTTGCCCACAATGGCAATCTGACTAACGCGCATGAGCTGCGGAAAAAGCTGTTTGAAGAAAAGCGCCGCCACATCAATACCACTTCAGATTCTGAAATCCTGCTGAATATTTTCGCCAGCGAGCTGGATAACTTCCGCCATTACCCGCTGGAAGCAGACAATATTTTTGCTGCTATTGCGGCAACTAACCGCCAGATCCGCGGGGCCTATGCCTGCGTGGCGATGATTATCGGTCACGGCATGGTCGCCTTCCGCGATCCTAACGGCATTCGTCCGCTGGTGCTGGGGAAACGTGATATCGGTGATGGTCGCACCGAGTATATGGTCGCCTCCGAGAGCGTGGCGCTGGATACGCTGGGCTTTGAATTCCTGCGCGACGTTGCGCCTGGCGAAGCGGTATACATCACCGAAAAAGGCCAGCTGTTTACCCGCCAGTGCGCCGATAACCCGGTCAGCAATCCGTGCCTGTTCGAATACGTTTACTTTGCGCGTCCTGACTCCTTTATCGACAAGATTTCCGTCTACAGCGCGCGTGTGAATATGGGAACTAAGCTCGGCGAAAAAATTGCCCGCGAGTGGGAAGATCTGGACATCGACGTGGTGATCCCGATTCCGGAAACCTCATGCGATATCGCGCTGGAAATCGCCCGTATTCTCGGCAAGCCGTATCGTCAGGGGTTTGTGAAAAACCGCTACGTAGGGCGTACCTTTATCATGCCGGGCCAGCAGCTGCGTCGTAAATCCGTGCGCCGTAAACTGAACGCCAACCGTGCGGAGTTCCGTGATAAGAACGTGCTACTGGTGGATGACTCTATTGTACGTGGCACCACTTCAGAACAGATTATCGAGATGGCGCGTGAAGCCGGAGCGAAGAAAGTGTATCTGGCCTCTGCCGCACCGGAAATCCGCTTCCCGAACGTTTATGGCATCGATATGCCTACCGCGACGGAGCTGATTGCCCACGGTCGCGAAGTGGACGAGATCCGCCAGATAATCGGCGCAGACGGGCTTATCTTCCAGGATCTCAACGATCTGATTGAAGCCGTTCGCGCTGAGAACCCGGATATTCAGCAGTTTGAATGTTCAGTGTTTAACGGCGTCTATGTCACCAAAGACGTTGACCAGCAGTATCTCGATTTCCTTGACTCCCTGCGTAATGACGATGCCAAAGCGATATTGCGTCAGAATGAAGCGGAAAACCTTGAGATGCACAACGAAGGTTAATGTTTGCTCGCAAGCAAGGGCGCAACCCGCACCCTTGCTTGCAACTCCCCGTAAATTCCTGCAAAGTCGGCCCTGAAGCAAGCAAGGGCGATTAAACATGAAACGACTCATCATTGGTATTTCTGGCGCAAGTGGAGCGATTTACGGCGTGCGCCTGCTGCAGGTTTTGCGTGACGTTACTGATGTGGAAACCCATCTGGTGATGAGCGCCGCTGCCCGGCAGACGCTGGCGCTGGAAACGGATCTCTCTGTGCGCGACGTGCAGGCTCTGGCGAATGTGACTCACGATACGCGCGATATCGCCGCCAGCATTTCTTCTGGCTCTTTTCAGACCGCCGGGATGGTTATCCTGCCCTGTTCAATTAAAACCCTTTCTGGCATCGTGCATAGCTATACCGATGGGCTGCTCACCCGTGCGGCTGACGTGGTATTGAAAGAACGTCGCCCGCTGGTGCTGTGCGTGCGTGAAACGCCATTGCATCTGGGGCATTTGCGGCTGATGACGCAGGCGGCAGAAATTGGGGCGGTGATTATGCCGCCTGTCCCGGCGTTTTATCATCGCCCGCAAACGTTAGATGATGTGATTAATCAAACGGTTAATCGTGTCCTTGACCAGTTTGATATTTCCCTTCCTCAGGACCTCTTCACCCGCTGGCAAGGGGCGTAAGCCGTTCCATCAGCGTGCAAAGAAACATCTGTTGCCCTGTTTCAGGGCAATTTTGTAACCGCGATCATATCCTCAACATTTAATTCGTCAAAACTCAACGAAACGCTGCGTTTCAACCGTCAGACCTGCTATCTTCAAAATCAGGACAATATTGCAACGTTTTATTAACATATTTAACGTCGAATATCCTCAACGACGCGAAAATGGCATAAGACCTGCATGAAAAAGTCTGCAAACACAACACAACGTAAAACATAATAAAATTACGCCACTTGAGGGTTATGTATGAAGAAGACGGTTCTTGCTTTGTCTTTGCTGGTAGGACTTTCCGCAACCGCGGCCAGTTACGCAGCACTTCCGCAGACAGTTCGTATTGGTACAGATACCACCTACGCGCCTTTTTCCTCTAAAGATGCCAAGGGCGACTTTGTCGGCTTTGATATCGATCTGGGAAATGAGATGTGTAAACGCATGCAGATCAAATGCACCTGGGTTGCCAGCGACTTTGATGCGCTGATCCCGTCGCTGAAAGCGAAAAAAATTGATGCCATCATCTCCTCGCTTTCTATCACCGAGAAGCGTCAGCAAGAGATTGCCTTCTCAGACAAACTTTACGCCGCAGATTCTCGTTTGATCGCTGCGAAAGGTTCTCCGATTCAACCGACTCTGGACTCCCTCAAAGGTAAACATGTAGGCGTACTACAAGGCTCAACTCAGGAAGCCTATGCCAATGATAACTGGCGCAGCAAAGGCGTGGATGTGGTGGCCTATGCGAACCAGGACCTGATCTATTCTGACCTGACGGCGGGCCGTCTGGATGCGGCATTGCAGGATGAAGTCGCAGCCAGTGAAGGTTTCCTTAAACAGCCGGCAGGCAAAGACTACGCTTTTGCCGGCCCTTCAGTTAAAGATAAAAAATACTTTGGCGACGGAACCGGGATTGGTTTGCGCAAAGATGATGCGGAGCTGAAAGCGGCTTTCGATAAAGCGCTGGGCGAACTGCGCAAAGACGGCACCTACGACAAGATGGCGAGTAAGTATTTTAACTTTAATGTCTACGGCGATTAATTCATCGACGTGGGGAGTTGGCTGCACCATGGCGGGTAACCATTATGGTGCATCATAAATTCAGTGCACTGTTTTGGTGCCTTTATCGCTGACTTAATAAGCATGAGTGCATACTTAAGCGCTTTTCATGCAAATAAATACCGCCGACAAGGTAGAATGCTTTGCCTTGTCGGCCTGATTAATGGCACGATAACTGCACCTGGTCCTGTAAAGATCCCCTATAAAAGACAGTCTGTTGAGGATAGTTATGAAAAAACTGGTGTTGTCTCTTTCTCTGGTCCTGGCTTTCTCCAGTGCTACCGCAGCATTTGCAGCCATTCCGCAAAAAATTCGTATCGGCACCGATCCTACTTATGCGCCGTTCGAATCGAAAAATGCGCAGGGTGAATTAGTCGGTTTTGATATCGATCTGGCTAAAGAGCTATGCAAACGTATTAATACACAATGTACCTTCGTGGAAAACCCGCTGGACGCGCTGATCCCTTCGCTAAAAGCGAAGAAAATCGATGCGATTATGTCTTCGCTTTCCATTACTGAAAAACGTCAGCAAGAAATCGCGTTTACCGACAAACTTTATGCAGCCGACTCGCGTCTGGTTGTCGCTAAGGATTCTGCTATTCAGCCGACCATTGAGTCGCTGAAAGGCAAACGTGTCGGCGTGCTGCAGGGCACCACTCAGGAAACGTTCGGCAACGAACACTGGGCGCCAAAAGGTATTGAAATTGTCTCCTATCAGGGACAAGACAACATCTATTCTGACCTGACTGCCGGGCGTATTGACGCCGCATTCCAGGACGAAGTCGCTGCCAGCGAAGGCTTCCTGAAACAGCCAGTTGGTAAGGATTACAAATTCGGCGGCCCGTCTGTGAAAGACGAGAAATTGTTTGGCGTGGGTACCGGTATGGGGCTGCGTAAAGATGATAACGAGCTGCGCGAAGCACTGAATAAAGCCTTTGCGGAGATGCGCGCTGACGGCACTTACGAGAAGCTGGCTAAAAAGTACTTCGATTTTGATGTTTATGGCGGTTAATCACCGCAGGTGCTGATAAAGCCCGTAGATTTTTGACGCGTTGAATTTATGTCTGATGGCGCTGTGCTCATCCGGCCTACGTTGATTTTGTAGGCCGGATAAGGCAACGCCGCCATCCGGCATTTAACGGTGAGTCTGAAATCAAAAGAGGCTTATTACTCCACCACACACGACAGGACAGGCAGCATGTTGTATGGCTTTTCAGGTGTTATTTTACAGGGCGCAATTGTTACGCTTGAGCTGGCTCTCAGCTCAGTGGTGCTGGCGGTTCTGATAGGCCTTGTCGGCGCGGCAGCAAAACTGTCGCAAAGCCGGGCGTTGGGGCTTATTTTCGAAGCGTACACCACGCTTATCCGCGGCGTGCCCGATCTGGTCTTAATGTTGCTCATCTTCTATGGATTACAAATCGCGCTGAATACCATTACCGATGCAATGGGGGTCAGCCAGATTGATATCGATCCGATGGTAGCAGGGATAATCACGCTCGGATTTATCTACGGGGCTTACTTTACCGAAACGTTCCGCGGCGCGTTTATGGCTGTGCCCAAAGGCCATATTGAAGCTGCGACGGCATTCGGCTTTACCAGTTCACAAATATTTCGCCGCATTATGTTCCCGGCGATGATGCGCTATGCCTTACCGGGAATTGGTAATAACTGGCAGGTTATTCTCAAAGCCACGGCGTTGGTATCGCTGCTCGGTCTGGAAGATGTGGTGAAAGCCACTCAGCTTGCCGGGAAGAGCACCTGGGAGCCGTTCTATTTTGCCGTGGTGTGCGGGGTCATCTATTTGGTGTTTACCACAGTTTCTAATGGTGTGCTGCTGTACCTTGAGCGCCGTTACTCCGTGGGTGTGAAGAGGGCTGACCTGTGATTGAGATAATTCAGGAGTACTGGAAATCCCTGCTGTGGACGGACGGTTACCGCTTTACCGGTGTGGCAATTACTTTGTGGTTGTTGATCTCGTCGGTGGTGATGGGCGGCATACTGGCGCTGTTTTTGGCGATTGGTCGCGTTTCCAGCAATAAATTTATCCAGTTCCCGATCTGGTTATTTACCTATGTTTTTCGTGGCACGCCGCTGTATGTACAGCTGCTGGTGTTTTATTCCGGGATGTATACGCTGGAGATAGTCAAAGGAACGGACTTCCTCAACGCGTTTTTCCGCAGCGGATTGAATTGCACCGTACTGGCGTTGACGCTGAATACCTGCGCCTATACGACGGAGATTTTCGCCGGGGCGATTCGTTCTGTGCCACACGGTGAGATTGAAGCCGCGCGCGCTTACGGTTTCTCGTCATTCAAACTGTATCGCTGCATAATTTTGCCTTCCGCGCTGCGTATTGCGCTGCCGGCATACAGCAATGAAGTGATTTTAATGCTGCACTCCACGGCGCTGGCGTTTACCGCCACGGTGCCTGATTTGTTGAAAATCGCCCGCGATATCAACTCGGCAACGTATCAACCGTTTACCGCTTTCGGTATTGCCGCGGTGCTGTATTTGATTATTTCGTATGTCCTGATCAGTCTGTTCCGTAAAGCGGAAAAACGCTGGTTGCAGCATGTATCCTCTAAATAATTCGAGTAACACGATGTCTGAGAATAAATTAAACGTTATCGATTTACATAAGCACTACGGCGAACATGAAGTGCTGAAAGGGGTATCGCTGCAAGCTAATGCGGGTGATGTTATCAGTATTATCGGTTCGTCAGGTTCCGGTAAAAGTACCTTTCTGCGCTGCATTAACTTTCTTGAAAAACCGAGCGCTGGTTCTATTGTCGTCAGTGGGCAGAACATTGGACTGGTGCGTGACAAAGACGGCCAGCTCAAGGTTGCGGACAAAAATCAACTGCGTCTGCTGCGCACAAGACTAACCATGGTCTTTCAGCACTTTAATCTGTGGAGCCACATGACGGTGCTGGAAAACGTCATGGAAGCGCCGATTCAGGTATTAGGATTGAGCAAGCAGGAAGCCCGCGCACGCGCGGTGAAGTATCTGGCTAAAGTGGGCATCGATGAGCGAGCGCAGGGTAAATATCCGGTGCATTTGTCTGGTGGTCAGCAGCAGCGCGTTTCTATTGCGCGAGCGCTGGCGATGGAACCGGAGGTGTTGCTGTTTGATGAACCCACCTCGGCGCTTGACCCAGAGCTGGTCGGCGAAGTGCTGCGCATTATGCAGCAACTGGCCGAAGAAGGGAAAACCATGGTGGTCGTGACCCATGAAATGGGGTTTGCCCGAAATGTCTCCACGCATGTGATCTTTCTGCATCAGGGGAAAATTGAAGAAGAGGGCGACCCGGAGCAGGTATTCGGCAACCCGCAAAGCCCACGCTTACAGCAGTTCCTCAAAGGATCGCTGAAGTAATTCAGTTGCCCGGAGGCGCTATGCTTTCCGGGCCTACCGCTTTAACGCATCGGACTCCAGGCGATAAACCCAGTCGTCGTGCGCTACCCCATTAATTTCATACGCTTTTTCCAGCACCTGCGTTCGTACAAAGCCCGTCTTTTCCAGAACACGTATCGACCCCTTATTCTCTGCCAGCACGTAAGCATTTATCGCCGTGACGCCAGCCTGCTCCAGGGCATACTGACACACCGCGCGCACGGCTTCGCTGGCAATACCTTTCCCCTGCGCATGCGGCATGAGGGCGTAACCGAGGTCGGCCTCATGCGGATAAAGATGACTGATTTGCAGACCAATATCGCCGAGCGGCGTCGGGTTGTTATGCTCGCGAATAACAAATGTGTGCTGTGCGGCAAGGCGTCTGGCGAATAACAGACGCGTATCCTTTGCTGGGGCGATGTCGCCCATATAGCGCATGACTTCAGGGCTTTCACGCAGTCTCTGGAAAAATGACCAGTCAGAAAATTGAAACAAAGAGAGGGTAAGACGGGGAGTCGATATTTTTGCCATAACGTCGCCATTGCGGAAGTCAGATCTATAACCTTACCATCGCAACGGCGAATGTGAATAGCGCTTAGCAACTATCGGATAACATCCGCTAGCGCCTCTTCTAAATCGTACCAACGAAACGCAAAACCGGACGCTTCCAGGCGTTTGGGTAACGCCCGCTGTCCGCCGAGAACCAGCACGGAAGACTCGCCCATCAGTAGACGTATTACGCCAGCGGGAACGCGCAGAATAGCTGGGCGGTTTAATGCATGACCCAGTGCGTGGGCAAACTGCTCATTGTGTACCGGGTACGGTGAAACCATATTGAAGGGGCCACGCAGATCGTTATCCAGCAGCCAGATAATGCCGTTGACCATATCATCAATATGGATCCAGGCCAGATACTGGCGTCCGTTACCAATCGGGCCGCCTAAACCAAGACGGAATGGCGGGACCATTTTCCCCAGAATCCCGCCAGCAGAGGCCAATACCACGCCGGTACGCAACATACACACGCGGGTTTTGTCACTTTGCGCGGTGCTGGCAATTTGCTCCCAGCGGGCGCACAGCTTATGGGTAAATTCGTTATGCGGCGGCTCTTCTTCCGTGACGACAACTTCGCCCAGATCGCCGTAGTAACCGGTAGCGGAACCGGATATTAACACCGCGGGCGGCGTCTCGCTGGCGTTGATTAAATCGACCAGTTTCTGCGTGATGCCCCAACGACTCTGGCACAGGCGCTCTTTTTGCTCAGCGCTCCAGCGCTTATCTGCAATAGGCTCTCCGGCAAGGTTAATCACGGCATCAATGCCATCGAGATTTTGCTGCTCTGCCAGCCCCTTCCATAACGTGACCCGAGAGTCGAGAATCTGACGCGCCTTATCAGGGGTACGTGTCACTACGGTTATCTGATGCCCCAATTCGAGCAGGCGGGGGATCAGATGACGTCCAATCAGGCCAGTACCGCCGGTAATCAGAATCTGCATGTCGCCTCCCGGGTTACGTTTAGCGCTGCCAGCTCAGCGTCATGGATACTGAGTCGGCGTAACGCAATGCGTGAAGTTTATCGATCTCCACTTCAGCATAAGTGACCCAGTGATGTTCGCGTGCGATATCGAGCACATCTTGAGTTAATTTTTCTAATAGTGAGAAGCGGTTACTCTCCACGTGCGCAATGATGCTTTTGGTGATAGTGCGATAATTCAGCGCGTCGTTGATATCTTCGCTGATACGGGCTTTGTCTGCCGGATAATGAATGGCAATGTTGATGACGATATCCTGGCGGTTAAGGATCTCCTCTTCTTTGATGCCGATAAAGGTGCGCAGACGAAGGTTTTTTATACGAATAATCGCGTCAGGTTGTGACATTGCAGGTTTCCTCCATGTATGAACCTATTCATGATACACGAGAATCGAACCGTGTTACCGCTTCTCACTCTGCGCTTGCTGCATGGCGCGTTCTGTAGCGGGCCGCGTACGGATGCGCTCATGCCAGTTATTAACCGCCGGGTAATTGTCGAGGTCGATACGCTGACGCTGGTGGGCATGAATCCATGGCCAGCAGGCTATGTCCGCAATGCTGTAGTGATCGCCCCCCAGCCAGGGGGAGGTTTCCAGACGTTTATTCATCACGTTGTACAGGCGCTGGGTTTCAACCTGGTATCTTTCAATGGCGTAGGGAATAGTCTGCGGGGCGTAATGACTGAAATGGTGATTCTGACCGAGCATGGGGCCCAGGCCGCTGACCTGCCAGAACAGCCATTGCAGCGTGGTGTGGCGCTCACGCAACTCACCGCTCAGCAGCTTGCCGCTCTTTTCCGCCAGATAGAGTAAAATTTCTCCGGACTCAAACAGGCTGATCGGGCTTCCACCATCCTGCGGCGCATTGTCGATAATGGCCGGGATTTTATTGTTCGGCGAGATCTGCAGAAAATCAGGACGAAACTGGCTACCTTTGCTGATATCGACATGAATCAGACGGTATTGCAGCTGCGCTTCTTCAAGAAACAGCGTGATTTTGTGACCGTTTGGCGATGGCGTGTAATAGAGATCGATCATTTTCAGCGTCCGTTTTGTCATGAACCGGGTCATTACAAGTATAGAGCCTGTTGGCGTGCGTGAGTTTTCATCAAGTGACAGCGAGAGAAAGACTCTATATTTTGAAGGCAAGCCAATACACTTCAGAGGACGTTATGAGCAAACCTGCAATTACGCTGTGGTCAGATGCCAATTTTTTCTCCCCTTACGTGCTGTCTGTTTATGTCGCTCTGCAAGAGAAAGGGCTACCTTTTACGCTGAAAACTGTTGATCTCAACAGCGGTGAACACTTGCAACCTTCATGGCAAGGTTATGCGTTGACGCGCCGCGTGCCGGTCCTGGAGATTGACGATTTCGAGCTGAGCGAATCATCAGCAATTACTGAGTTTCTGGAAGAGAGCTTTGCCCCGCCGCAGTGGGAGCGCATCTACCCACATGATGTGCAAAAGCGCGCGCGGGCTCGCCAGGTGCAGGCGTGGATCCGCAGCGATCTGATGCCTATTCGTGAAGAGCGCTCAACGGATGTGGTTTTTGCTGGCGTGAAAAAAGCGCCGCTGAGCGACGCCGGAAAAGCCAGTGCGGAAAAACTGTTCGCCACTGCGAGCAGTTTACTGAGCCATGGTAAACAGAATTTATTTGGCGAATGGTGTATCGCTGATTGCGATTTAGCGCTAATGCTTAATCGTCTGGTCCTTAACGGCGATGAGGTGCCAGAAGCGCTTGCGGAATACGCCACCTTCCAGTGGCAGCGCGCTTCAGTTCAGCGTTTTATCGCGCTTTCAGCGAAGCGTTCCTGCTGACCATCGGAGCGTAATCCAGTATCATTACAAGGTAATTTTCAACGAGGAGTGAGTGATGAAACTGATGTTCGCATCGGACATTCATGGTTCGTTGCCAGCCACGGAACGCGTACTCGAACTGTTTAGCGCAAGCGGTGCGCAATGGCTGGTGATATTGGGTGATGTTTTAAATCACGGACCGCGTAATGCGTTGCCGGAAGGCTATGCGCCCGCGCAGGTTGCAGAGCGGTTGAATGAACTGGCAGCGCGGATTATCGCGGTGCGTGGCAATTGCGACAGCGAAGTGGATCAGATGCTCCTGCATTTTCCGATAACCGCGCCGTGGCAGCAAATTCTGACAGAAAACCAGCGACTCTTTTTGACGCACGGGCATCTTTTTGGCCCGCAAAATATGCCAGCGCTCAGCGCGGGAGATGTACTGGTTTATGGCCATACTCATCTGCCGGTTGCCGAGTTGCAAGGGGATGTCTATCACTTTAACCCCGGCTCGGTAAGCATCCCGAAAGGAGGCTTTGCGGCAAGCTACGGGATTCTGGATGATAATGTTCTCAGCGTAATGGCACTCAATGATCAAAGTGTTATTGCGCAGATCGAGATTAATCCGTAATTTACCCCACAAACATAAACGCGCCGTAAGAGCGCCAGAAAAAAGAAGGTTTCCTGATGGTGGAACAGCGTCGTTTGGCAAGTACGGAATGGGTGGATATTGTGAATGAAGACAACGAAGTCATCGCACAGTCCAGCCGGGAACAAATGCGGGCGCAGCGCTTACGCCATCGTGCGACGTATATCGTGGTGCACGATGGTATGGGCAAAATTCTGGTTCAGCGTAGGACTGAGACAAAAGATTTTTTGCCCGGCATGCTGGATGCCACCGCTGGCGGTGTTGTTCAGGCTGACGAGCAGCTACTGGACTCAGCGCGCCGTGAAGCGGAAGAGGAGTTAGGGATTGCGGGTGTGCCGTTTGCCGAGCACGGTCAGTTTTATTTTGAAGACCAGAACTGTCGCGTCTGGGGCGGGCTGTTTAGCTGCGTTTCCCACGGGCCGTTTGCGCTTCAGGAAGAAGAGGTCAGTGAAGTTTGCTGGCTGACGCCGGAAGAAATCACCGCACGCTGCGACGAATTTACGCCGGACTCACTGAAAGCGCTGGCGCTGTGGATGACCCGCAACGCCAAGAATGAAGGGGCGAAAGCCGAAAAGCAGGAAGAAGCCGAGTAACGTCTGCTCATCCGGCCTACAGCGTCGAGAAATCATGTAGGCCGGGCAATCATTTTTTAATGGTAACCCATTATCTGCGCCCCAATCACCACCACGCTGGACATAATAAACAGCAGGCCCAACAGCGTGGCGCCTACTTTCAGCCAGTTACGAAAATCCACCCGACAAACGCCTAACGTTGCCATCAATGATGCCGACGTCGGATAGATAATGTGACTGAATCCGTCGCCAAACTGGAAGGCCAGTACGGTGACCTGACGGTTTACGCCAACCAGATCGCCCAGTGGCGCTAATAGCGGCATGGTCAATGCAGCCTGGCCAGAACCGGACGTGACGAAGAAATTAAATACCGCCTGGAACAGCAGCATAAACCATGCAGCGATAGCGTTATCCAGCCCGCTGATACCGTTGGCGATGCTGTGCAGCAGGGTATTTAATACGCTGGCTTCGCCCGCCTCTCCGTTACCGACCAGCAATAATATGCCCTTGGCGAAACCGACCAGCAGGGCGGGAGCAATCATCATTCGCGCGCCTTCAGTGAATGAAGATGCCATGACGTTGACCGTCATACCGTTGAGACGGAACACGACGCCGATGATGCCAATCACCAGTCCCATCGTGAAGAACTGGCTGGCGATCTCAGGAATAAACCACGCGTTAACGATAACGCCCCAGACGACCCAAATCATCACCGCCGTCAGTACCAGCAGCACCAACCAGTCGCCCAGCGTGAAGCGGCGTTCTACAACCTCGTCCTGCTGCTCGCGAAAAAAACGGTCTGACTCATGTACCCGGGAGAGAAGCGGATTTTTTTTGATGCGCGCTGCGTAGGCCAGGGTGAAGGTCAGTCCTATCAGGGTCGCAACGACCCACACGACGATACGCAGACCAGAACCAGAGAGCACCGGGACGCCTGCAATACCCTGTGCGACCACCACGCAGAACGGGTTCATCCATGAACTGGCAAAACCAATCTGGGTGGCGATATAAGTGACCAGAACGGTGGTGATACTGTCGTAACCTAAGCGTACCATCAAAGGCGCGATAATAATGGCAAAGGCGACCGCCTCTTCGCCCATGCCAAACACCGCGCCGCCTAATGAGAAGAGAACAAACAGCACCGGGATAAACAGGACCTCGTTACCTCGCGTATGGCGAATGAGCGCCAGGATACCGTTATCAATGGTTCCGGTACGCATAACGATGCCGAATGCGCCGCCAATCACCAGCATAAACATAATAATGCCGACGGCGGTGCCGAATTTAGAGCCGGAGGTTAATCCTTCAAACGGAAAATTCATCAGGCCAGGGCGTTCATCTCCGGTGGTGAAAAACTGCACCCGGTGATACTGCTCTTCACCCGCATCGTTGGTCAGAATACGAAAAGAGTGGGGGTCGACAACTTTACGGGTTTTGGTTTGCCCATCAACCTGATACTGCACTTCCTGGCTGTCGAACATCCCGACCGGAACAACCCATGTCGCCAGGCTGGTTAAAATGGCGACGAAAAAAATAATCACCAGCGTATCGGGCATCGCCCATTTTTTGGCTGGCTGTGATTCTGTGACTGCTGACATGAAAGACTATCCCTGTTGCAATGCAAAAGAGAGTAAGTATGCAAACAGAAGAATAGTTATTCATTGATGCAGCGCATCCTGGCAAATATTTCAGAATGTACCAAAGAAAAAACAGATATAAAAAAACCGGAAATATCAGCTATTTCCGGTTTGATAAGCAGAGGTGTTGCCGGATAAGAGATCCGGCACACCGCAGCAAATTACTTCTGCTGCTGGGAAGACTGGATCGCGGTCAGGGCGATGGTATAGACGATATCGTCTACCAGCGCACCACGGGACAGGTCGTTCACCGGCTTGCGCATACCCTGCAGCATTGGCCCGATGGAGATCAGGTCGGCAGAACGCTGTACCGCTTTGTAGGTGGTGTTACCGGTGTTCAGATCCGGGAAGATGAACACGGTAGCGCGACCGGCAACCGGCGAGTTCGGCGCTTTGGATTTCGCTACGTCAGCCATAACCGCGGCGTCGTACTGCAGCGGACCGTCGATCATCAGGTCAGGACGTTTTTCCTGCGCCAGACGAGTCGCTTCGCGAACTTTCTCTACATCGCTACCTGCACCAGAGGTACCGGTGGAGTAGGAAAGCATCGCAACGCGCGGTTCGATACCGAAGGCGATGGCGGATTCAGCGGACTGAATGGCGATTTCTGCCAGTTGTTCAGCAGTCGGATCCGGGTTGATCGCGCAGTCACCGTAAACGTAAACCTGTTCCGGCAGCAGCATGAAGAACACGGAAGACACCAGCGAGCTACCCGGCGCAGTTTTGATCAACTGCAGCGGTGGACGAATGGTGTTTGCGGTCGTGTGAACGGCACCAGAAACCAGACCGTCAACGTCGTCCTGCTCCAGCATCAGGGTACCGAGAACCACGTTGTCTTCCAGCTGTTCGCGGGCAACGGTTTCGGTCATGCCTTTGTTCTTACGCAGCTCAACCAGGCGAGCAACGTAGCTTTCGCGAACCACATCGGGATCAACGATTTCTACGCCAGCGCCCAGCTCAACGCCCTGAGAGGCCGCAACGCGGGTGATCTCATCCGGGTTACCCAACAGAACGCAGGTAGCAATACCGCGTTCAGCACAGATAGCAGCCGCTTTAACGGTACGCGGTTCGTCGCCTTCCGGCAGAACAACACGTTTGCCCGCTTTACGCGCCAGCTCGGTCAGCTGATAACGGAACGCCGGTGGAGACAGACGACGGCTGCGCTCAGAAGTCGCGGTCAGAGATTCAATCCAGTCAGCATTGATGTAGTTAGCAACGTATTCCTGAACTTTTTCGATGCGCTCGTGATCGTCAACCGGAACTTCCAGGTTGAAGCTCTGCAGGCTCAGAGAGGTCTGCCAGGTATTGGTGTTCACCATGAATACCGGCAGACCGGTAGCGAATGCACGTTCGCACAGTTTGTTGATGCGCGCGTCCATTTCGTAGCCGCCAGTCAGCAGCAGAGCACCGATTTCTACGCCGTTCATAGCAGCCAGACATGCTGCAACCAGCACGTCAGGACGGTCGGCAGACGTCACCAGCAGAGAACCTGCGCGGAAGTGCTCCAGCATGTGCGGAATGCTGCGTGCGCAGAAAGTCACAGACTTCACGCGACGGGTGTTGATATCGCCTTCGTTAACGATGGTAGCGTTCAGGTGACGCGCCATATCGATTGCACGGGTAGCGATCAGATCGAAGCTCCATGGCACCGCGCCCAGAACCGGCAGCGGGCTGGATTCTTGCAGTTTAGCCGGATCAACTTTGATCACCTGCGCTTTGGAAGAGTCGTCGAAAATCTCGGACAGATCCGGGCGAGTACGGCCCTGGTCATCAACCGGCGCGTTCAGTTTGTTAACGATAACGCCAGTGATGTTGGTGTTTTTCGCGCCGCCGAAGCTGCTGCGAGTCAGTTCAATACGCTCGTTCAGCTGTTCCGGGGTATCGGTACCCTGAGACATCACGAAGACGATTTCCGCATTCAGCGTTTTCGCGATTTCGTAGTTCAGAGACTGCGCGAACTGATGCTTACGTGTTGGGACCAGGCCTTCAACCAGTACAACTTCAGCATCTTTGGTGTTCGCGTGGTAATTCGCGATGATCTCTTCCATCAGCACATCTTTCTGATTGCTGGACAGCAGAGATTCAACGTGGCTCATCTTCAGCGGCTCAGCAGCTGGCAGGTTAGAGTTCGCACGAACGATAGTGGTAGTCTGGTCTGGCGCATCGCCACCGGCACGAGGCTGAGCGATGGGTTTAAAGACGCTCAGACGAACGCCTTTGCGTTCCATAGCACGGATCACGCCGAGGCTGACGCTGGTCAGGCCGACGCTGGTTCCGGTAGGGATCAGCATAATAATACGGGACACGGTTTATCCTCTTTCGTTACCGCCCATTTCAGGCGGGTTACAAAACAGCACCGCCAGCTAGGCTGGCGGTGTGAAATCAGGCAGTCAGACGGCTCGCGTCTTGCGCGATAACCAGTTCTTCGTTGGTTGGGATAACCACCGCAGGACGGGTACCTTCTTTGTTGATGAAACCAGATTTGCCGAAACGTGCGGCCAGGTTACGCTCGTGGTCAACTTCAAAGCCCAGAACGCCCAGTTTGCCCAGAGACAGTTCACGAACCATCGCTGCGTTTTCACCAATACCACCAGTGAAGACAACCGCATCCAGACGACCATCCATCAGCGCAGTGTAAGAACCGATGTACTTCGCCAGACGGTGGCAGTAAACGTCCATTGCACGTTTAGCGTCTTCTTTGGTTGTGTAGTTATCTTCAACATAACGGCAGTCGCTGGTGACTTCGGTCAGACCCAGCAGACCGGATTCTTTGGTCAGCATTTTGTTGATCTGGTCAACGCTCATGCCCAGGGTGTCGTGCAGATGGAAGATGATCGCCGGGTCGATGTCACCGGAACGTGTACCCATCACCAGACCTTCCAGCGGGGTCAGACCCATGGAGGTATCAACACATTTACCGTTACGGATAGCAGATACAGAACCGCCGTTGCCCAGGTGGCAAGTGATGATGTTCAGTTCATCAACCGGTTTGTTCAGCATTTTTGCCGCTTCCTGAGTAACAAAGAAGTGGCTGGTGCCGTGCGCGCCGTAACGACGAACGCCGTGTTCTTTGTACAGGCTGTACGGCAGAGCATAGAGGTAAGACTCTTCCGGCATAGTCTGATGGAACGCGGTGTCGAATACAGCCACGTTTTTGTCTTTCAGGCTTGGGAAGGATTTCAGCGCTTCTGCGATACCGATCAGGTGAGCCGGGTTATGCAGCGGTGCGAAAGAGGCAGAATCTTTGATGCCCTGGATAACGGAATCATCGATAACCACAGAGCTGGTATACTTCTCGCCGCCGTGTACGATACGGTGACCGATAGCGGTCAATTGCGCAGACAATTCTGGTTTTTGTGCCAGAATAGTGTTAACGATAAAGTTCAGCGCTTCACTGTGAGCGGCGCCTGCACCTAAAGCCGCTTCTTGTTTACCGCCGTCCATTTTCCACTTGATGCGTGCTTCTGGGAGATGGAAACATTCGGCTAAACCAGAGAGGTATTCTTCACCGTTTACTGCATCGATGATGGCAAATTTCAGTGAGGAGCTACCGCAGTTCAGAACCAGTACTAACTTACTCGACATGGAAGTACCTATTTATGATACGTGGCTAAAAAAACGTCAGGGAGTCATAGAGCGTAGCGCATGATGACACCGACGTTTATGATTAACATCATGCGCCAGAGTCTTTTTGGGCACGATGGAATAAATACCTTTGAGTCTATGTCATTTTGCGTATTTTTCAGCCAGTGGCATACTGTATGCCAATTTGACGACTCAATGATTTTGGACTAAAGGCCTTACAGGCCGGCACAGGATACCTGAATGTGGGTATCAAAGACAAAATGTTTTGAACGATGTCCTTTATAGTTGTTGTTTTGCACAAATTTTTTAATTTTTATATGTGAAGTTGAGGTAACCGCCATGTCGACACCGGATAATCGTTCCGTCAATTTTTTTAGTTTGTTTCGCCGGGGGCAGCACTATGCGAAGACGTGGCCAATGGAAAAGCGCCTCGCGCCCGTATTTGTTGAGAACCGCGTCATCCGTATGACGCGTTACGCAATCCGTTTTATGCCGCCCATCGCTGTTTTCACCTTATGCTGGCAAATTGCTTTAGGCGGGCAGTTGGGACCCGCCGTGGCGACGGCGCTGTTTGCGCTCAGTCTGCCGATGCAGGGCATGTGGTGGCTGGGTAAGCGTTCTGTCACGCCGCTGCCGCCTTCAATACTCAACTGGTTCTACGAAGTTCGGGGTAAATTGCAAGAGGCCGGGCAGGCGCTCGCTCCGGTAGAAGGAAAGCCTGATTATCAGGCGCTGGCTGACACGCTTAAGCGCGCCTTCAAACAACTGGATAAAACTTTCCTTGATGATTTGTAATTGACCCCTGATTACGCATATAAAAGAAGGCACAAGATGCCTTCTTTTTTTTCATCGTAGTAGTAGTGATACAGGAGTCCCAAATGGAAATGACCAACGCTCAACGTCTGATTTTGTCTAACCAGTACAAAATGATGACTATGCTCGATCCCACTAACGCCGAGCGTTATCGTCGTTTGCAGACGATTATTGAACGCGGTTACGGCTTGCAGATGCGCGAGCTGGATCGTGAGTTTGGTGAGCTGACGGAAGAAACCTGTCGTACGGTTATCGATATTATGGAGATGTATCACGCATTACATGTGTCCTGGACTAATCTAAAAGACGCGCAGTCTATTGATGAGCGCCGCGTGACCTTCCTCGGCTTTGATGCTGCAACGGAAGCCCGTTTCCTCGGGTATGTACGGTTTATGGTCAATGTGGAAGGGCGTTATACCCACTTTGATGCGGGTACGCATGGCTTCAACGCCCAGACCCCGATGTGGGAAAAATATCAACGTATGCTGAATGTCTGGCACTCTTGCCCGCGCCAGTATCACCTGAGCGCGAATGAAATTAACCAAATCATTAATGCCTGAGGGGGCGAGCGTGCAGTGCAAAGGTTTTCTGTTTGATCTGGATGGAACGCTGGTCGATTCCTTACCCGCAGTAGAGCGCGCGTGGTGCAACTGGGCCGATCGTTTTGGCCTCGATCACGCCGAGGTGCTCGGCTTTATTCATGGTAAGCAGGCCATTACCTCCCTGCGACACTTTATGGTGGGCAAGTCCGAGGCGGAGATCGCTGCGGAGTTCACCCGCCTGGAGCAGATCGAAGCGACGGAAACCGCGGGGATCACCGCGTTGCCAGGGGCGGTTGACTTGCTCAACCATCTCAACAAAGCGGGCATTCCATGGGCGATTGTGACTTCCGGTTCAATGCCGGTCGCACGGGCGCGTCATCGTGTCGCAGGACTTCCTGCTCCTGAAGTGTTTGTCACTGCCGAACGGGTAAAAAGAGGTAAGCCAGAGCCAGACGCCTATCTGTTAGGCGCTCAGCTACTGGGCCTGGCGCCACAGGAATGCGCGGTAGTCGAGGATGCGCCCGCAGGGGTGCTCTCGGGACTGGCTGCAGGGTGCCATGTAATAGCGGTAAATGCGCCAGCGGACACGCCGCGTCTGGATGAGGTCGATTTTTCGCTGACCAGTCTGGAACATATTTCTGTGACCAAGCAGCCCAACGGAAATGTGGTCGTTGTAAGAAATACCTGATCATGATTTAGCCCCAGATTGTTGGGGCTTTTTTATGGCAGAATCGCTCCATCCCTCTCATTTAACAAGGATATGTTGTGAACGGTGAATTGATATGGGTTCTCTCATTGCTGGCGATTGCCGTCGTCTTGTTTGCAACTGGCAGAGTGCGTATGGACGCGATCGCTTTGCTGGTCATTATTGCCTTTGTTCTGAGTGGAACATTGAGCATCACAGAAGCTTTTTCCGGGTTCAGCGATCCTAACGTTATTTTGATCGCGGCTTTATTTATTATCGGCGACGGTCTGGTGCGTACCGGGGTGGCGACGGTGATGGGGGCCTGGCTGGTGAAGGTCGCCGGCAGCAGTGAAGTCAAAATGCTGGTGTTGCTGATGATAACCGTGGCCGGGCTCGGTGCGTTTATGAGTTCGACCGGCGTGGTTGCTATCTTTATACCGGTTGTCTTAAGCGTTTCCATGCGCATGCAAATTTCTCCCTCGCGCCTGATGATGCCGCTGAGCTTTGCCGGATTGATAAGCGGTATGATGACGCTGGTGGCGACACCGCCAAACCTGGTCGTCAACAGTGAGTTGCTACGCGAAGGACTTAACGGTTTCAGCTTTTTTAGCGTCACTCCGCTGGGGCTGGTGGTTCTGGTGCTTGGCATAATTTATATGCTGCTGATGCGCTTTATGCTGAAGGGCGAAGACTCCGGGCAGCCAGGAGACGGTTGGAAACGCCGGACTTTTCGCGATTTAATCAAAGAGTATCGCCTCACGGGGCGTGCCCGCCGTCTGGCTATTCGCCCTGGTTCACCGATGATTGGCCAGCGTCTGGACGACCTGAAACTGTGTGAGCGTTACGGAGCAAACGTGATTGGCGTGGAGCGCTGGCGGCGCTTTCGTCGCGTGATTGTTGACGTTAACGGGGTTTCTGAGTTTCGCGCCCGTGACGTGCTGCTGATTGATATGTCTGCAGCGGATGTCGATCTGCGAGAATTTTGCAGTGAGCAACTGCTGGAGCCAATGGTGCTGCGCGGGGAATATTTCTCCGAGCAGGCGCTTGATGTGGGCATGGCCGAGATCTCACTGATCCCTGAATCGGAACTGATTGGCAAAACGGTACGGGAGATAGCCTTTCGTACGCGTTACGGTCTGAATGTGGTCGGCCTGAAACGCGATGGTACGGCGCTGGCAGGCGCGGTGGTGGATGAACCGTTGCTGATGGGGGATATCATTCTGGTGGTGGGTAACTGGAAGCTCATCACACTGCTGGGACAAAAAGGGCGCGACTTCGTGGTGTTGAACATGCCAGCTGAGGTCAGTGAAGCCTCCCCGGCGCACAGTCAGGCGCCGCATGCCATTTTCTGCCTGGTGCTGATGGTGGCCCTGATGCTTACCGATGAAATTCCTAATACGGTTGCCGCAATTATCGCCTGCCTGCTGATGGGGAAATTCCGCTGTATCGATGCCGAAAGCGCCTATAAAGCGATTCACTGGCCGAGCATTATTTTGATCGTCGGGATGATGCCCTTTGCACTGGCGCTACAAAAAACCGGCGGTGTCGATCTGGTAGTAAAAGGACTGATGGACGTCGGCGGCGGGTATGGCCCGTACATGATGTTGGGTTGCCTGTTCGTCCTGTGCGCGAGCATCGGGTTATTTATCTCAAATACTGCGACGGCGGTACTCATGGCGCCAATTGCTCTGGCGGCGGCAAAGTCGATGGGGGTTTCGCCGTATCCTTTTGCAATGGTGATTGCAATGGCAGCATCCGCAGCCTTTATGACACCGGTCTCTTCGCCGGTGAACACGCTGGTGCTGGGGCCGGGTAACTACAGCTTTAGCGATTTCGTGAAAATTGGCGTGCCGTTTACGGTGATCGTGATGGCGGTGTGCGTGGTGATGATCCCGATGCTGTTCCCATTTTGATTTTTATGTGCCGGATAAGACGTTGACGTCGCCATCCGGCAACATCGTTTAAAGCGGTGAATCCTGGCTGATCTCATCTAATGAGAGGTGAAAACTCGGGACAAACACCTCCATAAAATAGTCCATCTCTTCGCTGCGCCGCGACTCCAGCGTTTTTTCCAGCCGCGTTTTCGCCAACAAGAACTCATTATTGCCCGCCGAAAGCTCTTCCAGACACTTCAGATAAGCGCACAGCGCATCGGCCTGTTTGACGATAGATTTCTCTTCTTCGCTGTAAGCATGTTCATCAATCAGCGGAGCAAATATATCTCGTAGCTCGTCGGGCACCATATCGACCAGCTTTTGCTGGGCAATTTTCTCTATCGCTTTATATTCCTGGGCGATTTGTGAGTTGAAGTATTTTACCGGGGTAGGGAGGTCACCGGTCAGCACCTCTGAAGCGTCATGGTACATTGCCAACAGGGCAATGCGCTCTGCATTAAGCTGACCACCAAATTTACGGTTTTTGATCGCCGCCAGCGCATGAGCGACCATGGCGACTTGCAAACTATGCTCGGACACATTTTCGGTGCGCACGTTGCGCATCAGCGGCCAGCGGTTAATGAGCTTCAGGCGGGAGAGGTGGGCAAAAAAATGGCTCTGCTTCATAACGACCCTTATATGATGGCAACCTAAGAGTCATTGTGCGCAGAGAAGGCTGTCAGATGCAAATACTCGTCATACTGATCCAACAGCCCGTGTTTTATTACAACTGGTGATACCCTGACAGGAAGCGCTCAAATTTACTCAGCGACATTTCGATATCGTCAATGCGCGGGAGCGTGACGATGCGGAAATGATCCGGCCACGGCCAGTTGAACGCCGTCCCCTGAACCAGCAGCACTTTTTCCTGCAACAGGAAGTCGAGCACCATTTTCTGGTCGTCATGAATGTTGAAGCGTTTAGCGTCGATTTTCGGGAACATATACAGCGCGCCGCGCGGTTTCACGCAGGAGACGCCGGGAATATCATTGAGTAACTCCCAGGCGCGGTTGCGTTGTTCATACAGGCGCCCGCCAGGCATGATAAATTCACTGATGCTCTGGTATCCGCCCAGCGCGGTCTGAATCGCATGTTGCGCCGGAACGTTAGCACATAAGCGCATAGAGGCCAGCATCTCAAGACCTTCGATGTACCCCTTGGCATGTTTCTTCGGCCCGTTCAGCACCATCCAGCCCTGACGGAAACCGGCAACGCGATAGGTTTTTGACAGGCCGTTGAAGGTAATAGTCAGCAGGTCCGGCGCCATCGCGGCGATCGAGTGGTGTTCAGCATCATCGTAGAGAATTTTGTCGTAAATCTCATCCGCAAAAATGATGAGGTTGTTCTGGCGAGCAATTTCAACAATCTCCATCAGCAGCTCTTTGGAATACACAGCGCCGGTTGGGTTGTTGGGGTTAATGATGACGATCCCACGCGTACGCGGGGTAATTTTGGCGCGAATGTCGTCAAGGTCCGGGAACCAGTCAGATGATTCGTCACACAGGTAATGCACGGCGTTACCGCCGGAGAGCGATACCGCTGCCGTCCACAGTGGATAATCAGGTGCCGGAACGAGCATTTCGTCCCCACTGTTCAGCAATGCCTGCATGGCCTGCACAATCAATTCGGAAACGCCGTTACCGATATAGATATCTTCCACGGTCACATCGCGCATCCCGCGGGCCTGGTAATGCTGCATGATCGCTTTACGGGCTGAATAAAGACCTTTGGAGTCGCAATATCCTTGCGCTGTTGGCAAATTGCGGATCACATCAACCAGAATTTCGTCTGGCGCTTCAAACCCGAATGGCGCCGGGTTGCCGATGTTAAGTTTCAGAACTTTATTGCCTTCTTCTTCCAGGCGCTTTGCTTCCTTCAGAACCGGGCCGCGAATGTCATAACAGACGTTTTCTAATTTGCTGGATTTTTCAATGGGGGACATGAACGTTGACCTTTTTAGCTGTGAATGCCACTCCCTGCCGTGGAAGTCAGCCCAGCACAATGTACTCCCACGACGGTAAGTTTTGAAGGGTCTTTAGTAGAAGATTTTGAAAATCCATGAAGTTATAATTAACTGTTAATAACTAAATAACGCAATTATCATGAAATAATGATCTGGTGAATTGTATAATGTTGGTGATATGTTTTGTAGTGTTGGTTTAGGTGTGGTGGTTTGTCTGGTCAAAAAAACTTAACTCTGTAAAGCAAAAGATCGCCGACACATAAGCGGTATGACGTCATTCGAAAATACTGAGGTTTTATCTGCGAGGGCTGTTATCGGCCTGATCCGTGCGTGGTACGGTGTGAATTCATTGTTAAGTATAATTAATGAATTGAAGGATTCTTAATTAATTATTATTTAATATTTAAATCGCATTAAATTGAATGGCCTAATAATACGAAAACCGCAGGTCAGACATAACCTCAGGTAGACTCGAATTATTCGCGATAACACTTATAAATATAGTGGTTTTAGGTTAAGATAAGTCTCATGAAATGGTGCGTAGTACGAATTTTACGATAATTCAAATGTTTGTTGGTTGTTCCTAACGTACTGAAAAGTTAGTTTTTAATGTGTAAATTATTGTTCGTTAAGTTTTTTTTAAATTTACAAAATTTACATGTTTTCCATTAGTCAGAATCATCCAGCAGCTAAAAATATGGCCCTTTCTCGTTGCTATATTCCGATGAGTGTCACGGTTATTATATAGCGTAGAAAGAGAATTGTTTCGTTTGTTAAACCAAATACATCCTTATTTTCACTTGGTTACACTAAGCGAAACTGCAAGGAAGGCAGATAACAAATGGAGTGGTTTGATTCTGAATGCACAGCATTAACCCGGTATGACCCGCGAGTAAGTGAAAAACTATGATAAATGCAAATCGTCCGATAATTAACCTCGACCTCGATCTGCTGAGAACCTTCGTTGCTGTTGCCGACCTGAATACCTTCGCGGCTGCGGCAGCTGCGGTATGTCGCACTCAGTCTGCGGTGAGTCAGCAAATGCAGCGTCTTGAGCAACTCGTGGGGAAAGAGTTGTTCGCGCGTCATGGACGCAACAAACTGCTGACCGAACATGGTATACAGCTGTTGGGTTACGCCAGAAAAATATTGCGTTTTAATGATGAGGCATGCTCATCATTAATGTTTAACAATCTTCAGGGAGTGTTAACTATTGGCGCTTCTGATGAATCCGCCGATACGATACTGCCTTTCCTGCTCAACCGTATAAGTTCGGTTTATCCGAAGCTTGCATTGGATGTAAGGGTCAAGCGCAACGCCTATATGGTGGATATGCTGAAGTCGCAAGAAGTGGATTTGGTGGTAACGACTAACCGTCCGGGCGATTTTGAATGCCTGAATCTGCGCACTTCGCCGACGCACTGGTATTGTGCGGCCGAATATATCCTGCAAAAAGGTGAGCCGGTCCCGTTGGTGCTGTTGGACGATCCGAGCCCGTTCCGCGATATGGTGTTGGCAACGCTGAATGCTGCGCAGATCCCGTGGCGCTTAGCGTATGTTGCTTCAACATTGCCTGCGGTTCGTGCTGCGGTCAAAGCCGGTCTGGGCGTTACTGCGCGTCCCGTTGAAATGATGAGCCCTGATTTACGCGTACTGGGGGCGGCGGACGGATTACCGCCATTGCCTGATACCGAGTATCTGTTGTGCTGCGATCCGGCTACGCAAAATGATTTAGCTCAGGTGATCTTTAACTCGATGCAGACATATCAAAACCCTTGGCAATACAATCAGTTTACCCCCGAAGGGGGAGATGATTCGCTCCTTATTGAAGGCGACTTCGAGTAACGCGTCACAAAAAACGTTTTAAAATGTAAGTGTAAAAAAAGAGCCGCTAATGATGAAAAAACATCCAGCGGCTCTTTTTTTGTGCAAATAACATTGGTTTATGTCATTTGCTATACTAAAACTTAACAAAATCAGCGGGTAAAAAAACAGCCTGCAAATAGGGTGAAAAATAATCAGCAGAAGTGTTAATTGTTTCCATGTTAAAAAACTAGAGAAATTGTTGCTGTTTTTTATGGTGAATTAACAAAAGCGTGTCACAGATCAAGAAAATACTCCCATTTAGGGGGAGGCATTAGTGTGAATTCCTGTCAAAATAGACAAGTATTATCTTTTTTACTTCACTACGGACACGATTCAACAACATTAAAAAAGACCGATGATGCAACCGAAATGGGTGTAAACAGCACTTTATGTTAATGAGGTTGGAGTAGTGTAAAATAATGTGAGGAAACTTTTGTTAAAGTTGACAAAAGGTTATAGAAAGGAGTAAAAAACCCCATCAATTGGCTGTATAAAATGGTTTTCTACAGTGATTGTAAGGTTTTTTTTATTCCTCCCCATGAATCGATGTGGCGTTCATCTGCCGAAAAGAGCAGAGAATTTGGCGCTACTTTTGATGAGTAAGCAATGAGTATGTCAACATCCACTGAAATCATCGCTCATCACTGGGCATTCGCTATCTTTCTTATTGTCGCCATTGGCCTGTGCTGCCTGATGCTCGTCGGCGGCTGGTTTTTAGGTGGTCGCGCGCGCGCGAGATCTAAAAACGTGCCGTTTGAATCAGGTATTGACTCGGTCGGCACCGCCCGCTTGCGCCTGTCTGCCAAGTTTTATCTGGTAGCCATGTTCTTCGTTATCTTCGACGTTGAAGCGCTGTATCTGTTCGCATGGTCAACATCTATCCGTGAAAGCGGTTGGATTGGCTTTGTGGAAGCTGCAATTTTTATTTTTGTGTTACTGGCTGGTCTGGTTTATCTGGTGCGTATTGGCGCGCTGGACTGGACGCCCGCGCGTTCACGCCGCGAGCGTATGAACCCGGAAACGAACAGTATCGCTAATCGTCAACGCTAACCGCGAGGCATTAAGATGGATTATACGCTCACCCGCATAGATCCTAACGGTGAGAACGACCGTTACCCCCTGCAAAAACAGGAGATCGTAACCGACCCCCTGGAGCAAGAAGTTAATAAAAACGTGTTCATGGGCAAGCTCCATGACATGGTTAACTGGGGCCGTAAAAACTCAATTTGGCCATATAACTTTGGCCTTTCCTGCTGCTACGTTGAGATGGTGACCTCGTTTACCGCTGTGCACGATGTGGCCCGTTTTGGTGCGGAAGTACTGCGTGCATCGCCGCGTCAGGCTGACCTGATGGTCGTGGCTGGAACCTGCTTTACCAAAATGGCACCGGTTATTCAGCGCCTCTACGATCAGATGCTGGAACCAAAATGGGTTATTTCCATGGGCGCATGCGCCAACTCCGGCGGTATGTACGACATCTATTCTGTGGTGCAGGGCGTTGATAAATTTATTCCGGTCGATGTGTACATCCCGGGATGCCCGCCGCGTCCAGAAGCGTATATGCAGGCTCTGATGCTGCTGCAGGATTCCATTGGCAAAGAACGCCGTCCGCTCTCCTGGGTGGTTGGGGATCAGGGCGTTTATCGCGCCAATATGCAGTCAGAACGCGAGCGTAAACGCGGTGAACGTATTGCTGTAACGAATCTTCGTACACCAGACGAGATTTAATTTGCGCCTGTCGGCAGCCGCACTTCCTTCGCTTATCACTACATAAATAGCGCGAAGCACTGCCGACTACCACGGACCATTTACAATGGTGAACAATATGACCGACTTAACCGCGCAAGATGCTGTATGGCAAACACGGGATCACCTTGATGACCCGGTCATTGGCGAACTGCGCAACCGTTTTGGGCCGGATGCCTTTACCGTTCAGGCGACTCGCACCGGGGTACCCGTTGTTTGGGTCAAGCGTGAACAATTACTGGAAGTTGGCGATTTCTTAAAGAGACTGCCGAAACCTTACGTCATGCTGTTTGACTTACATGGCATGGACGAACGTCTGCGTACGCACCGCGAAGGGTTACCTGCCGCGGATTTTTCCGTTTTCTATCACCTGATTTCTATTGAACGCAATCGCGATATCATGCTCAAGGTGGCGTTGTCTGAAAACGATCTGCGTGTACCGACTTTTACCAAACTGTTCCCCAACGCCAACTGGTATGAGCGTGAAACCTGGGAAATGTTTGGTATCGATATCGAAGGCCACCCGCATCTGACGCGTCTGCTGATGCCGCATACCTGGCAAGGCCACCCGCTGCGTAAAGATTACCCGGCGCGTGCGACCGAATTCGATCCGTTTGAGCTGACCAAAGCCAAACAGGATCTGGAAATGGAAGCGCTGACCTTCAAACCCGAAGACTGGGGCATGAAGCGTGGTACCGAAAACGAGGACTTCATGTTCCTCAACCTCGGCCCTAACCACCCGTCTTCTCACGGCGCGTTCCGTATTGTGCTGCAGCTTGATGGCGAAGAAATCGTCGACTGCGTGCCTGACATCGGCTACCACCACCGTGGCGCTGAAAAGATGGGTGAACGTCAGTCCTGGCACAGCTACATTCCGTACACCGACCGTATCGAATACCTCGGCGGCTGCGTCAACGAAATGCCTTACGTACTGGCGGTTGAGAAACTGGCGGGCATCACCACGCCGGATCGCGTCAACGTGATTCGCGTTATGCTGTCTGAACTGTTCCGTATCAACAGCCACCTGCTGTACATCTCCACGTTCATTCAGGACGTCGGCGCGATGACGCCGGTTTTCTTCGCCTTTACCGATCGTCAGAAAATTTATGACGTGGTGGAAGCGATCACCGGTTACCGTATGCACCCGGCCTGGTTCCGTATCGGCGGTGTCGCACACGATCTGCCGCGCGGTTGGGACAAGCTGCTGCGTGACTTCCTCGACTGGATGCCAAAACGTCTGGATTCCTACGAGAAAGCTGCACTGCGTAACACCATCCTGAAAGGTCGTTCCCAGGGCGTTGCCGCCTATGGCAAGAAAGAAGCGCTGGACTGGGGTTGTACCGGTGCTGCGCTGCGTGCGACCGGTATTGATTTCGACGTGCGTAAAGCCCGTCCATACTCTGGCTACGAAAACTTTGACTTTGAAGTTCCGGTTGGCGGCGGCGTGTCTGACTGCTATACCCGCGTAATGCTGAAAGTTGAAGAGCTGCGCCAGAGTCTGCGCATCCTTGAGCAGTGCCTCAACAACATGCCGGAAGGCCCGTTCAAAGCGGATCACCCGCTGACTACGCCGCCGCCGAAAGAGCGCACGCTGCAACATATCGAAACCCTGATCACCCACTTCCTGCAGGTTTCGTGGGGACCGGTTATGCCGGCAAACGAGTCCTTCCAGATGGTGGAAGCGACCAAGGGTATCAACAGTTACTACCTGACCAGCGATGGCAGCACCATGAGTTACCGTACTCGTATCCGTACCCCGAGCTATGCGCACCTGCAGCAGATCCCGGTAGCGGTACGCGGCAGCCTGGTGTCCGACCTTATCGTCCATCTGGGTAGTATTGATTTTGTTATGTCAGATGTGGACCGCTAATTATGCACGAGAATCAACAACCACAAACCGAGGCTTTTGAGCTGAGTGCGGCTGAGCGTGAAGCGATTGAGCACGAGAAGCACCACTACGAAGACCCGCGTGCGGCGTCCATTGAAGCGCTGAAAATCGTTCAGAAGCAGCGTGGCTGGGTGCCGGACGGGGCGATCTATGCGATCGCGGATGTGCTGGGTATCCCGGCAAGCGACGTAGAAGGTGTTGCCACGTTCTATAGCCAGATCTTCCGCCAGCCGGTAGGTCGCCACGTGATCCGCTATTGCGATAGCGTGGTGTGCCATATCAATGGTTATCAAGGGATCCAGGCTGCGCTTGAGAAAAAACTCAACATCAAGCCGGGGCAGACGACCTTTGATGGTCGCTTTACGCTGCTGCCGACCTGCTGCCTGGGGAACTGTGATAAAGGGCCGAACATGATGATCGATGACGACACTCATGCTCACCTGACCCCGGAAGGCATTCCTGAACTGCTGGAGCGGTATAAATGAAAGATATTATCCGTACTCCCGAAACACATCCGCTGACCTGGCGTCTGCGTGATGACAAACAGCCAGTCTGGCTGGACGAATATCGTAGCAAAAACGGTTACGAAGGTGCGCGTAAGGCCCTGACCGGCCTGTCACCGGACGAAATCGTCAATCAGGTAAAAGACGCTGGCCTGAAAGGGCGCGGCGGCGCGGGCTTTTCCACCGGTCTGAAGTGGAGCCTGATGCCGAAAGACGAATCCATGAACATCCGTTACCTGCTGTGTAACGCCGATGAAATGGAACCGGGCACCTATAAAGACCGCCTGCTGATGGAGCAACTGCCGCACCTGCTGGTGGAAGGCATGCTGATTTCCGCGTTTGCGCTGAAAGCGTACCGTGGTTACATCTTCCTGCGCGGTGAATATATCGAGGCGGCTGTGCATCTGCGCCGCGCGATTGCCGAAGCAACCGAAGCCGGTCTGCTTGGCAAAAACATCATGGGCACCGGTTTCGACTTCGAACTGTTTGTCCATACCGGGGCAGGGCGTTACATCTGCGGTGAAGAAACCGCGCTGATCAACTCCCTCGAAGGTCGTCGCGCTAACCCGCGTTCCAAGCCGCCGTTCCCGGCAAGCTCTGGCGCATGGGGTAAGCCGACCTGCGTTAACAACGTCGAAACCCTGTGTAACGTACCGGCCATCCTCGCCAACGGCGTGGAGTGGTATCAGAACATCTCGAAGAGCAAAGATGCGGGCACCAAGCTGATGGGCTTCTCCGGTCGTGTGAAGAACCCTGGCCTGTGGGAACTGCCGTTTGGCACCACCGCGCGTGAGATCCTCGAAGACTACGCGGGCGGTATGCGTGATGGCCTGAAATTCAAGGCCTGGCAGCCGGGCGGCGCGGGAACCGACTTCCTGACCGAGGCGCATCTTGACCTGCCGATGGAGTTCGAAAGCATCGGTAAAGCAGGCAGCCGTCTGGGTACTGCGCTGGCAATGGCCGTTGACCACGAGATTGGCATGGTATCGCTGGTGCGTAACCTCGAAGAGTTCTTCGCCCGCGAGTCCTGCGGCTGGTGTACGCCGTGCCGTGACGGTCTGCCGTGGAGCGTAAAAATTCTGCGTGCGCTGGAGCGTGGCGAAGGCCAGCCTGGGGATATCGAGACACTTGAGCAACTGTGTCGTTTCCTCGGCCCGGGTAAAACCTTCTGTGCACACGCACCGGGCGCGGTGGAGCCGCTGCAGAGCGCCATTAAATATTTCCGCGAAGAATTCGAAGCTGGCATCAAGCAGACCTTCAGCAATACCCACGCTATTGGTGGTATTCAGCCGAACCTGCTGAAAGAGCGCTGGTAATTGCAGGTTACCCCCTGCATCGCGATAAGTAATTCGATTAACGCTTAGTCCCTGACTAAGCCAACTGGAAGCATGCTGACTATGGCTACGATTCATGTAGACGGCAAAGAATATGAGGTCAACGGAGCGGACAACCTGCTGGAAGCTTGTCTGTCTCTCGGCCTTGATATTCCGTACTTTTGCTGGCACCCGGCGCTGGGCAGCGTCGGTGCTTGCCGCCAGTGTGCGGTGAAGCAATATCAAAACGCGGAAGATACGCGTGGTCGCCTGGTGATGTCTTGTATGACACCAGCCACCGAAGGCACCTTTATTTCTATTGATGACGAAGAAGCGAAACAGTTCCGCGAAAGCGTTGTGGAGTGGTTGATGACCAACCACCCGCACGACTGTCCGGTCTGCGAAGAGGGCGGTAACTGCCACCTGCAGGATATGACCGTCATGACCGGTCATAGCTTCCGTCGCTATCGCTTCACGAAGCGTACGCACCGCAACCAGGACCTGGGGCCGTTCATCTCTCACGAAATGAACCGCTGTATCGCCTGCTATCGCTGCGTACGTTACTACAAAGATTACGCCGATGGCGCGGATCTGGGCGTGTATGGCGCGCATGACAACGTCTACTTCGGTCGCCCGGAAGACGGTACGCTGGAAAGCGAATTCTCCGGTAACCTGGTCGAGATTTGCCCGACCGGCGTGTTCACCGATAAAACGCACTCCGAGCGCTACAACCGTAAGTGGGACATGCAGTTTGCGCCGAGCATCTGCCAGCAGTGTTCCATTGGCTGTAACACCAGCCCGGGCGAGCGCTACGGTGAATTGCGTCGTATCGAAAACCGCTACAACGGTACCGTTAACCACTACTTCCTCTGCGACCGTGGTCGTTTTGGCTATGGTTACGTGAACCTGAAAGACCGTCCGCGTCAGCCGGTACAGCGTCGTGGCGATGATCTGATCACGCTCAACGCCGAACAGGCGATGCAGGGCGCGGCAGATATTCTGCGCCAGTCGAAGAAAGTGATTGGTATCGGCTCCCCGCGTGCCAGCGTTGAAAGCAACTTCGCGCTGCGCGAACTGGTCGGCGCGGATAACTTCTATACCGGTATCGCCCAGGGTGAGCAGGAACGTCTGCAACTGGCGCTGAGCGTGCTGCGTGACGGCGGTATTCATACCCCGGCGCTGCGTGAAATCGAGTCTTACGATGCGGTTCTGGTGCTGGGCGAAGACGTCACCCAGACCGGCGCGCGCGTTGCGCTGGCGGTGCGTCAGGCGGTGAAAGGTAAAGCACGCGAAATGGCGGCGGCGCAAAAAGTGGCCGACTGGCAGATTGCGGCAATCCTTAACATCGGTCAGCGCGCTAAGCACCCGCTGTTTGTGACTAACGTCGATAATACCCGTCTGGATGATATCGCTGCATGGACCTACCGTGCGCCGGTTGAAGATCAGGCGCGTTTAGGTTTCGCTATCGCCCACGCGCTGGATAACAACGCCCCGGCGGTTGACGGTATCGATCGTGACCTGCAGAACAAAATTGACGTGATCGTTCAGGCATTAGCCGGAGCGAAGAAACCACTGATTATTTCCGGCACCAACGCCGGTAGCGCCGAAGTAATTCAGGCTGCTGCCAACGTGGCGAAGGCGCTGAAAGGTCGTGGCGCTGACGTCGGCATTACCATGATTGCGCGCTCTGTTAACAGCATGGGCCTGGGTATGATTGGCGGTGGTTCTCTTGACGATGCGCTGACCGAGCTGGAAACAGGTCGTGCTGACGCCGTTGTGGTGCTGGAAAATGACCTGCATCGCCATGCTTCAGCAACGCGTGTTAATGCCGCGCTGGCGAAAGCGCCGCTGGTACTGGTTGTTGACCATCAGCGTACAGCAATTATGGAAAACGCCCATCTGGTGCTTTCCGCCGCGAGCTTTGCCGAAAGCGATGGGACGGTGATTAACAACGAAGGCCGCGCGCAGCGCTTCTTCCAGGTCTATGACCCTTCCTACTACGACAGCAACACCGTGATGCTGGAAAGCTGGCGCTGGCTGCACTCGCTGCACAGCACCGTGCAGAGCCGTGAAGTGGACTGGACGCAGCTCGACCATGTTATCGACGCGGTTGTTGAGAAGCTGCCGCAATTGGCTGGGATCAAAGATGCCGCGCCGGATGCAAGCTTCCGTATCCGTGGACAGAAACTGGCGCGTGAGCCGCACCGCTACAGCGGTCGTACCGCGATGCGGGCTAACATCAGCGTCCATGAACCTCGTCAGCCGCAGGATAAAGACACCATGTTCGCCTTCTCGATGGAAGGGAACAACCAGCCGTCTGCGCCGCGTTCACAAATTCCGTTTGCCTGGGCTCCGGGCTGGAACTCCCCACAGGCGTGGAACAAGTTCCAGGATGAAGTGGGCGGTAAACTGCGTCATGGCGATCCGGGCGTGCGTCTGATTGAAGCCTCTGCGGGCGGTATGGATTACTTCACTACCGTTCCGGCGAGCTTCGAAGCTCAGGATGGTCAGTGGCGTATCGCGCCGTACTACCATCTGTTTGGTAGCGACGAATTGTCCCAGCGTGCGCCGGTCTTCCAGACTCGTATGCCGCAGCCGTACATCAAACTTAACCCGGCAGACGCCGCGAAGTTGGGTGTTAATGCCGGTACCCGTGTTTCTTTCAGCTACGATGGCAATACGGTCACGCTGCCGGTTGAAATCGCTGAAGGATTAACGGCAGGGCAGGTTGGTTTACCGATGGGTATGCCTGGCATCGCGCCGGTTCTGGCAGGCGCGCGTCTTGAGGATCTGCAGGAGGCACAGCAATGAGTTGGATTACACCCGATCTGATTGAGATCCTGCTGAGCATTCTCAAAGCGGTGGTGATTCTGCTGGTGGTGGTCACCTGCGGGGCATTCATGAGCTTTGGCGAACGTCGTCTGCTGGGTCTGTTCCAGAACCGTTACGGGCCGAACCGTGTTGGCTGGGGCGGTTCGCTCCAGCTGGTTGCGGACATGATCAAGATGTTCTTTAAAGAAGACTGGATCCCGAAATTCTCGGATCGCGTCATCTTTACCCTGGCGCCGATGATCGCCTTTACCTCGCTGCTGCTGGCTTTCGCCATCGTGCCGGTGAGCCCAAACTGGGTCGTTGCTGACCTGAACATCGGCATCCTGTTCTTCCTGATGATGGCAGGTCTCGCGGTATACGCGGTACTGTTCGCTGGTTGGTCGAGCAACAACAAATACTCGCTGCTGGGGGCGATGCGTGCTTCTGCGCAGACGCTGAGCTACGAAGTGTTCCTCGGTCTCTCCCTGATGGGCGTGGTGGCGCAAGCCGGTTCATTCAACATGACCGACATCGTCAATAACCAGGCTGATATCTGGAACGTTATTCCGCAGTTCTTTGGTTTTGTCACCTTTGCCATCGCGGGCGTGGCGGTATGTCACCGTCACCCGTTTGACCAGCCAGAAGCCGAACAGGAACTGGCCGACGGTTACCACATTGAATATTCCGGTATGAAATTCGGTCTGTTCTTCGTGGGCGAGTACATCGGTATCGTCACCATTTCTGCACTGATGGTTACCTTGTTCTTCGGTGGCTGGCATGGCCCGTTCTTACCGCCATTCGTCTGGTTCGCGCTGAAAACCGCGTTCTTCATGATGATGTTCATTTTGATTCGTGCGTCGTTACCGCGTCCTCGTTATGACCAGGTAATGTCCTTCGGCTGGAAAGTCTGTCTGCCGCTGACGCTCGTCAACTTGTTGGTAACGGCGGCTGTCATTCTGTGGCAGGCGCAATAAGGGACACAAAGACCATGACCTTAAAAGAATTGTTCGTAGGTTTCGGCACCCAGGTACGCAGTATCTGGATGATCGGCCTGCATGCGTTCGCGAAACGCGAAACGCAGATGTACCCGGAAGAGCCGGTCTATCTCCCGCCCCGTTTTCGTGGTCGTATCGTTTTGACCCGCGACCCGGACGGTGAAGAGCGCTGCGTTGCCTGTAACCTGTGCGCGGTAGCATGTCCGGTAGGCTGTATCTCTCTGCAAAAAGCAGAGACCAAAGACGGCCGCTGGTATCCGGAGTTTTTCCGCATTAACTTCTCACGCTGCATTTTCTGCGGCCTGTGTGAAGAAGCCTGTCCGACAACGGCTATTCAGCTGACTCCAGATTTCGAGCTGGGTGAGTACAAGCGCCAGGACCTGGTTTACGAGAAAGAGGATCTGCTGATCTCCGGTCCGGGCAAATACCCGGAATATAACTTCTACCGGATGGCAGGTATGGCAATCGACGGCAAAGATAAGGGCGAAGCAGAGAACGAAGCCAAGCCTATCGACGTCAAGAGCCTGTTACCGTAAGGAGAGGGGCAATGGAGTTCGCTTTTTATATCTGTGGCCTGATAGCCATTCTCGCAACCTTGCGGGTGATCACCCACACCAATCCGGTACACGCACTGCTGTATCTGATTATTTCGCTGCTGGCGATTTCCGGGGTGTTCTTCTCGTTAGGCGCTTACTTTGCCGGTGCGCTGGAAATTATCGTCTACGCGGGCGCCATCATGGTGCTGTTCGTGTTCGTGGTAATGATGCTCAACCTCGGTGGTTCTGAAATTGAACAGGAACGCCAATGGCTGAAACCGCAGGTGTGGATTGGTCCGGCGATTCTGTCGGCCATCATGCTGGTGGTGATTGTGTACGCCATTCTGGGCGTTAACGATCAGGGCATCGACGGTACGCCAATTAGTGCGAAAGCGGTCGGTATTTCCCTGTTCGGACCGTATGTACTGGCGGTCGAACTGGCTTCGATGCTGCTGCTGGCGGGCCTGGTTGTGGCCTTCCACGTGGGTCGCGAAGAGCGTTCAGGTGAAGTACTGAGCAATCGCACCGATGACCGTGCGAAAAGAAAAACGGAGGAGCACGCATGATCCCCTTACAACATGGACTGATCCTCGCGGCTGTCTTATTCGTGCTGGGCTTAACCGGTCTGGTTATCCGCCGCAATCTGCTGTTTATGCTGATTGGGTTGGAAATCATGATTAACGCCTCCGCGCTGGCCTTTGTGGTCGCCGGAAGCTACTGGGGCCAGACCGATGGTCAGGTGATGTACATTCTCGCCATCAGCCTCGCGGCTGCGGAAGCGAGCATTGGACTTGCGCTGTTGCTGCAACTTCATCGCCGTCGCCAGAACCTGAACATCGATTCAGTAAGTGAGATGCGTGGATGAACATGCTTGCCTTAACCATTATTCTGCCATTTATTGGCTTCGTATTACTGGCATTCTCTCGCGGTCGTTGGTCAGAAAATCTGTCCGCTACCGTGGGCGTTGGCTCTATTGGCCTGGCTGCGCTGGTGACGGCGTTTGTTGGCGTTGACTTCTTTGCTAATGGTCAACAAGCCTACAGTCAGCCGCTGTGGACGTGGATGTCTGTCGGTGACTTCAACATCGGCTTTAACCTGGTGCTGGATGGTCTGTCGCTGACTATGCTCAGCGTGGTGACCGGCGTCGGTTTCCTGATCCACATGTTCGCCTCCTGGTATATGCGTGGAGAAGAGGGCTACTCTCGTTTCTTCGCTTACACTAACCTGTTTATCGCCAGCATGGTGGTTCTGGTACTGGCGGATAACCTGCTGCTGATGTATCTCGGTTGGGAAGGCGTGGGCCTGTGCTCTTATCTGCTGATCGGCTTCTACTACAGCGATCCGAAGAATGGCGCTGCGGCAATGAAAGCCTTCGTGGTGACCCGTGTCGGTGACGTGTTCCTCGCCTTCGCGCTGTTCATCCTCTACAACGAGCTGGGCACGCTGAACTTCCGCGAAATGGTTGAACTGGCGCCTGCGCACTTTGCCGACGGCAACAACATGCTGATGTGGGCGACCCTGATGCTGCTGGGTGGTGCGGTAGGTAAATCCGCACAGCTGCCGTTGCAGACCTGGCTTGCTGACGCGATGGCCGGCCCGACGCCTGTCTCCGCGCTGATCCACGCCGCGACGATGGTTACCGCTGGTGTCTACCTGATTGCACGTACCCATGGTCTGTTCCTGATGACCCCGGAAATCCTGCATCTGGTGGGGATTATCGGTGCGATCACGCTGGTGCTGGCAGGTTTTGCCGCGCTGGTACAGACCGACATCAAACGCGTTCTCGCTTACTCCACCATGAGCCAGATTGGCTACATGTTCCTAGCGCTCGGCGTTCAGGCATGGGATGCGGCGATTTTCCACTTGATGACTCACGCCTTCTTTAAAGCGCTGCTGTTCCTGGCGTCCGGCTCGGTTATCCTGGCCTGTCATCACGAACAGAACATCTTCAAGATGGGCGGCCTGCGTAAATCTATTCCGCTGGTGTATCTCTGCTTCCTGGTGGGCGGCGCGGCGCTGTCGGCTCTGCCGCTGATTACCGCGGGCTTCTTCAGTAAGGATGAGATTCTGGCCGGTGCGATGGCGAACGGTCATATCAATCTGATGGTTGCAGGACTGGTCGGTGCGTTTATGACCTCGCTGTACACCTTCCGAATGATTTTCATCGTATTCCACGGTAAAGAACAAATTCACGCTCACGCCGGGAAGGGGATTACCCATCATCTGCCGCTGATTGTGCTGATGATCCTGTCCACCTTTGTTGGCGCGCTGATCGTACCGCCGCTGCAGGGAGTACTGCCTGCAACGACCGAACTTGAGCATGGTCGCGTCATGACGCTGGAAATTACCTCTGGTATCGTCGCGATTGCGGGCATCCTGATCGCAGCATGGCTGTGGCTGGGTAAACGTACGCTTGTGACGTCGATTGCCAACAGTGCGCCAGGCCGTCTGCTGGGTACCTGGTGGTATAACGCCTGGGGCTTTGACTGGCTGTACGACAAAGTATTCGTTAAGCCGTTCCTGGGCATTGCCTGGCTGCTGAAACGCGACCCGCTGAACTCAATGATGAACATTCCGGCTGTCCTTTCCCGCTTTGCAGGTAAAGGCCTGCTGTTAAGCGAGAACGGTTATCTGCGCTGGTATGTGGCATCGATGAGCATCGGCGCCGTCGTTGTGCTGGCACTGTTGATGGTACTGCGTTGAGTTTGAGGGTTGGTATTGTGCCCGACACAACAAACCCAAAGAGAATTTTTAAAATTCGTTGAAAATCAGGTCCAAAAGGACAGGCGTTATCGGCGAAGTCAGAGTGGACACCGCCTGCGCACAGCAACCGGAGCGTACTGAAGTACGTGAGGGTTGCGAGCACAGCCGGGGTTCGCTATGACGAGTGAGATAGCCTGAACGGGACTTAAACAAGGAACAAAGATCACCATGTTATTACCTTGGTTGATATTAATCCCTTTCATCGGTGGCTTCCTGTGCTGGCAGACCGAACGCTTTGGCGTGAAGGTGCCGCGCTGGATCGCGCTGATTACCATGGGACTGACGCTGGCGCTTGGCCTGCAACTGTGGTTGCAGGGCGGCTATTCACTGACGCAATCTGCGGGTATTCCGCAGTGGCAGTCTGAGTTTGTCCTGCCGTGGATCCCACGTTTTGGCATCTCTATCCATTTAGCAATCGACGGCTTGTCGCTGCTGATGGTAGTGCTGACCGGTCTGCTCGGCGTTCTGGCGGTCCTTTGCTCCTGGAATGAAATCGAAAAATACCAGGGCTTCTTCCACCTGAACCTGATGTGGATCTTAGGCGGCGTGATCGGCGTGTTCCTGGCCATCGACATGTTCCTGTTCTTCTTCTTCTGGGAAATGATGCTGGTGCCGATGTACTTCCTGATCGCGCTGTGGGGGCATAAAGCCTCTGACGGGAAAACGCGTATCACGGCGGCGACCAAGTTCTTCATTTATACCCAGGCGAGTGGTCTGGTGATGTTGATTGCCATCCTGGCGCTGGTGTTTGTGCACTACAAAGCGACCGGCGTGTGGACCTTCAACTATGAAGAGCTGCTGAATACCCCGATGTCTCATGGCGTGGAATACCTGCTGATGCTGGGCTTCTTCATCGCCTTTGCGGTGAAAATGCCAGTGGTTCCGCTGCATGGCTGGTTGCCGGACGCGCACTCCCAGGCTCCGACCGCAGGTTCCGTTGACCTGGCGGGGATCTTGCTGAAAACCGCAGCCTACGGTCTGCTGCGTTTCTCTCTGCCGCTGTTCCCGAACGCGTCGGCGGAGTTTGCGCCTATCGCCATGTGGCTTGGCGTAATTGGTATCTTCTACGGCGCGTGGATGGCCTTTAATCAGTACGACATCAAACGTCTGATTGCCTATACCTCCGTATCCCACATGGGCTTCGTGCTGATTGCTATCTACACCGGCAGCCAACTGGCCTACCAGGGCGCGGTAATTCAGATGATTGCGCACGGTCTGTCCGCAGCCGGTCTGTTCATCCTGTGTGGTCAGTTGTACGAACGTCTGCACACGCGTGACATGCGTATGATGGGTGGTCTGTGGGGCAAAATTAAATGGTTGCCTGCGCTGTCCATGTTCTTCGCAGTCTGTACGCTGGGTATGCCGGGTACAGGTAACTTCGTTGGCGAATTTATGATTCTGTTCGGCAGCTACCAGGTGGTTCCGGTTATTACCGTGATCTCGACCTTTGGTCTGGTGTTTGCCTCTGTATACTCGCTGGCGATGCTGCATCGCGCTTACTTTGGTAAGGCGAAGAGCCAGATTGCCAGTGTAGAACTGCCAGGGATGTCGCTGCGTGAGCTGTTTATCATCCTGTTGCTGGTCGTGCTTCTGGTACTGCTTGGCTTCTATCCGCAGCCGATTCTGGATACCTCGCATTCTGCGATGAGCAACATCCAGCAGTGGTTTGTTAATTCCGTTACTACTACAAGGCCGTAAATCGCCATGACAATAACTCCACAACACCTGATTGCGCTGCTACCGCTGCTGATCGTCGGCTTGACGGCGGTGGTTGTGATGCTCTCCATTGCGTGGCGACGCAATCACTTCCTCAATGCCACGCTGTCGGTCATTGGGCTTAACGCCGCGTTGGTTTCGCTCTGGTTTGTTGGCCAGGCGGGCGCCATGGACGTCACCCCGCTGATGCGGGTTGACGGTTTCGCCATGCTCTATACCGGGCTGGTGCTGCTGGCGAGTCTTGCCACCTGTACCTTTGCTTACCCGTGGCTGGAAGGTTACGACGACAACCGGGAAGAGTTCTACCTGCTGGTGCTGATTGCTGCACTCGGCGGTATTCTGCTGGCAAATGCTAACCATCTGGCGGCGCTGTTCCTCGGTATCGAACTGATTTCTCTGCCGCTGTTTGGTCTGGTTGGCTATGCGTTCCGTCAGAAACGTTCTCTGGAAGCCAGTATCAAATACACCATTCTGTCTGCCGCAGCGTCTTCCTTCCTGCTGTTCGGTATGGCGCTGGTGTACGCGCAGTCTGGCAACCTGTCGTTTGTTGCGCTCGGTAAGAGCCTTGGCGACGGCATGCTGCACGAACCGCTGCTGCTGGCGGGCTTCGGTCTGATGATTGTTGGCCTCGGCTTTAAACTCTCGCTGGTTCCGTTCCACCTGTGGACGCCAGACGTATACCAGGGCGCTCCGGCTCCGGTTTCCACCTTCCTGGCGACGGCGAGCAAAATCGCTATCTTCGGCGTAGTGATGCGTCTGTTCCTGTATGCGCCGGTTGGCGACAGCGAAGCGGTACGTACCGTGCTGGGCGTGATCGCCTTTGCTTCCATCATCTTCGGTAACCTGATGGCGCTGAGCCAGACCAACATCAAGCGTCTGCTCGGTTACTCCTCCATCTCTCACCTCGGCTATCTGCTGGTGGCGTTGATTGCCCTGCAGAGCGGCGAGATGTCGATGGAAGCGGTTGGCGTTTACCTGGCCGGTTACCTGTTCAGCAGCCTCGGCGCGTTCGGTGTGGTCAGCCTGATGTCCAGCCCGTACCGTGGCCCGGATGCAGATTCTCTGTTCTCCTACCGTGGTCTGTTCTGGCATCGCCCGATCCTCGCGGCAGTGATGACGGTAATGATGCTGTCTCTGGCGGGTATCCCGATGACGCTGGGCTTTATCGGTAAGTTCTACGTGTTGGCGGTCGGTGTGCAGGCTAACCTGTGGTGGCTGGTTGCTGCCGTGGTGGTCGGTTCCGCGATTGGTTTGTACTACTACCTGCGTGTTGCCGTGAGCTTGTACCTGAGCGCGCCGCAACAACTGAACCGCGATGCGCCGTCTAACTGGCAGTACAGCGCGGGTGGGATCGTGGTGCTGATTTCTGCTCTGTTGGTGCTGGTGCTGGGTATCTGGCCGCAACCGCTGATCAGCATTGTGCAGTTAGCGGCACCGCTGATGTAATACATCATGCTGTAAACAAAAAAGAGTCTGGGCAATGTCCAGACTTTTTTTTTATCTATATTGTGATGCCATAGGCCTGAAGTTTCTGTATAAATTTAATCGCACCATTAAAGTTTAAGTGGTCGCCATCCTGAAAGTCGTGACGAGTAAAGTCCGGGTCACCACTCATATCGATAAGTACAATATTTTCCTTATTTAATGTGATTTGTTGGTAAAATGAAAAAGCCTCATTGACCATTTCTTTATTAATGTTTTCTATATATTTCTGTGGCTGAGGGGGAAATACTATATACATAGCGTATTTATTCTTCTCAGCATTGTGGACCATTTTCTCAATATTACGAGAATTCGAACTCAATGATTCCTTATGACGAAAAAGTTTAGAGTGATTGCTGCCGCGCTGTATGCTGAGTTTGTCCATTTCTTCTTCGCACATTGAACTTTCATTTCTTTGCTCATCAATTAACAAATGAAAGTCAAAGTTGAGATATTTATGGTTAACAATGTCTGTTATTGCGGCTATCAACTTTGCTTCGGATATAAATAAACTTAACAGGTTTTTTTCAATGCTACTGCTAATTGACGCCGGTTGGTATATCTCATCATGATTGCTGGTGAAAATTTCTTCATCATATTGAATGTATGGGATATTATTTTTTTTGGCGAAAAATTTAAGCTCCTTAAATACGCCACTGTTAAAGCTGCCTTTACTTCTGGCCAATTCATGGTGTAAATCAAAAAAACTCGTGATATGAATATGGTTTTTTAACTTGCCACTCTGAGACAGATGTTCAGTGATAGCCAGGGCAAAGGCAGTATCACCACTTTTAACGGACATATTGGCTGTACAGGTAGTCAATTGCGTTGGTACACCCCACCAGGCATATGACGACCCGGTAACGACATTATCAATAATCTGTGTATTATATTTTTTGTATTCATGTTCCAGATACATGGCATATTTTTTGTTAGTCCCACAAGTCACACGTAGAGGACTATAGTAGATGTAAGAGAAGACATTCGCGCAGTCGAATTTTCTTCTTAAAATATGGCTTCCTTCATCATCATAGATGAGAATTTTAGTTGCATTATCGGGTGACGGATGATTGATGGCCTGGATACAGTGTTCAACGTCTGCGGTGATGTCCAGATGTACAAGTTGTGACTGAAAACAATCCGCGATAATGGTACTAAAACTGAGATAATGACTATGGGTGCCATAAAAGAAAATCTTATATTGCGCGGAGCGCAGGAGCGTCATCCAGTATTCTGAAATTATAGGAAGAATAATGTCTACGTCTTTTTCAGTGATATTTCTTGTCGTGAGCGGTATGAGGTTATTGATTAAGGTGACAGATTGTTCATTCTCCTCTATATGTTGCTGGCCTGCGATTAAAGTATTCTTGATATTGTCGATGTCTAAATTAAGTTTGTATTTGGCCAGGGATTTTGCATGTTTTTGGAGAACTTTTATGAAACGGTGTTTATCCACGTCACTGCCTGCTTAGAAATGTGAAAATCATGTAGGATAATTGTTGAGGCTATTTTTTGACTCAACGGCTGATATCTAAAAGCGGCAATTTTTAATGATAATTAAAGGGAGGGTATGGTAAAGAGATTTTTTTGTGGGGGAACGACTCCCTTACTCGTTGGAGAACCGCAGAGTAAGGGGGGCTGGTTGGGCGTCAGGCTGAAAGCTGACGGCTCACCAGTGGACCGCTAATGTCTTTCGCTGCGCGCTCCATGACTTCCTGAATCACAGAAGAGAGCTCATTGACCTCAAATTTTGCCACATAACCATCAGCTTTAACCCGGCGAACGTGATCTTCATTGGCGCTACCGGAAAGCGAGGAGTGGATAACGACCGGGATTTTCTTCAGGCGTTCATCGGTCTTGATTTTACGGGTAAGCGTAAAACCGTCCATCTCCGGCATTTCCAGGTCGGTGAGCACCAGGGCTATCTTCTCAGTGATTGGCTTGCCTTCCGCCTGCGCTTCTGCGGAAAGCTGCTGGATTTTTTCCCACGCATCCTTACCTGTCACATGCATCTGATGCGGGATTTCCATGGCGTTAAGCCCTTTCTCCAGCATCGCGCGCGCGACTTTCGAATCTTCTGCCACAATCGCCACCGCACCCGGCGTGATGTTGAATTTACTGGTTTTCAGGTCTGTCGCGCGTAAATCGTGATTGGACGGTACGATGTCGTAAAGAATTTGTTCAACATCGAGTACCAGCGCCAGGTTGTTGGTCTCTTTGTCGTCATCCAGGCAGGCGATACTGGTGATGTAGCGACCGTTGACGGCTTTCTCGGCGGTATGTACCTGTTGCCAGTCCAGACGCATAATGTTTTCCACTGACTCCACCGCAAACGCCTGTACGCTGCGGGCGTATTCCGTAATGAGCAGGATGTTGAGCCCGGTCTCTGGTTTACAGCCCGCCACCGCCGGCAGGTCAATCACCGGGATCACTTGATCGCGAATGTTCACCATACCTAACAGTGGAGCTTTCATTCCCGCCGGACGCGTAAACGTCGGCATCGGCACGATTTCACGCAGTTTGAATACGTTGATGCCAAACAGCTCTGATTTCTGCTCCTCGATGGATTTGCCGAGGCGAAACAGCAGCAGTTCAAAACGGTTAGACAGGGTTAGATTGGTCCTGTCATCAATATCTTTCTGGAAATTGTTCATCCTGTCCTCAGTGTGAAAGCCAGCCTTTTCTCTGTTATCGGCACTGAGGCGAAAAAATAGAGCGTTAAACGGTGAAAATGGCGAAATCGTGAGCCAGTTCTGTTGCCGGGAATAGCGTTCTGCACTCTTCGAGTAATCGCTGACAGCCTTTTTCATCGTAGCGTGAGCTAACGTGGGTCATGATCAAGCGTCCGACACCCGCTTTAAGCGCCAGTTGCGCGGCTTGTCGGGTTGAACTGTGTCCACGGCTATTGGCCTTCTCCTCCATTGACGCGTCCAGTGTAGTTTCATGCACCATCACATCCACGCCATTTGCCAGTTCGAAGGCACTTGCGCAAGGGCCTGTATCGCCGAAAATCGCCACGGATTTTCCCCTGGTGGCCGGGGCAAGAAAGTCGGCACCGTTAATTACGCGACCATCTTCCAGGACGATGGTTTTCCCGGCTTTCAGCTCCTGGAACCACGGACCGGATTTAACACCAGCCGCCTTCAGCGCACTGGCGTTTAGCGCACCTGGTTTGTCGTGTTCTTCAATGCGAAAACCATAGCATTCCAGCGGATGTTCCAGTGGATATGCCGTTACCTTACGCAGGCCGTCATCGACGATTTCACCCGCGGTGATTTCCACAATATCCAGAGGATAGTCAGTCCATGAACCGCTCAGACGCAAAGCGGTTTCGGTAAATTCCCGTAATCCTTTTGGGCCGTAAAGTGTCAGTGGCTTGACGTTCCCGGCCATCGAACGACTACACAGCAATCCAGGTAAACCAAACAGGTGGTCGCCATGCAGGTGGCTGATAAAGATACGGTCGAGTTTTCCCGGATTGAACGGTGTGGCGAGCATTTGATGCTGTGTTCCTTCGCCACAATCGAAAAGCCACAGCCCCGGCTGAGTCGGGTGTTGCAGATTGAGTAAAATTGCCGTTACATTGCGTGAGCGGGTAGGAACTCCCGCTGACGTGCCTAAAAATAGTAATTCCATCTTTGCGTTACACTTTTCGCCATCGCTAAGGCAGGGTGTTCAGGTTATCACAACAAAGGGGCAGACAATGATTCACTGGCAAGATCTCCACCATGCAAAGCTGAGTACACAAGAACTGTATGCCATTCTTCAGCTTCGCTGCGCGGTGTTTGTTGTTGAACAACAGTGTCCATATCAGGATGTAGATGGCGACGATCTGGTTGGCGAAAATCGGCACATTCTGGGCTGGCACAATGATGAGCTGGTGGCGTATGCGAGGATTCTGAAAAGCGATGACGATCTGGAGCCGGTGGTCATTGGCCGGGTGATAGTCAGCGAAGCGCTACGCGGCGCAAAACTGGGGCAACAGTTGATGACCCAGACGCTGGCGTCCTGTGCGCAACACTGGCCGCACAAGGCGCTGTATCTGGGCGCGCAGGCGCATCTGCAACCGTTTTATGCGCGCTTTGGTTTTATGCCGGTGACGGATATTTATGACGAAGACGGGATTCCACACATCGGAATGGCGCGAGAGGCACATCAGGCTTAAACAGGCGCAAACGGTCCAGGTTGTCTATAGTTAGCGGATACGTCAATAGAAAGGGAGAATACAATGTCTTTTCAATCTTATGAATCACGTATCGATGATGATCTGGAACTCTTGAGCGAAACGCTGGAAGAGGTGTTGCGTTCTTCCGGCGATCCGGCCGATCAAAAATATCTTGAGTTAAAAGCGCGGGCGGAGCGGGCGTTAGAAGAGGTGAGAAATCGCGTCAGCCATGCTTCTGACAATTATTATTTCCGCGCGAAAAAGGCCGTTTGCCGGGCGGATGACTATGTGCATGAAAAACCCTGGCGCGGAATTGGCGTTGGCGCCACGGTCGGTTTAGTGATGGGATTATTGTTAGCGCGGCGATAAATTCCGCTCCGTCATCGCATTTGTTCGTACTCCCTAACTCGGGGTACTGCTTTTTCTGTTCAGTACCCCGTATAATGAGAGGTTTTTAACAGGGAGAGGTCCGCGTGCAATCAATCACTACTGCGCTGGAAGGTCTGATGCGTCATTTGTCGCAAGAGATACCGGCAGCACCTGGAATTCGTATTTACGACATACCTTTCCCTCTGAACGATGCGTTTGACGCTTTAGGATGGCTGGCCAGTCAACCCGTCTGGCCCCAGTTTTACTGGCAGCAGCGTAACGGCGACGAAGAAGCCGCTGTGCTGGGGGCTGTCGCCACGTTTTCCTCGCTGGCATCCGCTCAGCAGTTTTTACGTCAGCACGACAATCAACCTGACCTGCGTATCTGGGGCCTCAATGCGTTCGAGCCCCGGCACGGCAATTTGTTGTTACCGCGACTGGAATGGCGACGCTGCGCCGGAGTGGCGAGCTTACGGTTACACCTTTACAGTGATGTTTCGCTGCGTGAAGACGCCGCACGCGCGGTTGAATTTATTTCCACGCTGGCCAATGTTAAACCATTGCCCGCGCTGCGTTTGAGTTTGGCGGGAGAACAGCACTGGCCTGATAAAGCCGGTTGGATAGATCTGATAAAGCTTGCCACGCACACCATTAATGGGGAAGAACTCGACAAAGTTGTGCTGGCGCGAGCGACAGATTTACAGTTTTCACAGTCGGTGAATGCCGCTGCGGTAATGGCTTCCAGCCGTCGCCTGAACCTTAACTGCTACCATTTCTTTATGGCATTCTCTGCCGACTCCGCTTTTCTTGGCTCTTCCCCTGAACGTTTGTATCGGCGGCGCGACACGGCGTTGCGCACCGAAGCGCTGGCCGGAACCGTTGCCAATCACGCCGAGGATCATCGCGCCTGGCAGTTAGGCGACTGGTTGATGAAAGATGATAAAAACCAGCGCGAGAATATGCTGGTGGTCGAGGATATTTGCCAGCGGCTGCAAGGCTGTACGCAAACCCTTGATGTGCTCCCCCCGCAGGTGCTCAGACTGCGCAAGGTGCAGCATCTACGCCGTTGTATCTGGACGGAACTGAATCAGGCCGACGATACGCTCTGCCTGATGCAACTCCAGCCTACGGCGGCAGTTGCAGGCATTCCGCGTGAGCTGGCGCGCGAATTCATCCGGCAAAATGAACCCTTTGAGCGCGAGTGGTATGCCGGTTCTGCGGGTTATCTTTCTCTGCGCCAAAGTGAATTCTGCGTGTCATTACGTTCGGCGAAAATTAACGCCAACGTGGTCCGCCTGTATGCCGGCGCGGGGATCGTGCGTGGTTCAGATCCTGAGCAAGAATGGCAAGAAATAGACAATAAAGCGGCAGGGTTACGTACCTTATTACAGATGGAAGGATAGTGATTTCGTGTATATTTCCGATTCATATCAAAAATCCATTTATTCGATTCTCTATACTGTGTCGCAATATTGATACCGGACAATCTCATGTCAGTAAGCGCATTTAACCGACGCTGGGCGGCGGTCATACTGGAAGCACTCACTCGCCACGGCGTCAGGCATATCTGCATTGCCCCTGGCTCTCGTTCTACACCGTTGACGCTGGCAGCAGCGGAAAATCCTGCTTTTATCCACCATACCCATTTTGATGAGCGTGGTCTTGGGCATCTGGCTTTAGGTCTGGCAAAAGTGAGTCGCCAGCCAGTCGCCGTGATTGTCACGTCCGGTACGGCAGTGGCGAACCTGTATCCCGCATTGATTGAAGCGGGCCTGACCGGTGAAAAACTGATTTTACTCACGGCTGACCGACCGCCAGAACTTATCGACTGTGGCGCTAATCAGGCGATTCGTCAGGCCGGCATGTTTGCTTCTCATCCGTCGCAAACGCTCTCTTTACCGCGCCCGACGCAGGACATTCCGGCGAGCTGGCTGGTGTCCACCATTGATAATGCCCTGGGCGCGCTGCATAGCGGGGCGGTTCATATTAATTGCCCCTTTGCGGAACCGCTGTATGGCGACATGGACGAAACGGGTATTGCCTGGCAGCAACGCCTCGGCGACTGGTGGCAGGACGACAAGCCCTGGCTACGTGAAGCGCGTCGGCTGGAAAGCGACAAACAACGTGACTGGTTTTTCTGGCGACAAAAGCGCGGCGTAGTCATCGCGGGTCGTATGAGCGCGGAAGAGGGCAAGAAAGTTGCGCAATGGGCGCAGATGCTCGGTTGGCCGCTGATTGGCGATGTCTTGTCGCAAACAGGACAACCCCTGCCGTGTGCTGACCTGTGGTTGGGGAATGCGAAGGCGGTGACTGAGTTACAGCAGGCGCAGATAGTGGTGCAGCTTGGCTGTAGCCTGACCGGAAAACGACTCCTGCAATGGCAGGCCAACTGCGATCCGCAGGAATACTGGATTGTCGATAATATCGAAGGTCGCCTCGATCCGGCGCATCATCGTGGGCGCAGGCTGGTGGCGAAGGTGGGTGACTGGCTGGATCTACACCCGGCGGAAAAACGCCAACCCTGGTGCGTGGAAATCCCGCGCCTGGCGCAACTGGCATGGCAGGCGGTGGAAGCCCGTCGCGACGTGTTTGGTGAAGCGCAATTAGCCCATCGTATTCACGAGTATCTGCCCGAACAAGGGCAACTGTTCGTGGGTAACAGTCTGGTCGTGCGCCTGATTGATGCGCTGTCGCAGCTTCCGGCTGGTTTTCCAGTTTATAGCAACCGCGGCGCGAGCGGCATTGACGGTCTGCTGTCAACGGCGGCGGGCGTACAGCGCGCCAGCGCAAAATCAACGTTGGCTATCGTCGGTGATTTATCTGCACTGTATGACCTCAATGCGCTGGCGTTATTACGTCAGGTTTCCGCGCCGTTTGTCCTGATAGTGGTCAATAATAACGGTGGGCAGATATTTTCCCTGCTGCCGACGCCGGCAAATGAACGTGAACGGTTCTATCTGATGCCGCAGAACGTGCACTTTGAGCATGCCGCGGCCATGTTTAACCTCAAATATCAGCGCCCAGAAAACTGGGAGCAACTGGAGAGCGCGTTGACAAATGCCTGGCGTACTCCTGCGGCAACGGTTATTGAGCTGGTGGTGAACGAAACTGACGGGGCGCAAACCCTGCAGCAACTGCTGGCGCAGGTAAGCCATCTATGATCCTGCACGCCCAGGCGAGCGTTAGCCAGAGTGGATCACCCTGGCTGGTTTTCCTGCACGGGTTCTCCGGCGACTGTCGGGAATGGCAGACGGTCGGCGAAGCGTTTCAGGATTATTCGCGGCTGTATATCGACCTGCCGGGACACGGCGGTTCCGCCGACATCAAGGTGAGCGGGTTCAATGATGTTTGTGCGTTATTGCGTAGCACCTTGCTTAGTTACAACATACTTAGCTACTGGCTGGTGGGCTACTCTCTTGGCGGCAGAGTCGCGATGATGGCGGCCTGTCAGGAGATGCCCGGACTTTGCGGTCTGGTCGTTGAAGGTGGACATCCTGGTTTGCAAAGCGAGGAGGCGCGCGTTCAACGTCGCCTTTCAGATGGCCGCTGGGCCGCGCGTTTTCGCGCTGAACCGCTGCGTGAGGTATTTAATGACTGGTATCAACAGCCGGTATTTTCCTCGCTGAATGCGGCGCAAAGAGAGACGCTGGTCGATCTGCGTAGCCAGAATAATGGGCATACGCTGGCGGCGATGCTGGAGGCCACCTCGCTTGCCGTACAACCTGATTTACGTGCGCGACTCACTGCGCGCACATTTCCGTTTTATTATTTATGTGGTGAACGTGACGATAAATTCCGCGCGCTGGCGACGGAAATGTCAGTACCAAACCATGTGATTCGTAATGCCGGACACAACGCGCATCGGGACAACCCCGCTGGCGTGGTGGACTGTCTGGCTCAGATTCTGCGTCGCTGACTATAGGACATTTTATGATCTATCCTGATGAAACAATGCTTTACGCACCGGTAGAATGGCACGATTGCTCTGCAGGCTATACCGACATTCTCTACGAGAAATCCACCGACGGTATCGCCAAAATCACCATTAATCGTCCGCAAGTACGCAATGCTTTCCGTCCTGTTACCGTAAAAGAGATGATCCAGGCGCTGGCGGATGCCCGCTATGACGACAACATCGGCGTGATCATTTTGACCGGTGCGGGTGACAAAGCGTTCTGCTCAGGTGGCGATCAGAAAGTGCGTGGCGACTACGGCGGATATCAGGATGACTCCGGTGTGCATCACCTGAACGTGCTGGACTTCCAGCGTCAGATTCGTACCTGCCCGAAACCGGTCGTGGCGATGGTGGCAGGGTACTCCATTGGCGGCGGCCATGTACTGCATATGATGTGTGACCTGACCATTGCGGCAGAAAACGCCATCTTTGGTCAGACCGGCCCGAAAGTGGGTTCCTTCGACGGCGGTTGGGGTGCCTCTTATATGGCCCGTATCGTTGGTCAGAAAAAAGCGCGTGAGATCTGGTTCCTGTGCCGTCAGTACGATGCGCAACAGGCGCTGGATATGGGCCTGGTCAACACCGTGGTTCCGCTGGCAGATCTGGAGAAAGAGACCGTACGCTGGTGCCGTGAGATGCTGCAAAACAGCCCGATGGCGCTGCGTTGCCTGAAAGCGGCGCTGAACGCCGACTGCGATGGGCAGGCAGGCCTGCAAGAGCTGGCCGGTAACGCCACCATGCTGTTCTACATGACGGAAGAAGGTCAGGAAGGCCGTAACGCCTTTAACCAGAAACGTCAGCCTGACTTCAGCAAATTCAAACGGAATCCGTAATGCGTAGCGCGCAGGTATACCGCTGGCAGATCCCCATGGACGCGGGGGTGATTCTGCGCGACAGGCGGTTAAAAACGCGTGATGGGTTGTATGTTTGTCTGCGTGACGGCGAGCGTGAAGGGTGGGGAGAGATCTCCCCGCTGCCAGGCTTCAGTCAGGAAAGCTGGGAAGAGGCGCAAACCGAGCTGCTGGCCTGGGTGAAAGGCTGGCTGCAAGGGGATGCTTCTTTACCACAACTGCCTTCTGTCGCTTTTGGCGCAAGCTGTGCGCTGGCCGAACTGGCAGACGCTCTGCCGGAGGCTGCAGACTATCGTGCTGCGCCTCTGTGTACGGGCGATCCTGACGATCTGGTGCTGCAACTGGCGGATATGCCGGGCGAAAAAGTCGCCAAGATCAAGGTTGGGCTGTATGAAGCGGTTCGCGACGGGATGGTAGCCAATCTGCTGCTGGAGGCGATTCCGGAGCTGCATCTGCGACTTGACGCCAACCGTGCCTGGACGCCGTTGAAAGCCCAACAGTTCGCGAAATACGTCAATCCAGAATATCGTGGACGCATTGCCTTCCTTGAAGAGCCATGTAAAACCCGCGATGACTCACGCGCATTCGCACGTGAAACCGGCATCGCTATCGCCTGGGACGAAAGTCTGCGCGAAGCGGATTTCACCTTTGAAGCCGAAGAGGGTGTCAAGGCTGTGGTTATCAAACCGACGCTGACCGGTAGTCTCGACAAAGTGCGTGAACAGGTTGCGGCGGCGCATGCGCTTGGTCTCACCGCCGTTATTAGTTCGTCTATTGAGTCGAGTCTTGGCTTAACCCAACTGGCGAGAATTGCCGCCTGGCTGACGCCGCAGACCATTCCGGGTCTGGACACGCTGAGTCTGATGCAGTGCCAGCAGGTACGCGCCTGGCCGGGTAGCGCGTTGCCGTGTATTGCCGTTGATGCGCTGGAACGCCTGCTATGACCTCATGGGAAACGCCTGCTAGCGCAAGCTTAGCGGGCACTGACTGGCCCTGGCGCGACTGGCGACAGGTTCGTGCGCAGGCGCCAGCCCTGCGCCTCAACGATGAAGTATTAAGCTGGAGTGAGCTTTGCACGCGCGTCGATCATCTGGCCTGCGGGTTTGCCGCTCAGGGTGTGGAAGAGGGCGATGGCGTCCTGCTCCGCGCATGGAATCATCCGCGAGCCTTACTGGCCTGGCTCGCGCTGCTGCAATGTGGGGTGCGGGTTTTACCTGTGAACCCGCAGTTGCCACAGTCGTTGCTTGACGCGCTGGTTCCGGACTTAACGCTACGTTTTGCCCTGGATCTGGAGGCGGCTACCGCGTTCCCGGGGCTGAATCCGTTGCAGATGCAGGCGCTACCTGGCGCACATGCCGCCGCGTGGTTGCCTCAGCGCTTGAGCACAATGACGTTAACCTCAGGTTCCACCGGATTGCCGAAAGCGGCGGTTCACACCTGTCAGGCGCATCTGGCAAGTGCGCAGGGGGTGCTGTCATTAATGCCGTTTGGCGCTGAAGATGACTGGCTTCTTTCACTGCCGCTGTTTCATGTCTCCGGCCAGGGTATTTTATGGCGCTGGTTGTTTGCCGGAGCGCGAATGACCGTGCGCGACAAGCAGCCGCTGGAACAAATGCTGGTCGGCTGCACCCATGCCTCGCTGGTCCCTACTCAGTTGTGGCGCTTGTTGGTCAATAAAACACCGATCACGCTCAAAGCGGTGCTGCTGGGCGGCGCGGCTATTCCTGTTGAGTTGACGGAGCAGGCGCGCGATCAAGGGATTCGCTGCTGGTGCGGTTATGGACTGACGGAATTCGCTTCCACCGTGTGTGCGAAAGAAGCGGATGGTCTGGCAGATGTCGGTTCAGCCTTAGCGGGCAGAGAAGTCAGAATCGTGGATGACGAAGTCTGGCTGCGTGCGGCCAGCATGGCGCAAGGCTACTGGCGCAACGGGCAGCTTACCCCTCTGGTTAACGCGGAAGGCTGGTTTGCCACCCGCGATCGTGGGGTGTTAAAGGAAGGCAAATTAACCATTATCGGTCGCATGGACAATCTGTTTTTTAGCGGCGGGGAAGGCATACAGCCAGAAGAAGTGGAACGCGTGATTGCAGCGCATCCGCAGGTTCTGCAGGCCTTTATTGTCCCATTAGAAGATAAAGAGTTTGGTCATCGTCCGGTGGCGGTCGTTGAGTATGACACCGATGCTGGTGACGCCAATCTTGCAGAGTGGGTTCAGGATAAGCTGGCCCGTTTTCAGCAACCGGTTTGTTGGCTGACGTTGCCGCCCGAGCTCAAAGCCGGAGGGATTAAAATCTCTCGTCGCGCGTTGGCGGATTGGGTAAGTGCTTCATCATTAACATTAAGAAAACATTAATTACATTTCTCATTTTTGCCATTCCGTCGCTATTGTCGTTTTGTTTATCAGCTAAAGTGTAACCTGATGTGAAATTCATTAACAAAAGGTGCGCTATGGAATGGCATGTGAAGAAGTCTTGCTGTCATAAGAAAGCAGGGAGGCTCTATATCGTACTTTGCGATAGCGGTGGATCACTTAAGATGCTTGCTGAGGCGCAATCTTCCGAGCAGGTTAAACCTGGCGATCTCCTTTCGCCGCTGAAAGACGCCCAGTATTGTGTTAATCGTGATGCATCTCGCGTGATTAAAATAATCGATGCCAGACAGTACATATGTGACGAATGGGAGCGCCTGGTACGACTGTCGGCAGATAAATGAGCTCAGCGCCGATGCTGGTCAGCAGGCAGAAAAATCGCCATTAAACCCGCCATGATGCACAGTACCCCAGCCAGCGCTTTCACTGAAAATGTGCCATGCCAGCCGGGCAGAATCATGGATGCGATCCAAACCAGAACATAGCTCAGGCTGAGCAGGGCATAAGCCTTGCTCAGGGCGAGCTGATGCAGGGCCTTATGCCAGCAAATTACCGACAGTAAATATCCCGCCAGCCCACTAAAAAGAGCAAATGCGCCAGTGTTGAGGGCGAATACGGCGGATAGAAATTTCAACGGTTGCAGCATCGGCGGCAGGTTATCCATCGCAAAGCCGAGACTCAGTTGGGCGGCCGAGGTGATAATAACGCTACATAATCCCCAAAATATGCCCATTACACCGCGCTCCCAAGAATGAATATGCCGGCGATTATCAGCCCCACCCCCAGCCAGTGGCGCGTTGCGACCGGTTCGCGCCAGATTTTCCAGGCGGCCAGCGTCACCCAGACAAAATTCAGGCTCAGCATGGGATAGGCGATGCCAACAGGGATATTCTGCAACACCACCAGCCACAGCAGCATAGCCAGGCCGAGGCTTGTCAGGGCCAGCCCAATCCATTGCGTAATATGGCGTTTTCGCCTGCCTGAAGGTACCGGACGGGTTGCCTGCTTCTGGCATAACTGTCCGCATACGCTGAGCAGGCTGGCGAAAATTAAGACTATCCAGATCATTTCGGTCGATACTGAATCAGGACCAGACGCCCCTGATTATCGATATAATCAGCGGGAGGAATGGCTAGTTGATTAATATCTTCATTCTTATCAATCGAGAGCACGAGGGTAATATTTCCTTGCTGACGGTGTTGGGCTAACCAGTCGGCAAAGTCCGTCCGACTGACAAAGCGCCCTTGGGCATCCGGATAGTTGAGGCCGTATTTCAACTCGCCTGTTTGTCCGTATAGCATGATGTCGTCACGCTTCAGGCTCCAGGCCAGCCCCGCGGCGACGCCAACGCTGTCGGTGAGAATATAGCGGCTGGATTCCAGCGACTCTTTGGTCATCTCGACAAAAAACTGCGGTTGTTTAGATTCCATGACCCGATCGGGAATGGAGAAGCCAAACAACAGCGCCAGTCCTAGTGGGCAAAACGCGGCAAATTGCCAGTTCTTCTCGCGGTTATTTAACGTATACCAGCCAAAGAGCGTCCAGGTGAGAAAAATACCCCATGCACAAAAAACCTTATAGGTTTCGATATGCGACCAGACAGGCGTTTTCAACGGTCCCAGCGTGGAAACAATAAACGTGGCGATAATGCCCGCCACACCAAACAGAACGTTGATCCAGCCATTCACACGCAGCGCGGCTGAACCTTTTTGCGCGGCCTGCAGGCCGAACCGCGCCGTTAATATCGCCAACGGCGCGAAGCAGGAAAGAATATAGGTCGGCAGTTTTCCTTTTGCGATGCTGAAAAACAGGATCGGCACGATAATCCAGCTTAGCAGGTATAGCGCGCTGCGCGAAACATCGCGTTCCCGCCAGCCCGTGCGCAGCGCGCCGGGAAGCAGCCCGAGCCACGGTAACGCGCCAGCCAAAAGCACGGGAATGTAGTACCAGACAGGGGCTTTATGTTGGGCATTATCCTGGGCGAAGCGTTGAATGTGTTCGACCCAAAAGAAATAATGCCAGAAGTCCGGCTCACGCTGAGCAATCGCTACTCCCCACGGCAGCACAATCACGACGCAGCCGACGACTGCCAACAGGCCGTAGATGATCAGGTCTTTCCAGCGTTTTTGCACGAAAACCCACGGCAGTACGCTGAGCACAGGAACGGCAAGCGCCAGAAAACCCTTGGTCATCACGCCCATGCCGCAGGTTAACCCTAACAGCAGAAAGGCGATGATTTTGCGTGTTCTGGTCGTGGCCTGCATCCCCTCCCAAAAGCAGCACATGCCCGCCATCAGCCAGAGTGCGATCATAGGATCAAGTACCGCGTAGGTACCGATGCTATAGACCGAAAAAAAGGTTAAAAAGATGACTGAAGAGAGTACTGCGGTACGCTTATCCTGCCATATTCGCATAGTAAGCCAGGCTACCAGTAGCGCAGTCAGCAAGGTGGCAAAAATAGCGCCCGCTCTGACGCCAAAATTATTGGCGCCAAACAGCCATTGCCCGATGCTGTTCAACCAGTATCCGGCAATCGGTTTTTCAAAATAACGCAGCCCTAAAAAGTGCGGAACGATCCAGTCGCCAGAGGTCAGCATCTCCCGGCTGATTTCGGCATAGCGCGTTTCATCAGGTTGCCACAGCAGACGACTATTAATAGGTAAAATAAAATACAGCGCGATAAAAGCGATAAATGCCAGGGCGTTACGTACCGATTTCATTGTGTCATATCCACGGGTTGCTGACAGCCGAGCCATCCCTCTCTGCCGGGAATTTTCCCACGCACGATCCGCCCTGTTGGCAGCGTACTGATATCGTCCGGTAGCAGATCCCCGAGCGGGCAAAACGTAATTCCCATGTCGGCAGCGCGAGTGAGCAGCTCGTCAAAATTCTGCTGAAAGGCAATACCTTCCACTTCTGCATGAATGGTGTATACCGGCGTCTCTCTGCTCATCCGGATGTGGGAGAGAATATAAGCGTTAAAGTCCACCGCCTGAACCTCCTGACCCACCACTTCATCCCATGTGGGTAATGTGACAGGAATTTGCGGCGTACCTGCTTTCCCGGACGCCAGCACAGGACGGAATAACGACGTTCCCCGACAGTCGCTGTTATAGCGCAGATGGAATGTTTCTTTGGCATGGACGACGCGGTCATCGGCACGCCATCCCGCAACGGCGGAGCAGGTAACGGGCTGATTGATGATAGCTTCAAGGTCGGTAATGCCACGTGAAATATCGTCAATCAGCTCTTTGTCATTCCAGTTTCCGCTTCGCGCCTGCCAGGCATGGTGATCCCAGGCATGCAAACCGGTTTCATGAAGCAGGGCGGTTTGCGCAATAATTGCCGCATTGGCCTGGCCGATCTCTTTTCCCGGCCATGCTGTACCCGCCAGCAAAATATCCCATCCGTAGAGCGATGCTGCGTTTGAGCGCAGCATCTTCCACAGAAATTGTGGCTTCACAAGACGCCAGAGATGGCGTCCCATGTTGTCAGGTCCCACGCTAAAGAAAAAACTTGCCCGAACGTTATGTCGGTTCAATGTCTCCAGCAGACGGGGCACGCCTTCGCGCGTCCCCCTGAACGTGTCGACATCAATGCGCAAGCCAACTTTGGTCATGATGTGTGTTCCGTGATATCCACACTGCGTAAGAAGAAGTCCAGCGTCTCTTCTACCGTTTCCTGCATCTCAATGGTGGGTTCCCAGTTCAGGCAACGTTTTGCGTTACGAATATTGGGCTTACGATGCTCAACGTCCTGATAACCTTTACCATAGTAGGTGCTGCTTTCGACGTCGCGGAAACCGGCAAACGGCGGAAAATGCTGACGTAATGGATGTTTTTCAAAGCAGGAAAGCAGCATTTCTGCCAGTTCCTGAATACTCGCTTCGTTCTCCGGGTTACCGATATTGATAATCTCGCCGTCACAACGTCCGCCTTCATTTTCAATAATGCGGTACAGGGCTTCGATACCATCGCGAATGTCGGTAAAGCAGCGTTTTTGCTTGCCGCCTTCAATCAGCTTAATCGGTGAGCCTTCCACCAGATTGAGAATCAATTGGGTAATGGCGCGTGAGCTGCCGATTCGCGCGGCATTCAGACTGTCCAGACGCGGTCCCATCCAGTTAAACGGACGGAACAGGGTGAAGCGCAATCCCTCTTTTTCGCCGTATGCCCAGATCACGCGGTCCAGCAACTGTTTGGAAACGGAGTAGATCCAACGCGGTTTATTCACCGGACCGACGATCAGATTCGAGCTGTCCTCATCGAAGACTTTATCGGTACACATGCCGTAGACTTCGGACGTTGACGGGAAAATGATGCGCTTACGGTACTTCACGCAGTAGCGAATGATTTTCAGGTTCTCTTCAAAATCAAGCTCAAACACGCGCAGTGGGTTACGGGTATATTCGATTGGCGTGGCGATCGCGACCAGCGGCAATACGACGTCGCATTTTTTCACATGATATTCAATCCATTCGGAGTGAATACTGATGTCGCCTTCAACGAAATGGAAACGCGGATGTTGCAGGAAACGTCCAATGGCGTCGCTACCAATATCGAGTCCATATACTTCGTAATTGTCTTCTTGCAGCAGGCGCTCGGTCAGATGGTTACCAATGAAGCCATTAACGCCGAGGATCAGCACGCGAGTACGACGTTTGCTGGTGGTAACTGACTGGCTGTTCAGACGAGAACCGGGTACGAGGCCCAGAACCTGCGCCAGCTGTGAGCCCTGCATTGCAATACCATCGCCAGCTTGCCCGGTAATAATCTCCAGTGCGCCATCGACACAGGCGATCAGCAAAGGCGACACGGAGATGACGGTGCCAGGTTGGGCTGCAAGGCTATTTGTGCAAACACGCGATGACCAGACGGTGAACTTTTGCGTGCCGACATAGCTAAATGCGCCCGGCCACGGATCGCTGACAGCGCGGACCTGGTTATGCAGCTCCGCGGCGGGTTTGTTCCAGTCAAGGAAGCTATCTTCCGGTGTGCGGCGGCCAAAACAGGTAGCCTCTGCTTCCTGTTGAGGGCGTTCTGCGTAATCCCCCGTTTTAATCGCGGGCAGCGCCTGTTCCAGCAGGTGACGCGCAGCCTGGCACAATTTATGGTGCAGCGTTAACGCCACATCATCCGGAGAGATAGCGACAGACTGCTGGGCGATAATAGCGCCCGCATCCGCGCGTTTGATCATGCGATGAAGCGTGACGCCGGTTTCGGTTTCGCCATTGACCAATACCCAGTTCAGCGGCGCGCGGCCGCGATATTTCGGCAGCAGCGAGCCGTGCAGATTAAATGCTCCCTTAGGCGCAAGACTGAGGATCTCCTCACTCAGTAAATGGCGATAGTAGAACGAGAAGATAACATCGGGTGCCAGTTGGCTAATGCGCTCGATCCACAAAGGATGATTAACCTCGTCCGGGGCGTAAACCGGAATACCGGCGCTGGCGGCGAGGCGGGAAACAGAGCCAAAAAACGCTTTTTCACCCGGGTTGTCGGTGTGCGTAAAAATTGCGGCGATTTCATAACCTGCATCCAACAAGGCCTGGACACCCTGACATCCCATATCGTGATAGGCAAATACGACGGCTTTCATGCGCGGTTTTCCTCGGTTGACTGCGTGGTTTGTGGGCGGATAACGTGTTGAACAAAATAGCGGGGGCGGGCGCGGACATCGTTATAGATGCGACCGATATATTCGCCGAGTAAACCCATGCCAATGAACTGTGCGCCGATAAAGGTAAACAGGACGGCAAACAGCATGAATACCCCTTCCGCGGCCCACTGCGGGCCGAGCGTCAGGCGCAACACAACAAGCAGAACGGACAACGTAAAGCCCGTGGCGGCAATCACGCTGCCGAGCAGGCTCAACATACGTAACGGCGTGGTGGTCAGACAGGTCACCAGGTCATACATCAGGTTGATCAGACGCATGAAGCTGTATTTTGAATCACCAAATTCACGCTCTGCATGGTGTACCGGGATCTCCGTGGCGCGACGGGCAAAAATGTTGGCCAGAATCGGAATAAAGGTGCTGCGCTCCTGACAATGCAGCATGGCATCGACAATATGGCGACGATAGGCGCGTAACATGCAGCCGTAGTCGCCCATTGCTTTACCGGTAGTACGCTGAATCAGGTGGTTGATCATGCGCGAGGCGGTCTTACGAAATACGCTGTCCTGTCGATTCTGGCGTACCGTTCCGACCACATCGAAGCCTTCATCTGCGGTGGCGACCAGCCGTGGGATCTCCTCCGGCGGGTTTTGTAAATCGGCATCCAGCGTGATGATCAAGTCACCGCTGACATGGCTGAAACCAGCCATAATCGCCGAGTGCTGGCCGTAATTGCGGTTCAGCAGAATAGAAACAATATGGCTGTTCGGCGCCTGAGACGCGTCCATCATCAGTTGCGCGGAATGGTCGCTGCTGCCGTCATCGATCAGCAAGATTTCATACTCTTTGCCCAATTTTTCGCAGGCGGCGCTGGTACGTCTGATTAGCTCTGGCAGGCTTTCCTGTTCATTAAAAACGGGAATGACCACCGAGACTTTTTTGATCGGTGTTGCTTCAAACATGGTTATTGTCCTGCAATCTCGCGAAGTGCCGTAATAACTCGCTGGGTGTCAGTGGCGGTCATATCGGGGAACAACGGCAGCGAGCAGATGCGTGCGCTATTCCACTCTGTATTGGGCAGCGAAAGCGTGGTGAAGCGTTCGCGATAATATTTTTGCGTATGGGCCGCACGAAAATGCAGACCGGTGCCGATATTTCTGGCCTTCAGCGCTTCCATTAAGGCATCTCTGTTCAGGCCACAGCGCGCTTCGTCAACACGAATGATAAACAGATGCCAGGTATGAACGTGAGACCACTGGGGCAGGCTCAACGGTTGAAATGGCGTATCGGCCAGCGCCTGTTGATACTCCCGGGCAATTTGTGCGCGGCGTGAGTTCAGTTGCTCCAGTTTCTTCAGCTGGACCAGCGCGATGGCGGCATTGATATCCGTGAGGTTGTATTTGTATCCTGGCGCCAACACTTCAGCCTGCGGCGCGCGGCCGTAGGTTTGTCGATCAAAAGCATCAACGCCCAGGCCGTGAAACTTCAGACTGCGAAGCCGCTGGGCAAGCTGGCCGTCGTCGGTAACAATCAGCCCACCTTCCGCACAGGTAATATTTTTGATGGCGTGAAACGAGAAAATAGCGGTGCCGTGCGCGCCGACATGACGATTTTTATATAACGTCCCTACGGCGTGCGCCGCATCTTCGATGATCGGAATGCCATAGCGCTCGCCAATGGCATAAATCGCGTCAAGATCGGCCGGGGCGCCTGCGTAATGTACCGGAACAATCGCTTTGGTTCGCGGCGTGATGGCCGCTTCAATCTGCTCTGGCGTGACCATGAGCGTATCACGATCAACGTCGACCATGACCGGCGTCGCACCCAGCAGGACAATCATATTGAGGGTAGAAACCCACGTCATCGATGGCGTGATGACCTCATCGCCCGCACCAATGCCCAGCGCCATTAGCGTGATGTGCATTCCAGCGGTGGCGGAGCAGACGGCGACGGCATGCTGATTTCCCGTGAGCTGGCAGAAGGCTTGTTCCAACTGCTGATTTTGCGGGCCGGTGGTTATCCATCCCGAGTCCAGAACCGCCTTCACTGCGGTAAGCTCTTCAGCTCCCATCGCCGGGCGAGAGAAAGGCAAAAAGTCAGACATCATTATTCCTTCAAGCCATTTAACGCACCGACGTTTTATTTTTCGCGATAAACAGGCGCGTCGTTAATTATTTATCAGGCTTCAAAGGTTAATGACTGAAGGTTAATTTATCCTTAAGAGTTTAAGGTTCGAGATATAAAGGAAAATAACGGTGTTTTTAATTTATTATTTTGAAATTAAATGAATTTTACAGAAATGGCGTGGCGTAAACGGCATTGCTGGTTGCTGTAGCCAGGTCAATGCAATGCCGCAATTCAGGAAGGTATTTTATGCCGCTATTAGAATGATAATTTACAGTAATCCTTTCAGGGTTAATGTTTTACGCGTGGCGACATTTAAGTCGTACGTGCCGAGATCTTCCGGTTTAACCCAGGCGAATGCCTGAAACTCTTCGTTAATGTTCACTTCACGATTCGCCGCGACACAATCAAAGATGAGGTAAATCATGTAAATCTCTTCCTGGCTGCCATCGGCATAGGTTTTGGTGCGAATATCATCACTGAAGGTCCAGGGGCTAATTTCTGACAACACGAGCTGTTCGCCCAGTTCTTCCCTTACTTCCCGACGCAAAGCCTCTTCAATGCGTTCGCCCGCTTCAACACCGCCGCCAGAAAGCGCCCACTGGCCGGGGAAAACGCCACGGTCATCAGCCATTTTGCACAGTAAATAACAGCCATTATTTTGAATTAATGGACAAACAATCGTTCTTTGGCGCATAGGTTGGGTCCTTGTAGGGGATGCTGAGAATTCCATTGTGTACCCATCTTACCTTTTGCTGGCGGCAGAAAAAACGCTTCCATGACGTTTAACCCTGCTTTATCAGGGGAGAAGGGGATGTTTGTTGAAAACGGGGGCCTGCTATGTCGATTCTGCAAATAGCCCTGGAATTTAACCTTAACTCAAACTTGTAAGTAGTATTTGGTTACAATATGCCATTGCATCGCTTTTTTAGCTCATTGATTCCTTGTCATCTGGCAGTACAATTCCTCGGTTTTGGGGCTATGTTTTGATTCTTGCTGGAAAGGATAGAAAATGAAAAAAAGTTTAATGTTGGGTTTTGCCGGAATGCTGTTTGTTTCCGCGTCGGCGAGCGCAATTAGCATTAGTGGCCAGGCGGGCGAAGATTACACCAACCTTGGGTTTGGTATGGGGACTGAATCTACCGGACTGGCGGTCAGCGGTAACTGGATGCATAACGATGACGACGGTGATGCAGCCGGTCTGGGACTGGGTCTGAATATTCCACTTGGTCCGTTGCTGGCAACCGTCGGAGGGAAAGGTATTTATACTAACCCTAATGATGGTGATGAAGGCTACGCGGCGGCAGTTGGTGGCGGTTTGCAGTGGCCGATTGGCGATAGTTTCCGCCTGTTTGGCGAGTACTATTACTCTCCTGATTCGCTTTCCAGCGGTATCGACAGCTATGAAGAAGCCAATGCCGGTGCGCGTCTGACAATTATGCGCCCGCTGAGCATTGAAGCCGGTTATCGCTACCTGAACCTGGCGGGTAAAGATGGCAACCGCGATAACGCGATTGCTGATGGTCCGTACGTTGGGGTTAACGCCAGCTTCTGACATTTCTGGCGCGGCGTTCAGTCGCGCCTTCCCCCCTCCATGCGCTATAGTGTTTTCATCATAAAAGCAGGAGAACACGATGTTAAACGTGGAGATGCTATCCACCGGGGATGAAGTGTTGCACGGACAAATCGTCGACACCAATGCCGCCTGGCTGGCTGATTTTTTCTTTAATCAGGGATTACCGTTAACCCGCCGCAATACGGTAGGGGACAATCTTGACGATTTGGTCGCTATTCTACGTGAGCGTAGCGAACACGCCGATGTGTTGATCGTTAATGGCGGTCTGGGGCCAACCAGCGATGATTTAAGCGCGCAGGCGGCGGCAACGGCAAAAGGCGAGGGGCTGGTATTGCATGAAGCCTGGCTGGCCGAGATGGAGCGTTATTTCCGCGACCGTGGCCGCGTGATGGCGCCGAGCAACCGCAAACAGGCTGAGCTTCCTGCCAGCGCTGAATTTATCAATAATCCTGTCGGCACCGCGTGCGGGTTCGCCGTGAAGCTAAACCGCTGCCTGATGTTCTTTACGCCTGGCGTGCCATCGGAATTTAAAGTCATGGTTGAGCATGAGATTCTGCCGCGTTTGCGTGAGCGTTTTTCTCTGCCTCAACCACCTCTCTGCCTGCGATTAACCACCTTTGGCCGTTCCGAAAGCGATCTGGCGCAGAGTCTGGATCCGCTGCCTTTGCCGCCGGGAGTGACAATGGGTTACCGCTCGTCGATGCCGATTATTGAGCTGAAGCTGACCGGGCCTGATTCCCAACGAGACGCCATGCTGGCGCTGTGGCCTGAAGTGAAGCGGGTTGCCGGGCAGAATATGATATTCGAAGGTACGGAAGGTTTGCCGGCGCAAATCGCCCGCACGTTGCAGGAGCGACAATACAGTCTGACGCTGAGCGAACAGTTCACCGGTGGCTTAGTTGCACTCCAGCTCTCTCGCGCTAATGCTCCTCTGCTAGCGAGTGAAGTGGTTCCGTCTCAGGAAGAAACGCTGGCGCAAACGGCGCACTGGATTACCGAGCGACGCGCCAAACATTATGCCGGGCTGGCGCTGGCAGTATCGGCATTCGAAAGCGAACATATTAACTTTGCGCTGGCAACACCGGATGGGACACATGCCTTGCGCGTAAGGCTTAGCGCTAATCGCTACAGTTTGCCGATTCGTCAGGAAGTTTGCGCGATGATGGCGCTGAATATGCTGCGTCGTTGGCTAAACGGCCAGGATATCGCCAGCGAACACGGCTGGATAGAAGTGGTTGAATCGCTGACGATTTAAACATTGATTGGGAAGGCTACAAACCTTCCCAACCTGACTCACTCTGTAACATCGCCAGGCAATAGCCCGGTAATTAACTGAACCAAATTATGATCAATTCCATTTTCCAGCATCATGCGAGCGATACGTAAGGCTTCTTCTTGCGTACCCTTTTGCACTCCCTGTTCTAATCCTTGCTGTATCCCTTCTTGTAGGCCATGGTGGTGGCCTTCTTGTCTTAGCCTCTCTGCGATCGTCATCAACCTCTCCTTGTGATGGGGGAAACGTTCGGCAACCTCATGGATAAATGCGCTGACGTGAGAAACATTGCCGTATCGTAGCAGGTAATTTAATAGCGTTTGCAGCTGGCTGTCATTAGCGGTGCTTGTAACTAAAAGCGAGACCAGACGGTCCACCAGCCCCATCAAATCACGATCGCGAATATGTTTTTGCATTAATTCAAGCAACGCGACGCGCCGATGCTGCGCAATCTCATCGTCCGGTATTACGGTGATGTCCACCAGCGGGAAAGCCTCTGAATACAGTTGTCGTGCCAGCTTCAGCGTTTGCAAATCGCACATTTCACGTAATGCTGGAGGAAGGTGAATATCCAGAAAATCCCGAGCCATCTCAGGGTAAGACATTATCTTCTTAAAAACGGCATCATGCGGTGTAGCGGTGGTTGATTCATCCATGGTAGTCCGTCACCTGAAGGAGAAGATGGCATGACGGTACTCACTTTTAATCAGAGCTGCATTGGGGGATTTGGCTATTTGCGTGAGTGAATCAGAGATAAATACGCCCGATTGCAACGTATTCAGATAGGCGGAACAGAGTACGCAAAAATGCCCGGTAACAAACGCCACCGGGCAACAGAGTTAACCTAATGCTTTGGCAAGCAGGGTGATCGGATGTTCACAGCGAAGGCTTGTAGACATCTCTATCTGCCATTTACAGGTTTCACAGTCGGTGACAACGATATCGGCACCGCTTTCTTCTATCTGGCGGAATAACGGTGCGCCAATCGATTGTGACGTCGGGTAGTTTTCCTTTTTAAAGCCGTATGTTCCGGCGATTCCGCAACACTGAGAATCTAACACCGTCAGCTCCAGTCCCGGAATTTGGCGCAGCAGCTCCAGCGTGTAGAGCGTCCAGCCCATTTTCTCCATATGGCAAGGCGTGTGATAGACCACTTTCAGCGGTAGCGTCTTCAGCGGCAACGTTTTGCCTTCATCCAGCTTGCGCCACAGCCAGCGGGTCGCCAGCTCAATATGTTCACGCAGACCGGTGTTGTCGACGTCCAGCACTTCCGGGTACTCATCGCGGAGTGCAAAGGTACAGGTTGATGAGGTGGCGATCACCGGAATACCTTTCCCGTCAATTGCTTCCCTGAGCGAGGCCACGTTGCTGACCGCCTGTTTGCGCGCTTTATCGGTAAAGCCGTTGGCGATCAGCGGTACGCCGCAGCATTTCTCTTTGCTCAGCAGCTGTACGCCGGTTCCCATGGCGTTCAGGACCTTGATCAGGTCTTTGCCGAGTTGCGGATGGTTGTAATTAACAAAACAGCCGTGGAAAAAGGCGACCTGCTCCGGATACTGCGCCTGCTGTGCGGCAACGCTGCGATACCAGCGGCGGAACGTACCAAAGGAGTATTTCGGCAGCGTACGGCGATGGTCGATTTTCAGCGCGTAGTCCAGCAACTGGCGTACCGGTTTCAGCGAGGTGGCGGTATTCACTATCGGCGCGAACGGGGTGGATACACTTCCCATTAAATCCGTATGGCTTAAAACAAAATTACGCAGCGATGGACGCGTAGTGTCATATTTGGCGCGCGCACGCTGGATGATATCGCCAATTTTCACATCTGACGGACATGCCACTTCGCAGCGCTTACAGTTGATGCAGTATTTCAGCGCATCGTCGTATAACGCGCCATCTTTCAGACGCAGACGCTCGCCGTCCGGTCCGGCCTGTTTTGGGCCAGGGTAGCCCGGATTGACGCGGCTTACCGGGCAGGCGGTGGTGCACACCGTGCACTTGATACAACTTTCAAAACGTGTGTCGCTCATTGCTGTCCTCCTGCACGTTTCGCAATGTCATGTGCGGCGTGTAAGGCGCTGACTGCACATACGCCGCCTCCGCAACCCTCGGCAATAGGGTCAAAACCACCGAGAACAGAACCGATGGCATACATGTTCTCTACCGTTTTCCCCGCCAGCGACGGGCGCAAAGTGGCATCGGTTGTGACGCCAAACTGTTGCCACGGTTGCGGATCGAAGACATCACGCTGATACCACTCGGCGCGGGTGGCGGTTTGCTGTACATCCAGTCCGAGGATCGGTTCGTGAATGGCCTCGCGCGTGGCGACCAGACCGCTGCTGAAAAAGCTGCCGCTGGCGAGCACGGCGAAGCGTGGACGCAACGGGATATCGGCATGGTTACGGGTCCAGACTTCATTGACGACGCCATCCTGACAGGTGATTTTCTTCACTTCATCACCCGGCATCCAGACACCGCCCTGGCGTACAAACTGGCGCTGTAATTTGTTGTGCAGACGCATACCCAGTACCGAAGGCGGTAGAGTCGGTAACAGCGTCAACGAGCAGGGAAGGCGCTCGTTAAGCCAGTGCCAAAGGCGCTCATCCGCCAGGCCGAAACAGGCTGGCATAATAATCATGTCGCAGGTTTTTGCCAGTGGCAGTAAAGCATCATAGAGCAGCGACCATTTATCTTCGTTGTCCAGCAGGCGCGCAATATTGACAGCGCGAAACTCGGTTGGATTATCACGCAGGACATCCAGTTCAGGCAGATCGATTTCCGCCGTCTCGACGCTGAGATTGCGCTGGCGCAGCGAGGACGCGGCGAGATGCGCCTGAAAATCCAGTAAACCGCTGATACCGACAACGCAGATACGCTGTGCGGACAGTGGCCACACCGGAACTTCTGGGGAACTTAACCAGGTTGAGCGCAGGGTTCCCAACGGGGTTACGCGTTGATGTGACTGGTGTACTTTGCCCTGCAAATGCGTTCCGCATTCTTCCAGCAGATCCTGCGCCTGCTGGGCAAGATCCAGGACGTTCTGTGTTCCGATGATGCTATACGGATGCGTGGGCGCCTGAGTACGCAGCGCATTCAGACCGGCTTCTATCTCCATCACCGGTTGACCATCGGGCAAGTTGCTGAGCAAATCCAGTGAGCCGGAGGAAAAATGCAAGGCGCTTTGGCCGCGCGTGACAATCGTACAGCGCAACCCGCTTTTTTGCAGTTGCAGGCCGCACAGCAGTCCTGCCAGGCCGCCGCCGATAATGACGGTATCAAATTTCATCCTGGTGCTCCTTTTCCAGACCGCACAATCCCTGATAGACCCAGCGCGTGAATTCGCTTTCGCGCAGCGCGTCGCCCCAGGCGATAGGCTGCACGCCTTTCCAGCGCTCGTTGAGGAAATCGGAAAGCTGGGTAATAGATTGCGCAGCGGTAGTGACATTAAAACGTTGCAGCAAACCTGCGGCGCGGCAGGCGCACAATTCGCCCTGGCAGGTCCCCATACCAACGCGGGTACGGCGACGCAAATCCAGCAGGCTGTTGACGGTTAAATTCTCGACGGCGTATTGCACTTCGCCCGCAGTGACCGCTTCACATTCACAGACCAGGCTACGGTGCTGACGACCTTCGCTAAGCCACGCCGGGGTGCGATCGCCGTGACGGTAGACCGCCGAACCGCGCAACGGCGCGGGCAACGAAATTACGCGTTTCAGCGTGTGCTCGGTGGATTCCTGCGAGCCGGGCAGCGCGGTGTCTGCGGTGGTGCAAGGTTGAGAATTGCCCAGCTTACGGCAAACGGCATCGGTGGCCCATTCCGCCATCAGACGGTAGGTCATCAGTTTGCCGCCAGTAATGGTGATAAACCCATCCAGTCCGTCACGTTCAGCGTGATCGAACAGCACAATACCGCGGCTGACGTTACGACCGCTTGGATCGTCGTCGCTGGCGACCAGAGGTCGCACACCGGAGTAGGCGCGTAAAATGCGCGTTTTCGCCATAACTGGCGCCAGTTTCTCGCCTTCGCGCAGCAGAATATCGACCTCTTCTGCGGTGACGCGGTTGCTGTCAATATCGTCGTAATCAATGTGTTGCGAGGTGGTGCCGATGAGCGAAATGGTATCGCCAGGCACCAGAATATCGGCGTCAGAAGGTTTACGGCAGCGGTTAATGACATGCTGGTTTATGCGATGATCCATAATCAGCAGCGACCCTTTGGCCGGGAACATCCGGATACTCAGATCGGCATATTCGGCAATGCGCTGGCCCCAGATCCCGGCGGCATTCACCACCACCGGCGCATGCAGGGACTGCATCTCACCCGTCAGGTGATTGCGCACGTTAACGCCGCAAACCGTTGTCCCTTCGCGAATCAGTCCCGTCACTTCATGGGCCGTTAAGATAACTGCGCCATGCTCACGCGCATCCAGCATGTTGGCGGCGGTTAAGCGGAAGGGATCGACCGTACCGTCCGGCACTTTGACCGCGCCAATCAACTGTGGGTTGACGGAGGGTTCGATAATGCGCGCCTGCTGAGGGTCAATCGCTTCTGCGCGAATACCGGCCTCTTCACAGGCGCGAATGAAGGTAGCCTGGAAGGAGAGCTCATCCTCCGGCAGGGTAATAAACAGACCGTCCGTCGGCTCAACGCAATGACGGGCGATACGTTTCAGAATCTGGTTTTCGCTGATGCACTCACGGGCAGATTCAGCGTCGGTGACGGCGTAGCGCGCACCGCTGTGCAGCAGGCCATGGTTACGTCCGGTCGCGCCCGTGGCGATATCGTGGCGTTCCACTAAGATGACGCGCAACCCGCGCAGCGCACAGTCGCGTGCGATCCCTGCACCTGTTGCTCCTCCACCAATGATAATCACGTCACTTGTTTGCGAGTCGCGAGTTTTCATTGTTTTTCCTCACAGTTCGTTTTTTATCATTTAGCCACATAAAAAACATGGATTGTTTGATTTCGCGCATAATCGCTCATTATTCGAAAATGAAACGTGATTTCGTGCGCCTTTATGAACATTTGTCATAAATCTGTAACAATTTGTGCTGCGTTTCACATTTTTGTTAGGTATCTTTCCTTAACATCGCGGCCACACTGGAAGCGGTAGGGTAGTAATGACGAACTGCAGTGTTTACTTCGAATGAAAGACGGCCACGGAGGCTACGCTATGTTGAGTATTTTTAAACCAGCGCCACATAAGGCGCGTTTGCCTGCTACGGAGGATCGATCCGACATATCGTCGATTGCGTTGGCAGATTTTCCTGGGGATTTTCTTTGGTTATGCCGCGTACTATCTGGTACGTAAGAACTTTGCCCTGGCGATGCCATATCTGGTTGAGCAGGGTTTCTCTCGCGGCGATCTGGGTTTTGCCTTGTCCGGTATCTCCATCGCTTACGGATTTTCGAAATTCATCATGGGGTCCGTTTCGGATCGCTCGAATCCGCGCGTTTTCCTGCCAGCAGGTTTGATTCTGGCTGCCGCAGTGATGTTGTTTATGGGCTTTGTGCCGTGGGCGACATCGAGCATTGCGATTATGTTTGTGCTGCTGTTCCTCTGCGGATGGTTCCAGGGGATGGGGTGGCCGCCGTGTGGCCGTACCATGGTGCACTGGTGGTCGCAGAAAGAACGTGGCGGCATTGTTTCCGTCTGGAACTGTGCGCACAACGTGGGCGGCGGTCTGCCTCCTCTGCTGTTCCTGCTCGGTATGGCCTGGTTCAATGACTGGAAAGCGGCGCTGTATATGCCTGCTTTCGGTGCGATTGTGGTTGCGCTGTTCGCCTTTGCGATGATGCGAGATACGCCGCAGTCTTGCGGTCTGCCGCCTATCGAAGAGTATAAGAACGACTACCCGGACGATTACAACGAGAAAGCCGAAGAAGAGCTGACCGCCAAGCAGATCTTCATGCAGTACGTACTGCCAAACAAACTGTTGTGGTACATCGCTATCGCCAACGTGTTCGTTTATCTACTGCGCTACGGCATCCTGGACTGGTCACCAACCTACCTGAAAGAAGTGAAGCATTTCGCACTCGATAAATCATCCTGGGCCTACTTCCTGTATGAATACGCAGGTATTCCGGGCACGCTGCTGTGTGGTTGGATGTCGGATAAAGTCTTCCGTGGCAACCGTGGCGCGACCGGCGTGTTCTTTATGACGCTGGTGACTATCGCGACCATCGTTTACTGGATGAACCCGGCAGGGAACCCGAACGTTGATATGGCTTGTATGATTATCATCGGCTTCCTGATCTACGGCCCGGTCATGTTGATCGGTCTGCACGCGCTGGAACTGGCGCCGAAAAAAGCGGCGGGCACGGCGGCAGGCTTTACCGGACTGTTCGGTTATCTCGGCGGTTCTGTGGCGGCGAGCGCCATTGTCGGCTACACCGTTGACTTCTTCGGCTGGGACGGCGGCTTTATGGTGATGATTGGCGGTAGCGTGCTGGCGGTCATTCTGCTGGTGGTCGTCATGATTGGTGAAAAACGTCACCACGAAGAAGTACAGCTGAAACGTAACGGGGGCTAATTAATGAAAACCACATTGAAAAGTCTCAGCGTGGCGCTGATGCTGGCTGGTATGGTCGTTAGCAGCGCGGCGGTCGCCGCCGATAAAATCGTGATTGCGCATCGTGGGGCAAGCGGTTATTTACCGGAGCATACGCTGCCCGCGAAAGCGATGGCCTATGCTCAGGGCGCGGATTATCTGGAGCAGGATTTGGTAATGACCAAGGATGACCATCTGGTCGTCCTGCATGACCACTATCTGGACCGCGTCACCGATGTCGCTGAGCGTTTTCCGAATCGTGCGCGTAAAGATGGACGTTATTACGCCATCGACTTTACGCTGGACGAGATCAAATCGCTGAAATTTACCGAAGGCTTTGATATCGAGAATGGCAAAAAGGTACAGACTTACCCTGGGCGCTTCCCGATGGGGAAATCTGATTTCCGCGTGCACACTTTCGAAGAAGAGATTGAGTTCGTTCAGGGACTGAATCACTCAACCGGTAAAAACATCGGCATTTATCCGGAAATGAAGGCGCCGTGGTTCCATCACCAGGAAGGGAAGGACATCGCAGCGAAAACGCTGGAAGTGCTGAAAAAGTATGGGTATACCAGCAAAAACGACAAGGTTTACCTACAGTGTTTTGATGTCGCGGAGTTAAAGCGCATTAAAAATGAACTGGAACCAAAGATGGGGATGGATCTCAATCTGGTGCAGTTGATTGCGTACACTGACTGGAATGAAACCCAGGAGAAAAAGCCGGACGGTAGTTGGGTTAATTACAACTATGACTGGATGTTTAAACCGGGTGCCATGAAGCAGGTAGCGCAGTATGCGGACGGCATTGGGCCGGACTACCACATGCTGGTTGATGAGAAGTCGAAAAAAGGCAATATCTCGTTAACTGGCATGGTTCAGGACGCGCATCAGAACAAGATGGTGGTGCATCCTTATACTGTTCGTGCCGATCAGCTACCGGATTACACCACTGACGTAAACCAGCTGTATGACATTCTGTATAACAAGGCGGGCGTTGACGGGTTGTTCACCGACTTCCCCGACAAAGCAGTCAAATTCCTGAATAAAGAGTAATGGCACAAGGCCTGTGATGCACCTCCGGTCACAGGCCTTATTGGATAACGTTATAAACTGTTAGATAAGGCCGTCTGCTGTCAACGTTTCCATACAAGCCTGCAGGAGAAATAAAGGGCTGCCGTCCACCGGCGGCTCTTTTGCCAGTAACGATATCTGTCGATAGAATGTCGGCTCCAGCGCCACCGAGCGTATCTCCCCGCCAACGGCCTTCAGCGTTAACTCCGGTAATAACGCAATACCCAGCCCCTGACGAATAAAACTCATCGCGGTATCCGGATGGTTAAATTCGTATTTAATAACCGGCTCGATACCCTTCTCTTTAAATAGCGTCATGATGCTTAATTCATAGCGACCTTTACTGATAATCAGCGGTTCTCCCAGCAGTTGTTCAACCGTAACCGCGGTATGGGCTGCCAGAGGATGGCTTTCGGGAACCACAACGGTAAATTTATCGCGATAGACCGGTACGCAGTACATGCCGCTCACCGGAAAATGCACAAATCCGGCATCAATGTCCCCACTGCGCAGGGAATCAACGATCGCCGTGCTGTTCTCTTCGAAGGGACTGATTTTGATGTGCGGATGATGCTGCTCGAAGTGGTGGATAATGCCCGGTAAAATGCAGGCGCAGGCGCTGGGAAAGCAGCCGATGCGCAGGGTTCGGGCTGGGTTTTTTCGCTCCTGCTCGGCAATTTCTTTCACCGCGTTGGTTTCTGCAACGATCATGCGCAGGTGCGGAACGATCCGCCTTCCAACCGGGGTGAGCTGAATGTCTTTACGGCGCTCGCGGATAAGACATTCGACTCCCAACTCTTCTTCAAGCGCCGAAATGGCCTGGCTTACAGCGGATTGGGTCATATACAGCCGCTTACTGGCTTCGGTAAAACCGCCGCATTCAAGCACGGTAAGCAGGGCGTGGATCTGGGTTAATGTCATTAGTTCCCTCTAATTAACAATATTAAAACGATTAATTTCTCTAATATGATGAATCTGTTTACACTTGCGGTCTACCGTATAAATCACATTTTGACGCACCTCTCCGTTGCTCAGTTGAGCTGAGCGTTGCCTGCGTGCGCCGTCTGGACAGGCTGTCGAATATGAAAGAAAAACTGTGGACGAAAGATTTTTGGGCAATCACGATAATTAGCTTCATTATATTCTTTGTGTTTTATGTCCTGCTCACGTTATTACCGATCTATATTTCGGATCGCCTGCACGCCACGCCAGATAAAGCCGGCTTATTGGTCACCTTCTTTTTAGGCGCCGCAATTGTTGTGCGTCCGTTCGCCGGGCAATGGGTGGGGAAATATTCGAATAAAACGATTCTGGTGCTCTCTTCTCTGGCCTTTTTGGTTGTCACTGCGCTGTATTCTGTTTGCCACTCAATTGAATCGCTGCTGTTTATTCGGGTGCTTCATGGGGTGACGTTTGGCGTCATTACCACGGTAAAAGGAACGATTTCCGCGCGGCTGATACCGGCCTCCCGACGTGGGGAGGGCATCAGTTTTTTCTCGTTGGCCATGGGGCTGGCAATGGTTGTGGGGCCGTGGGTAGGGCTGAATATGGCACGCTGGGAAGCTTTTACCACCGCATTCTGGCTGTGTAGCGCGGTTGCCGTACTGGGTATTATCCTGTCATTGATCGTCGCCGTACCGCCGGTCATCCGTCATGCCGACGGCTCAAAACCGAAGCTGGGATTTGCGGCAATGTTTGATCGCGCCGCGCTGCCTTTCGCGATGGTGACGTTTTTCATGACTTTCTCCTATGCGGGTGTTTCTGCTTTTCTCGCGCTGTATGCGCGCGAGTTGGATCTGATGGCCGCCGCCAGTAATTTCCTGTTGTGCTACGCCATTTGTCTGATGATCTGTCGAACCTTTACCGGCAACATTTGTGATAAAAAGGGGCCGAAATACGTGGTATATCCGTGTTTGCTGGCCTTTACCATCGGACTGGTGGCGCTTGGCTACACCAACGGCAGTATCATGATGATTATGGCCGGGGGATTAATCGGCATTGGTTACGGCTCAGTCACGCCGGTATTCCAGACACAAATTATTAGCTCGGTGGAGCCGCATAAAATTGGCATCGCCAATTCGCTTTTCTTCAATGCGATGGATGCGGGAATGGCGATCGGCGCGTTCATTATGGGAATGATGGTCGAGGGCGTGGGCTATCGGGCGATTTATCTGGTAGGGGCGCTGCTGGTGGTTTTAGCCGGGGCGCTGTACATTGCGCAGATGAAGCGCCGCGGGGCGATGCCGTTAGTTAGCGCACACGAAGTGCACTAACCGTTACAGCTCGATTTCAATATCGCCTTTTGCCCGGCAACAGCAGGGCAATATTTCGCCCGGCTGAATAAAGGCCAGAGGTTCGGCGATCCAGTCCACCTGTCCCGCCACCAGGCGGGTACGGCAGGAACCACAGTAACCCTCACGACACTGGTATTCGACTTCAACATTGTGCGATTCGAGTGCGGCAAGCAGGGAGGGGTGTTCATCCTGGCACAGCAGCTGTGTGCCAGAGATGCGCAGAGTAACGCGGCCCATCAGAGCTGGAAGTTACTCAGATCGTCGGTATCAACCTCGGAGTCGATCTGGCCGACCAGATAGGAGCTGACTTCCACTTCCTGCGGCGCAACCTGTACGTTATCGGACACCAGCCAGGTGTTGATCCATGGGATCGGGTTAGAACGCGTCTGGAACGGCAGATCCAGCCCAACAGCCTGCATACGAATGTTGGTGATGTACTCAACGTACTGGCACAGAATATCTTTGTTCAGACCGATCATCGAACCGTCACGGAACAGATAGTCCGCCCACTCTTTCTCTTGCAGCGCGGCCTGCACGAACAGGTCATAGCACTCTTGCTTACACTCTTCTGCGATTTCCGCCATCTCTGGGTCGTCTACACCGCTGCGCAGCAGGTTCAGCATGTGCTGTGTACCGGTCAGATGCAGGGCTTCGTCGCGGGCGATCAGACGAATAATTTTCGCGTTGCCTTCCATCAGTTCACGTTCGGCGAAGGCGAAGGAGCAGGCGAAGCTGACGTAGAAGCGAATGGCTTCCAGCGCGTTCACGCTCATCAGGCACAGGTACAGCTTTTTCTTCAGCTCACGCAGGTTCACGACAACCGTTTTGCCATTAACGCTATGGGTGCCTTCACCGAGAAGATGCCAATAGCTGGTCATCTCGATCAATTCGTCATAGTAGCTGGAAATGCCTTCCGCGCGCTTCTGGATCTGCTCGTTGGTGACGATATCGTCAAACACCACTGCCGGATCGTTGACGATGTTACGGATGATATGGGTGTAAGAACGCGAGTGGATCGTTTCAGAAAACGCCCACGTTTCGACCCAGGTTTCCAGTTCAGGAATCGAGATTAACGGCAGCAGCGCGACGTTCGGGCTACGTCCCTGAATGGAGTCCAGCAGCGTCTGATACTTCAGGTTGCTGATGAAGATATGCTTTTCATGCTCCGGCAGCGCCTGGAAGTCGATGCGATCGCGGGAAACATCGACCTCTTCCGGACGCCAGAAGAAAGAGAGCTGCTTTTCGATCAGTTTTTCGAAGATGTCATATTTTTGCTGATCGTAGCGGGCGACGTTCACCGGCTGGCCGAAGAACATCGGTTCCAGAAGCTGATCATTTTTCGTCTGTGAAAAAGTGGTGTATGCCATTAATGTGAATCCTTTGTGGGATGAGCGCCGGATGTGGTACAAACACCTTATCCGGCCTACAAACCGTGCAATCGTAGGCCGGGTAAGCGTAGCGCCACCCGGCAATATTCATCAGATCTTACATGCGCCGCTTTCGCAGCCATCGTCCTGAATGGACGGCACCAGATCGTCCTGAGTATCTTCCGCGCCATCGCGGGTGTTCTGATAATACAGCGTTTTGACGCCAAATTTGTAGGCGGTGAGCAGGTCTTTCAGCAACTGCTGCATCGGCACTTTTCCTGATGGGAAACGCGTCGGATCATAGTTGGTGTTGGCGGAAATCGACTGATCGATAAACTTCTGCATGATACCTACCAGTTGCAGATAACCGTCGTTGCTCGGCATTTCCCACAGCAGTTCGTAGGCGTCGTGCAAGTGTTCGTAGTCCGGCACGACCTGACGCAGAATCCCATCTTTAGACGCTTTGATGCTCACGTAGCCGCGCGGTGGTTCAATACCGTTGGTCGCATTAGAGATCTGCGAAGAGGTTTCCGACGGCATCAGCGCAGAGAGCGTGGAGTTACGCAGGCCGTGAGTCTTGATGGACTCGCGAAGCTGTTCCCAGTCCAGATGCAGCGGCTCGTCAGAGATAGCATCAAGGTCTTTTTTATAGGTATCGATCGGTAAAATACCCTGGGAGTAAGTGGTTTCGTTAAACCACGGGCACGCGCCTTGCTCTTTTGCCAGCTCGTTAGAAGCTTTCAGCAGGTAATACTGAATGGCTTCAAAGGTTTTGTGGGTCAGGTTATTGGCGCTACCGTCAGAATAACGCTTACCGTTTTTCGCCAGCCAGTAGGCGTAGTTGATGACGCCAATACCCAGCGTACGACGGCCCATTGCGCCGCGTTTGGCGGCCGGGATTGGGTAATCCTGATAATCCAGCAGTGCATCCAGCGCGCGTACCGCCAGTACGGCCAGCTCTTCCAGCTCGTCCAGGCTGTTGATAGCACCCAGGTTAAATGCGGATAGCGTACACAGCGCAATTTCGCCGTTTTCGTCGTTCACGTCGGTCAGTGGTTTGGTCGGCAGGGCGATTTCCAGACACAGGTTGGACTGGCGCACCGGCGCAACAACCGGATCAAACGGGCTGTGGGTGTTGCAGTGGTCAACGTTCTGAATGTAGATACGGCCGGTAGAGGCACGTTCCTGCATCATTAGGGAGAAAAGTTCAACCGCTTTCACGCGCTGTTTACGGATGCTGTCGTCGTTTTCATATTGGGTGTACAGACGTTCGAACTCGTCCTGGTCGGCGAAGAACGCATCATACAGGCCCGGGACGTCGGACGGGCTGAACAGGGTGATGTCACCGCCTTTCAGCAGACGGGTATACATCAGCTTGTTGATCTGCACGCCGTAGTCCATATGACGCACGCGGTTGCCTTCAACGCCGCGGTTGTTTTTCAGCACCAGCAGGCTTTCGACTTCCAGATGCCACATCGGGTAGAACAGGGTGGCCGCACCGCCGCGCACGCCGCCTTGCGAGCAGGATTTCACCGCGGTCTGGAAGTGCTTGTAGAACGGAATACAGCCAGTGTGGAACGCTTCACCGCCACGAATCGGGCTACCCAGCGCACGGATGCGGCCGGCGTTGATACCGATACCGGCGCGCTGAGAAACGTATTTCACGATAGCGCTGGAGGTGGCGTTGATGGAATCCAGGCTGTCGCCGCACTCGATCAGTACGCAGGAGCTGAACTGGCGGGTTGGGGTACGCACGCCGGACATAATTGGCGTCGGCAGAGAAATTTTGAACGTTGAAACGGCATCGTAGAAACGTTTTACATATTGCAGACGCGTTTCACGTGGATAGTTAGAGAACAGGCAGGCCGCTACCAGAATGTAGAGGAACTGCGCGCTTTCATAAATCTCACCGGTGACACGGTTTTGCACCAGATATTTACCTTCTAACTGCTTCACCGCTGCATAGGAGAAGGTCATATCACGGTCGTGTACGATGAACGAGTCCATCTGCTTGAACTCTTCTTCCGTGTAGTCTTCCAGCAGATGATTGTCGTATTTGCCCATTTCAACCATTTTCACGACATGGTCGTAAAGTGCAGGCGGTTCAAACTCGCCGTAGGCTTTTTTACGCAGGTGGAAAATGGCCAGGCGGGCAGCCAGGTACTGATAATCCGGTGCCTCGCGGGAGATCAGGTCGGCGGCTGCTTTGATGATCGTCTCATGGATATCGGACGTTTTGATACCGTCATAAAACTGAATATGAGAGCGCAGCTCGACCTGAGAAATCGATACGTTATTCAGTCCTTCTGCCGCCCAATCCAGAACTCGGTGGATTTTGTCGAGATTGATGCGCTCTGTACTACCATCACGCTTTGTCACCAGCAGACTCTGATTCATGTGGTTTTTTACCTGTCCGTGAAAGAAAAAATATCCCCCATATTATCCACAGAGTCATGTTGTGACTAAGTCTGTGGATAAATACTATATGTAGGGGTTGTTTGATAAAATAGACGCTATATGGTGAGTATTCTAGTAGGGATTCTTTTCAGCACAAGAGTTGATTTTGACGTTAAATTGAGGTTGCAAAAGGGTAAGAATCGCTAAGTGCGCGTCTTATAAGGCCTGGCGGGGATGTCAATAATTGAGAAAAAAAATAGAAAATTTGATCGAGTGCTGATTTCTTCATCTAAGGCGAAGAAAGTTCTTATGATCTGGCACAGGAATTGTAGGCCTGATAAGCGAAGCGCCATCAGGCCCTGTTCCTGTCAGCATGCCGAATAGCAGCGTTGGACGCCTTATCCGGCCTACAGGAAGCGGTTAATCAACGCTGGCAGTGGTATGGACCATATAGTTCACATCTACGCCCGGACCGAGTTTAAAGCTGTTGGTGATCGGGTTGTAATGCAGGCCGGTCATATGACGCTCTTTCAGCACGGTCTGATCTACCCACTGTAATAACTCTGCAGGCTTAATAAATTTTTTCACATCATGCGTGCCTTTCGGCACCATGCGCAAAATATATTCCGCTCCGACCACGGCCATCAGCCAGGATTTGCCGTTGCGGTTAAGCGTGGAGAAAAACACTTCGCCGCCCGGTTTGACCAGCCTGGCGCAGGCGCTGACCACCGACTGCGGGTCCGGCACGTGCTCCAGCATTTCCATACAGGTCACCACGTCATACTGGTGCGCATGTTTTTCCGCGTGCTCTTCGACGGTTTCCTGGACGTACTCGACCTGGATACCGCTCTCCAGCGCATGCAGTTTTGCTACCTGTAACGGTTCAAAGCCCATATCCAGGCCCGTGACGGTTGCGCCTTCGCGCGCCATACTTTCCGCCAGAATGCCGCCGCCGCAGCCGACGTCGAGTACCTTTTTACCAAACAGGCCGCCTGAGCGCTCCGTGATGTAGCCCAGACGCAGTGGGTTAATGCGGTGCAGTGGCTTAAATTCCCCCTCAAGGTCCCACCAGCGTGACGCGACTGCTTCAAACTTGGCAATTTCTTCATGGTCAACGTTGTGACTTACCGGGGGTTTTTCGGCATTCATTGGGGCTTCTACTCCTAAATTTGCGATGCAAATGAGTATATCAGCCTGACGGGATGAATAAAGCCTCTGTCAGGGGGAATCCATTTACCTGAATCTGTGCGAATGTGTTATAATTTGCGACCTTTGAATCCGGGATACAGTAGAGGGATAGCGGTTAGATGAGCGACCTTGCGAGAGAAATTACACCGGTCAACATTGAGGAAGAGCTGAAGAGCTCATATCTGGATTATGCGATGTCGGTCATTGTTGGCCGTGCGCTGCCAGACGTCCGAGATGGCCTGAAACCGGTTCACCGTCGCGTACTTTACGCCATGAACGTATTGGGCAACGACTGGAATAAAGCCTATAAAAAATCTGCCCGTGTCGTTGGTGACGTAATCGGTAAATACCACCCTCATGGTGATATCGCCGTTTACGACACCATTGTTCGTATGGCGCAGCCATTCTCCTTGCGTTACATGCTGGTAGATGGTCAGGGTAACTTTGGTTCTGTCGATGGCGACTCCGCAGCGGCGATGCGTTATACGGAAATCCGTATGTCGAAAATCGCCCATGAGCTGATGGCTGACCTGGAAAAAGAAACGGTTGATTTCGTCGATAACTACGACGGCACCGAACAAATTCCTGACGTCATGCCGACCAAAATTCCTAACCTGCTGGTGAACGGTTCGTCCGGTATCGCGGTAGGTATGGCAACCAACATTCCGCCGCACAACCTGACGGAAGTGATCAACGGCTGTCTGGCATACATTGACGATGAAGACATCAGCATTGAAGGGCTGATGGAGCATATTCCGGGTCCGGACTTCCCGACCGCCGCGATCATTAACGGTCGTCGTGGTATTGAAGAAGCCTACCGTACCGGTCGCGGCAAAGTGTACATTCGCGCCCGCGCGGAAGTCGAAGCCGACGCCAAAACCGGCCGTGAAACCATCATCGTTCATGAAATTCCGTATCAGGTGAACAAAGCGCGCCTGATCGAGAAAATCGCCGAGCTGGTAAAAGACAAACGCGTTGAAGGCATCAGCGCGCTGCGTGACGAGTCTGATAAAGACGGTATGCGCATCGTGATTGAAGTGAAACGCGATGCGGTCGGGGAAGTGGTTCTGAACAACCTTTATTCCCAGACCCAACTGCAGGTTTCTTTCGGTATCAACATGGTTGCGCTGCACCATGGTCAGCCGAAGATCATGAACCTGAAAGATATTATTGCCGCGTTTGTACGCCACCGTCGTGAAGTCGTAACGCGCCGTACTATCTTTGAACTGCGTAAAGCCCGCGACCGTGCGCATATCCTTGAAGCGTTGGCGATTGCGCTGGCGAACATTGACCCAATCATTGAACTGATCCGCCGCGCGCCGACCCCGGCAGAAGCGAAAGCTGCGTTGGTTGCGCGTTCTTGGGAGCTGGGTAACGTGTCCGCCATGCTGGAACGTGCCGGTGATGACGCCGCGCGTCCTGAATGGCTGGAGCCGGAATTTGGCGTGCGTGACGGTCAGTACTACCTGACTGAACAGCAGGCCCAGGCGATCCTGGATCTGCGTTTGCAGAAACTGACCGGCCTTGAGCATGAAAAACTGCTCGACGAATACAAAGAGCTGCTGGAGCAGATCGCTGAACTGCTGCATATTCTGGGCAGCGCAGATCGTCTGATGGAAGTTATCCGTGAAGAGATGGAGCTGATTCGCGAGCAGTTCGGCGACGAACGTCGTACCGAAATCACCGCCAACAGCGCTGACATCAATATCGAAGATCTGATTAGCCAGGAAGATGTTGTCGTGACCTTGTCTCATCAGGGCTACGTGAAATATCAGCCGTTAACCGATTACGAAGCACAGCGTCGTGGCGGTAAAGGCAAATCAGCAGCACGTATTAAAGAAGAAGACTTTATTGACCGCCTGCTGGTGGCCAACACCCATGACACGATCCTTTGCTTCTCCAGCCGTGGTCGTTTGTACTGGATGAAGGTTTATCAGTTGCCGGAAGCCAGCCGTGGCGCGCGTGGACGTCCAATCGTCAACCTGCTGCCATTGGAAGCGAACGAACGTATCACCGCTATTCTGCCGGTACGCGAGTACGAAGAAGGTGTGAACGTCTTTATGGCGACCGCCAGCGGTACCGTGAAGAAAACCGCGCTGACCGAGTTCAGCCGTCCGCGTTCCGCCGGTATCATTGCGGTTAACCTGAACGAAGGCGACGAGCTGATTGGCGTTGACCTGACGTCCGGTAGTGACGAAGTCATGCTGTTCTCTGCCGCGGGTAAAGTAGTGCGCTTTAAAGAAGATGCCGTTCGTGCGATGGGTCGTACCGCGACCGGCGTACGCGGTATCAAGCTGGCAGGCGAAGACAAAGTCGTTTCTCTGATTATTCCGCGCGGCGAAGGCGCTATCCTGACCGTGACGCAAAACGGCTACGGTAAGCGTACCGCGGCAGAAGAGTATCCGACCAAGTCTCGTGCGACTCAGGGCGTTATCTCCATCAAAGTGACCGAGCGTAACGGCTCTGTTGTTGGCGCGGTACAGGTTGAAGATACCGACCAGATCATGATGATCACCGATGCAGGTACGCTGGTGCGTACTCGCGTGTCGGAAATCAGCGTAGTAGGGCGTAACACCCAGGGTGTGATCCTCATCCGTACTGCGGAAGATGAAAACGTCGTGGGTCTGCAACGCGTTGCTGAGCCGGTTGATGATGAAGAACTCGACTCCATCGACGGAAGTGCCGCTGAGGGCGACGAGGATATCGCGCCTGAAGCAGAAACCGATGATGATGCAGCGGATGACGCTGACGAGTAATTGAGATGTTATGAAAAGGGCCGGAGAAATCCGGCCCTTTTTTTAATTCATGCGTTCCACAATCATTGCGATTCCCTGACCGCCGCCAATGCACAGCGTGGCAAGCCCAAGCGTTTGATCGCGTGCCTGTAGCGCATGCAGCAGCGTAACCAGAATTCGTGCGCCGCTGGCGCCAATAGGATGTCCCAGCGCAATGGCCCCGCCGTTGACGTTAACCTTTTGCGGATCGAACCCCAGCGTTTTGCCGACGGCAAGAAACTGCGCGGCAAATGCCTCGTTGGCTTCGATAAGATCGATATCGGACAGCTGCAGCCCGCTCAGCTGTAGCGCTTTTTGCGTGGCTGGAACCGGCCCCATCCCCATCATCGCCGGTGCCACGCCGCCGCTGGCCCAGGCTTTGATCCGCGCCAGCGGTTTCAGCCCTGCCGCCAGTGCCGCAGACTCTTCCATTACCACTAATGCCGCCGCACCGTCGTTGATCCCCGAAGCGTTGCCTGCGGTGACGGTTCCTGTTTTATCAAAGGCCGGGCGTAAGGCGGCGAGCCCTTCCGCCGTTGAGTCAGCTTTGGGGAACTCGTCGCGCTCAAAGATGATGGTTTTTTTACGGGACGACACGCTGACGGGCACGATTTCAGCCTCGAATGCGCCGGATGTGATGGCAGCCACGGCTTTACGTTGTGACTGCAGTGCCAGTTCATCCTGCATTTCGCGGCTGATGCCGTACTCTTTGGCGACATTTTCTGCGGTGATCCCCATGTGGTACCCATGCTCGGCGCAGATCAGGCCGTCGCGCAGAATAACGTCTGACAATTGCCCATCACCAAGACGATATCCCCAGCGGGCCTTTGCGTCTAACAGGTAGGGGGCCTGACTCATGTTTTCCATCCCTCCCGCCACGATCGCCTGAGCTTGTCCTGCCTTAATTGCGAGGGCGGCAAGCGCTACGCTTTTCAGGCCCGAGCCGCACACTTTGTTGACGGTAAAGCCGCAAACGGTGTCGGACAGGCCGCTTTTTAACAATGCCTGACGCGCCGGATTTTGTCCGAGTCCTGACTGCAACACGTTGCCCATAATCACCTCGTCCACGCGTTGAGGGTCAAGGTGAGCACGCTCAAGGGCGGCTCTAATGACGGTGGCTCCAAGCTCGACGGCACCCGTTGTTGCCAGTGCGCCGTTAAAACTGCCGATTGCGGTACGTGCCGCGCTGACGATGACACAGTTTTTCATTTTTCAGTTCCTTTTAATAAGTTGTTGCCGTCAGAACAGGGTCAATCCAATAACAAAAATGACGCCGGAGAAGAGCAGGGCGGTGATGCAGTACCCCATAATGTCGCGCACGCCCAGCCCGGCGATGGCCAGAGCCGGTAGCGCCCAGAATGGTTGTGCCATGTTCATCCACTGCTCCCCGTAGGCGATGGCCATCACTGATTTGCCAAGATCAGCACCCAGCGCCTGCGCCGCAGGCATGACGAACGGTCCCTGAATAACCCAATGGCCGCCGCCGGACGGCACGGCAAAGTTAATCAGCGCTGAACTGAAGAAGGTCATCAGCGGGAAGGTATCTTTGTTGGCGACGTTAATGAAAAACTCGGTAATAAGACCACCGAGACCGGAGTGCTCCATCATCAACTGAATACCGGCGTAGAAGGGGAATTGCACCAGAATCCCGGCGGTGCTACGTGCGGCAGCGCTGACGGCGCGCATATAGGCCATCGGTGTTTTATGCAGCAGCAGACCGGCAATCATAAACATCAGGTTGACGGTATTGATAGTGATGTTGAAACCTTTCTCGGCAAAGTAGATGCCCAGATAGGCAATACCTAATGCACCGATGATCAGTGCCAGAATGCGGCTTTCTTCCAGTTTTTCCGACGGCGGCGCGTCTGGCGGCAGCTTCTTCTGAAAATCAGCTTCTTCCAGTAATAGTTTCGGATCGATGCTCACCACATCTGCAGGTTTTGGCGTCATCATGCGCGTGATGAACGGCATTACCACAATCAGCGCCACGGTGATGAAGATATTGAAGCCGGTGAACAGGGTATCCGCGACGGGAATTAATCCCGCTATGTGCTCGACCGGGTTGCCAGGCGTTGCCGCCAACAAAGGCATTGAGCCGGAAAAACCACCGCCCCAGGTCAGGAAGCCGATGTAGGCGCAGGCAATCAGTAACGGATAATCGGAACCCGGTACCCGACGAGCGACTTCGCGGGCGAACATCGCCCCGACCACCAGACCGAATCCCCAGTTGATAACGCAGGCAACCGAACCAAAAAAAGTGACCAGCATTACGCCCTGGGCGGGGGTTTTGGCAGCGGATGCCGCCGTACGCAGCAGGCTTTTCACCGGCCCGGAACTGGCTAACGCATGGCCGGTCACGATGATTAGCGCCATCTGCATACCAAACGCCAGCAGGTTCCAGAAACCGTCACCCCAGAATTTCACCATGCTGATGGGCGTTTGTGGCGTTAACCATAGCGCGATACCGAAGGTCAGCAATGTTAACAACATGGCAAAAATCAGCGGGTCGGGCAGCCAGCGGCTGACCACCCGTGTCATAAAGCGAGCGATGCGGCCAATCATGCGTCACCTCGCAGGATGAGCAGATCGTCGGCAATAGCAAACTGCGCTTCGGTTTTTTCACGCAGCGTGGCGATATCACATCCTTCGACAATTTCAGTTAGCCACATTTTGCCGTCAATAAAGCGGAATACGGCAAGTTCAGTGACCAGCATGTGCACAGCATGCTGCGCGGTGAGCGGCATGGTGCATTGCCGCAGGATTTTTGCTGAGCCGTCTTTCGCGCAATGCTCCATGGCAATAATGACTTTCCGTGCACCGGTCACCAGATCCATAGCGCCCCCCATGCCGGGCACCATCTTGCCGGGAACCACCCAGTTGGCAAGGTTTGCCTGCTCATCGACCTGTAACCCACCCAATACACAGGCATCAACGTGACCGCCGCGAATCAACGCGAACGACATGGCGCTATCAAACATCGCCGCGCCTGGCAAAATACCGCACGGTTGGCCGCCCGCGTTTACCAGGTCAGGATGCGCGGTGGTCACTGGGCCCAGTCCCAGAAAACCATTCTCAGATTGCAGCGTAATGTGAATATCTGCAGGCAAGTAGTTGGCTACCATGGTTGGCAGGCCAATACCTAAGTTGACGATATCGCCATCGCGAAGCTCTTGCGCCACCCGGCGCGCAATACGTTGTTTAGCATCCATGATTAGCTCTCCTGTGGAATGACGATATGGTCGATAACGGCGCCGGGGGTAACAATCTGGTCAGGCTGCAGCTCGCCTGTTTCAACCATTTCATCCGGTTCAACCAGCGTGATGTCAGCGGCGAGAGCAATCAGAGGGTTAAAGTTTCGGGCGCTGAGCTGGTAGGTGAGGTTGCCAAGCATGTCAGAGCGATGGGCGCGAATAAGCGCTAAATCGGCGCGCAATGGGCGTTCAAGCAGCCAGGTTTTGCCCTCGAGCGTGATGGTCTGCTTACCATCTTCCACGATGGTGCCAACGCCGGTAGGCGTCAGAAAACCACCAAGACCCGCGCCGCCGCAGCGAATTTGCTCGATCAGGGTACCTTGTGGCACCAACTGTACGTCCATCTCGCCAGCAATCATGCGACGACCGGTTTCCGGGTTGGTGCCAATGTGCGAGGCAATGACTTTGCTCACCCGTCCATTGACGATCAGTGGCCCGATACCGGTATCGACAAATGCAGTATCGTTAGCAATCAGCGTCAGATCTCTGACGCCGGATTCCAGCAGGGCTTCAACCAGGCGAGGCGGTGTGCCGACCCCCATAAAACCACCGACCATGATGGTCATGCCGTCACGAAAGAAGCCTGCAGCGTCTTGTAAGGTAATCAGTTTTGTTTTCATTATGTTTCCCTTTTGCATACTCCATTTTGGGTACGCTCAGGGAAGTGCAAGCAGAATGCCAGGATGCTTTAAAAGACGTATTAATCTTTAGTCGTTTGAATTTATTAATGTATTTCTATATTTCTAACGGAGAGGGAAAGCGAGGGGCTATGCAGAATTTTGCGCAGTGTGCAAAATTCTGCATAGCAAATTTGCGTATCAGGACCCCGAAGGGTCGATGCCGTACTCTTGTAATTTATACATCAGGGCGCGTCGGCTAATCCCCAGCATCAACGCCGTGCGGGTGCGGTTGCCGTCCTGACTGTCGAGGACTTCGAGGATAATGCGTTTTTCCTCACGCTTAATCTCTTCTTTCAGATTGCGCTCCCCGGAGTGAGTCGGTTTTGTCTCTGTCGTGGCGCTCACCGGGTTGCGGAAAGCGTCGGGGAGATCGTCGGCAAAAATTATCGCGCCAGTATTCATAATGACGGCACGTTCGATGACGTTTGACAGTTCACGAATGTTACCCGGCCAGGACCAGGTGGCGAGCATCGACATTGCCGTCGGGTCGATCTCGATAATATCGCGCTGATTTTCAGCGCTGAATTTTTGTAAAAAGTGGTTGGCGAGTAAGGCAATGTCTTCACGACGCTCGCGTAAGGGAGGCAAAGTTAAATGGATAACGTTGAGCCGGTAAAACAGGTCTTCGCGAAACGTTCCTTCCTTCACCATGGTTTGCAGGCAGCGGTTGGTGGCGGCGACGATACGAATATCAACGCGAATGGTCTGGTGCCCGCCGATGCGTTCAAACTCTCTCTCCTGCAAAATACGCAGCAGTTTGGCTTGTAACACCAGCGGCATCTCACCAATTTCATCAAGCAACAGCGTTCCCTGATGAGCGCGCTCGAATAACCCCTGACGCAACGTCTGCGCCCCGGTAAAAGCGCCTTTTTCGTGACCAAATAGCTCGCTTTCCAGCAGCGACTCCGGCAGAGCCGCGCAGTTAACTTTGATAAATGGGCCATTGGCGCGTTTGCTGTTGTAGTGAATGGCGCGGGCGATCAGCTCTTTTCCTGTACCGCTTTCACCGCTTATCAGAACATTGGCCTGTGAGAGGGCGATTTTCGCCGTGTCTTTACAGATATCCATCATACGCGGACTGTTGGTCAGAATATGCCCCCACTGCCAGCTGGTGCTCAACGCTTTGTGTAGATTGCGGATTTCCTGTTTCATCTCCTGCAGTTGCAATGCGCGTTGAATCACCATGCTAAGCTCGTCGAGATCAAAAGGCTTAATCACGTAATCAAATGCGCCGCTACGTAGCGCTTCTACGGCGGTTTCGACTTCGGCATACGCGGTCATCAGAATGACGGGGATGCGTGGTTGCTGGGCGCGCATCACTTTCAGCGCGTCGATGCCGTCCATCTCCGGCATACGAATATCCATCAGCACGACGTCTGGCTGTGTTTCGCTAAACAGGCTCAGCGCGGCTTTCCCGTCGCTGGCGCAATGCGTTTCATGCCCTTGCAGGGAAAATGCGGTGGCAAGCATACGGCGAACATTTTCTTCATCATCAACGATGAGAATACGGTATGTCGTTTTCATTCTGACGGATTTCCCAGCGGGTTAAGAGGTAAAATCAGAGTGAATATCGCCCCACAGCCAGGCTGGCTGGTTACGTGGATATCCCCCTGATGCGCATTGATAATGCGCTGGCTCAGCGCCAGTCCAAGACCAGTGCCTGATGCTTTCGTCGTAAAAAAGGGATCGAATATTTTCTTCTGAATGGCGAGATCGATACCATTGCCATTATCTTCAATCATCACGGCCTGTTGTGAGGCCGAGTATTGCCAGGTGCGAATGCGAATTTCGCCTCGCGCAGCGATCGCCTGTACTGCATTGATTAAAATGTTGAGGATCACCTGCTTGAGGAGTTCGCGATCGGCGACGATCGGCGGCAGGCTGGGATCTAATTCCGTGGTAAAACCAATCCGTGCCTGAAGGCCGGCGGTTTGCACCAGGATTAGCGTCTCTTCAATCAACGCATTGAGCTGAATCTGCTGCCACTGGCTTTGTCGCGGACGTGAAAAATCTAACAGCTGTTGAATAACTTTATTGATGGAATCAATTTCGTTAAGCACAACAGATAAATACTCCTGATGTTCCGGCAGGGAGGTTTGCTGGCGGATGATCTGGACGTAGCCACGGATTGCGGTCAGCGGGTTTCTCACTTCATGCGCGACCCCGGCCATCAGTTCACCCAGAGTGGCGAGCCTTTCGGTTTGCGCCAACCGACGCTGGGTCTCTTTCCGGGCGGTTAAATCGGAGAAAATAACCAGCGCTCCAATCAGTTCGCCGTGTGCGTTATGGATCCGGCTGGTGGTAACACTTATCTCAATGGTGCGTTCACGTCCCGGAAAGCTAATCTCCTGAGCCACGTGCTCAGTACCGTGCTCGAGAGTATCCAGTACCGGGCTATGAAACTGCGTGTTGGCAAACAGCGTCGCATAAGATTGACCCACCAGTTCATGCAGCGAGTAACCCGTTATCTGCTCTGCCGCCGGGTTCATGGTGGTGACGTCACCTTGTCTGTCGATGGCGATCACACCATCTGCGGCATTTTCAATAATCAGATCGTTGAGGGTTTTGGTGTCCCGTAGCGTTTGCGCCAGCGCATTAACGCTACGGCTGATTTGTCCCAACTCGCCGGGGAGTTCAGGCAGTCGGGCGGGCGTTTTTTGTGCCAGCGTTGAGAGTCCATCAGTGATAATGTCGATATTCGCACTGAGTCGGCGTGAAAAATGCACGATCAACAGCAGGCTAAAGATGAGCCCGGTAACCAGTACGGCAATTATCCTGACGTCCATTCTCCAGGCCTGCTGGCGAATATCTTGGGTTAGCTCATTGGCCCAGATATACCCAATAACCTCTCCCTGGCGCTCTATTGGGATCATGGAGTTGAGTATGTCGCCACGCACCTGTCGCCCTGAATAGACCACTGGCGCATTGCTACTCATCACTTCGCGTCCCGGATGATCGTCGGTGATAGTGATACCTACATTGCTCTGATACAGCGCAGAGGGCGCGTAGGTGATAATGGCATCCAGCGCTTTGTGGTAATACCCTGCGCCAACGCCGGGAAACGCCCGGGTAATTCGCTCGGTAACGGGAGCTAACTCATGATTCAGCGCCCGAATGCGCTCTTCGCGCGGCAGGTTATCGTAGTCGTTAAAGCTGTCGCCCAGCGCATCGTTTAGCAGCGCTATGACTGATGACAGTTTTTTCTCTTTTTCAGATAAGACTGCTGAACGGCCTTCAGTTTCTACGATATAACCTATGGATATCGTCGGAATGATGACCATCAGAATGGCCATCATGATCATTTGGTTGCGTAATCGTCGTGGATATAACCGACGAGCCAGCCATCTCAGGTCGCGCATTCAGACATCCGTGCAGTGTGTTTCAGGCAAACGACGATTATCACGGGTTAAGACAACGGTTTCAGAGCGGTGTATCATATTCCCGTAAAGAGAGGGCATTGCGACGCCGGACATTTACCGCTACCTTAACCACACTCTATTAATGCCCTGAGGCGGAGCTTCGCCCCTTTGAAATACCTTGCTTCCGTTCATTCAACCCTAAAAGTCTCACGCTACCTGTTCAGAGCGTTGGCGCTCCTGATCTGGTGTCTGATCGCTTTTGCCTCCGTGTTCTACATTGTGAACGCGCTGCACCAGAGAGAGTCTGAGATCCATCAGGAACTTAACCTCAGCTCCGACCAGGCCCAGCGTTATATCCAGCGCACATCGGATGTTATTAAAGAGCTGAAATATATTGCCGAGAATCGCTTAACGGCGGAAAACGGCGTGATGTCGCTGCGGGCGCGGGATGACAAAACCGTCGTACCTAACTTTGAGCCGCTGTTTGCCGACTCCGACTGTTCGGTGATGGGCAACGCCTGGCGAGGTTCTCTGGAGTCGCTGGCGTGGTTTATGCGCTACTGGCGCGACAATTTTTCTGCTGCCTATGATTTGAATCGCGTATTCCTGATCGGCAGCGATAATCTCTGTATGGCGAACTTTGGTCTGCGTGAGATGCCCGTCGAACGTGACCAGGCCCTGAAAGCGCTGCATGAGCGCATTATTAAGTATCGCAATGCGCCGCAGGATGAAAATGGTAATAACCTGTTCTGGATTAGCCAGGGGCCGCGTCCTGGAGTGGGCTATTTCTATGCGCTGACGCCGGTTTATCTTGCCAACCGTCTACAGGCGCTGCTGGGCGTGGAACAACCTATTCGCATGGAGAACTTCTTCACGCCGGGCAGTTTGCCGATGGGGGTGACCATTCTCGATGAAAATGGCCATGCGCTGATTTCGCTCACCGGCCCTGAGGGGAATATTAAGGCTGAACCACGCTGGATGCAGGAGCGTTCCTGGTTTGGCTATACGCCGGGTTTTCGCGATCTGGTACTGAAGAAAAATCTCCCGCCGTCATCGCTGAGCATTGTGTACTCTGTTCCGGTTGATCTGGTGCTGGAGCGGATCCGCATGATGATCCTGAACGCTATTCTGCTGAATGTGCTGGTCGGCGCGGCATTGTTTATGCTTACGCGTATGTATGAGCGGCGTATTTTTATTCCTGCGGAAAGCGATGCTCAGCGCCTGGAGGAACACGAGCAATTTAACCGTAAAATCGTGGCTTCCGCGCCGGTGGGGATTTGTATTTTGCGCACGCTGGATGGCATTAACATCCTGAGTAATGAACTGGCGCATACCTATCTGAACATGCTGACGCATGAAGACCGGCAACGGTTAACGCAAATCATCTGCGGCCAGCAGGTTAATTTTGTCGATGTGCTGACCAGTAACAATACCAATCTGCAAATCAGCTTTGTGCATTCGCGCTATCGCAATGAAAACGTGGCAATTTGCGTCCTGGTTGACGTCAGTGCGCGCGTTAAAATGGAAGAGTCGTTGCAGGAGATGGCCCAGGCGGCGGAACAGGCGAGTCAGTCCAAATCGATGTTCCTTGCGACAGTGAGCCATGAGCTGCGTACGCCGCTGTATGGCATTATCGGTAACCTCGATTTGTTGCAAACCAAAGAGTTACCCAACGGGGTGGATCGCCTGGTGACGGCGATGAATAACTCTTCCAGCCTGCTGTTGAAAATTATCAGCGATATTCTCGATTTCTCGAAAATTGAATCTGAACAGTTGAAGATTGAACCGCGCGAGTTCTCACCGCGTGAAGTGATGAGCCATATTACGGCAAACTATCTGCCGCTGGTGGTGCGTAAGCAGTTGGGATTGTACTGTTTTATCGACCCGGATGTGCCCGTCGCGTTGAATGGCGATCCTATGCGTTTACAGCAGGTGATCTCCAATTTGCTGAGTAACGCGATCAAGTTTACCGATACCGGCTGCATTGTGCTGCATGTGCAGTGTGACGGTGATTACCTCAGTATCCGTGTGCGTGATACCGGGGTGGGTATCCCCGCCAAAGAAGTGGTCCGTTTGTTCGATCCTTTCTTCCAGGTGGGCACTGGCGTACAGCGTAATTTCCAGGGAACCGGGCTCGGTTTGGCTATCTGTGAAAAACTGATCAGCATGATGGATGGCGACATTTCCGTTGATTCAGAACCGGGAATGGGCAGCCAGTTTACGCTCCGTATTCCTCTTTATGGCGCCCAGTATCCGCAGAAAAAAGGCGTAGAAGGACTGGCTGGCACCCGTTGCTGGCTGGCGGTGCGTAACGCATCGCTGTATCGCTTTGTCGAATCCAGTTTGATGCGTAGCGGGGTGACCGTGCTGCGTTATGAGGGGCAGCGCCCGGATGCTGATGACTTGTTGGTTGCCGATGATGTGCTGGAACAGGCGTGGCAAGGACGTGCCGCGGTGATTTTCTGCCGTCGCCATATTGGGATTCCGTTGGAAAGGGGGCCAGGGGAGTGGGTGCACAGTGTGGCGTCACCGCACGAACTGCCCGCGCTGCTGGCGCATATTTACAGCGTTGATCTGGGGAGTGAAGAACTCTCGACGGCGCTACCCGCCCCGGATAAAGTCGGCGCTACCAACGATGACATGATGATACTGGTGGTCGACGATCATCCTATCAACCGGCGTTTACTGGCCGATCAACTGGGATCGTTGGGATATCAGTGTAAAACGGCGAATGACGGTGTCGATGCCCTCAATGTACTGAGTAAAAACCATATCGACATCGTGCTGAGCGACGTCAACATGCCAAACATGGATGGTTATCGCCTGACTCAGCGCATCCGCCAGTTAGGTTTAACGTTGCCGGTTGTGGGCGTGACGGCAAACGCGCTGGCTGAAGAGAAGCAGCGGTGTCTGGAATCCGGTATGGATAGCTGTCTTTCCAAGCCAGTGACATTAGATGTATTGAAGCAAACGCTGACGGTCTATGCGGAAAGAGTGAGGAAGGCGCGGGGATAAAGATGCCGGATAGCGGGGTTTGCCTTACCAGGCCTACGGAACAAACTGTTCGTAGGCCTGATAAACGCAGTGCCGTCAGGCAGTTAATTACTCTTTATCTGAAGGACTCAGCGTCACGGAAGAGAGGTAATTCAACAGCGCGATATCGTTTTCCACACCGAGTTTCATCATCGCCGATTTTTTCTGGCTGCTGATGGTTTTAATACTGCGGTTGAGCTTTTTGGCAATTTCAGTCACCAGGAAACCTTCGGCAAACAGGCGCAGAACTTCGCTCTCTTTCGGTGACAGGCGTTTGTCGCCATAGCCACTGGCGCTGATTTTTTCCAGCAGACGAGAAACGCTTTCCGGAGTAAATTTCTTCCCCTTTTGCAGCGCGGCCAGCGCTTTCGGCAGGTCTGTTGGCGCGCCTTGCTTCAGGACAATCCCTTCAATATCGAGATCCAGCACCGCGCTCAGGATGGCAGGGTTATTGTTCATGGTCAGCACAATAATCGACAGGCTCGGGAAATGGCGCTTGATGTATTTTATTAACGTGATCCCATCACCGTATTTATCTCCCGGCATGGAGAGGTCGGTAATCAACACATGAGCATCTAACTTAGGCAAATTGTTGATCAGTGCTGTGGAGTCTTCAAATTCGCCGACAACATTAACCCACTCGATCTGTTCAAGTGATTTACGAATACCGAACAGTACAATCGGGTGGTCATCGGCAATAATTACGTTCATAGTGTTCATGTATTGGGCTACCTTGCTACAGCAAGCTCTTGACGTATGCGTCAATGTCGCTGATGTATTTTTCTATACCTGGAGCATCTTTCTCTTGAATAAGATGTTCCAGCGCTTCACATAACTGCTTGCCGGGTACCAGATTAAGCATGGCAAACACGCCTTTCAGGCGATGAGCCGTTTGGGCTAACGCAGCGAAATCACTGATTGCTGCCTCAGTATACAACCTCTTAACATCATCCGGTACTGTGTCTACAAAGAGTGCATAGTAACCGCTGGCATGAAGTTCGGCGTTTGCATCTCCGCCGAGAGGGAGCTCCTGGAGCTCTTCTTGTGCCAACTGCTCTTCTATCAGCTCGAGGACAGCTTCCTGCATAGCATTGCTCATATTAAAGTTGACGCGCAGCTGGCCGGGGCCAATTTTCCGTACGCCAGACTCATCATCGCTTAAAAGCAAGCCCGAGGCAGTAAGATTAGACGGATTATCTGTTAAAAAGAGATCATATTCTTGACTATTCAACCGTTCGTCGGGCGTGATGCAGGTTGCCCCCCAGTTTTCCAGTTGACGTAATACAATGCTCCGTACGTCATTAGAGGTCACATCAACCATCACGCAGACGTCATCTAACAGGCGCTCTTCACTATCAGCATGTTGATCGTGCAGAGGCATTTTAACATGGACTATATAACGTGTTCCAAGCTCTTCCCGCGCTTTAATGTTCAGGTGTCCACCCAGCTTACGGGCTAACTGATCGCACAGCCAAAACGTTAACGGGTTGGCTTTGCCATAACGATCGCCTTGTGTGTCATTAATGAACGGGAAATGCAGGTTATCAACTTCCTGTAGCGTGACGCCTTCCCCGGTATCCAGAATGCGGAAGGTCAGACGTTCAGCTTCCGATTCATCCTGATCAACCTCCAGTGTGATTTTACCAATCTGCGTGGTGGTTACCGCATATTGAATCAGCAACAGCAAAATACGACGCAGGGCATCGCGGTCGCCACGGCGTTCGTCATGAGCGCTAAGGTGATTTTTAATCAGTAGCTGCAGCCCTTTACGCTTAATAGCCGGCAACACCTCCGGGACCACGTCGTCAATCAACGCCTGCACGGAAAACAGCGTCGATTCACCTTTCCAGGCGTCGCTTTCCAGCAAGTTAGCCAACTGGATTTCATCCACCATGCGAACCAGAACGTCGGCCTGATTGGCCAGTTTTTGGCTGTCGGGGGTATTGAGCGCGGCGGCATTAGCAGCCAGTGTTTTAGCCGGGTCCTTCAGCGCATTACCAATATTCTGCATAAAGGCCGCGCGGGCCTGCTGGTTTTTCTCATACAGCCGCTGCGCTTGCTTCAACTTCTTATTAACCAGTACTTCACGGTCCTGGTCACGAATGATAAAGATCTGCGTTCGCGATGAGATCTGGCTGCGAAACAGCCTGATTTCATACAGTTCATTATTGATAGTGGCCTGAATAACGCCCTGATGTTGTTCCGCCATACTGGTAATATTTTGCAGATTTAAATGCGGCAGCAGGTGGTCGGCAATTTTATTGCTAATTACCGTGCGGTTGGCTTCTTGATCGTGCACCAACAATCCCAGCGGCAGCAGGGAAACAATCTCTTCATTGATCGCACGCAGGATCCGCAGTTCATTATTTGCCGCATGATTTGGCGCCACTTCGGTTGAACGGGCAGGGAGGTGACGAAAGGTGGTATAACCAAACAGCGCCAGGGCCAGCAACGCGATGTTCAGTAACAGCGGCAGCAGAATGTTTTGCAGCGTATCGAGTAGCAATGAGCCAAATGGAACCTGCCAGACCAGCCGCATATCCGTCGTGTCCAGCGCCGATGAGATCTCAATTTTACTGTTGTTGAAGCTAATACTGACGCTGTCAGGCGACTCTTTTTCATTAACATGTTCAGTCGTTGAGCTGGTATCAGGTACCAGATGGAAACTGTCCAGCGGCATGCCGGCAGGGATCAGGTCATTAATCGGCAGGTCAAAGGCGACAACCGTTGCCAGATGTCCCGGCTGATTAAAGGTCGTGCGCAGCGTGAAGTAATGTCCGTTTTGCCAGACCAGACGGCGCAGCGACGAGAAGCTTTCGCGCTCATCCAGCGCATTGGCCTGCTGCAACATTTCAGCGCGCCGGGAGTCGACAATATTACCGATCGTCGATTCCTTAAAGCCGGAAGTCAGATCTTTTAGCGGCAATGTTGAGATAAGGATCAGGCTATTGTCCTGACCATTAAGGTAATACATTGACCATGGAATATTTTCCGCGCCCCACAGCGTATCCAGATAGGTTGAGATTCGTTGGGTCATCTCCAGCGTAGAGCTGTCATGTGAGCCGAAAATCAGCGCCTCGGTTTTTCTGCGAGGTTTTTCAAGATAGTAGACATCTTGTTTCAGGCGAGTTTCCTGCAGCCCTTCTGCGCCAGGCGAGCTCGGCGTGGCGGCAATATTGTCATAAATTTGCCAGGTCACGTATCGCCAGGTATCGACCCTTTTATGAATGGCATGGGTGATATCGACAATCTGATAGCTCTTATCCTTTAGCCAGGTATTGACGGCGCTCTGGACCATGACGCCCATCATCACCAACAGCACCACGATCAGTAATAAGAAGTAACGGGTAATATTTCCCGGTAGTAGGGAGAATCGGGTAGAAGCCGTTGTGTCAGACTGACTCATTCGTGTTTATGACCTGTTAAACGACGCGAAAGTTGAAGGGGCAGTATAAAGGGTAATGTATGAATTGCCATACCTGGACCATGCCACAGAGTTTGCATTGTCTACGTCACATTTTGCTGCAACCCCCCGATGGTGCAAAAGTGTACAGCGGATAATAACGGGTACAAATATTTTGTAGTGAATGTATACATTTAGCATTAAATAACAAGAAATTAATAATAAGGTTTATTTCTGATCTCGACGTGACGGGATGATTAATAGACGTGATAGTTTTTCATCGGTAGCACAGAGCAGTCAGCTTTGTGTAAAGAAGAGTAAAAAAAAACCGAACGCAGAGCATTCGGTTGAAATAGGGGTAAACAGACATTCATGAATGAATGACGGTAATAAATAAAGTTAATGATGATAGCGAGTCTATTTTAGTTGCGAGTGAAGATTTTTTTTTATCATTCAGTGCTATGGTTGCTCTTTACTTAATTTATTGATTTATATATCATTTATAATGATTCTTGACTATTTGTGCTTATTCTCTCCATTTTCTTAATTAAAAAAAAGTTCCCTTTTGTTAATATTTTGAAACATCTACATAGATAAATGAAACATCTTTAAAGTATTAGTATCATATTCGTGTTGGATTATTCTGTGTTTTTGCGGAGAATGAAGTTGCCGACTGGTTAATGAGGGTTAGCCAGTGAGCAGTGGCATAAAAAAGCAATAAAGGCATATAACAGAGGGTTAATAACATGAAAGTTAAAGTACTGTCCCTCCTGGTACCGGCTCTGCTGGTAGCAGGCGCAGCAAATGCGGCTGAAATTTACAACAAAGACGGCAACAAATTAGACCTGTACGGTAAAGTCGATGGTCTGCACTATTTCTCTGATGACTCTTCTAAAGATGGTGATCAGACCTATATGCGTATCGGCTTCAAAGGCGAAACCCAGGTTAACGACCAACTGACCGGTTACGGCCAGTGGGAATACCAGATCATGGGTAACTCCTCTGAAAACGAAAACAACGCCTGGACCCGTGTGGCGTTTGCTGGTCTGAAGTTCGCTGATGCAGGTTCTTTCGACTACGGTCGTAACTACGGCGTGGTTTACGACGTAACGTCCTGGACCGACGTTCTGCCGGAATTCGGTGGCGACACTTACACTTCTGACAACTTCATGCAGCAGCGTGGTAACGGCTTCGCGACCTACCGTAACACCGACTTCTTCGGTCTGGTTGATGGCCTGAACTTTGCCATTCAGTACCAGGGTAAAAACGGTAGCCCGGAAAGCGAAGGCATGACGGGTGTGACCGGCAACGGTCGTGATGCACTGAATCAGAACGGCGACGGCGTTGGCGGATCTATCACCTATGATATCGGTGAAGGCTTCTCCCTGGGTACTGCAGTCACCAGCTCTAAACGTACTGACGAGCAGAACAAGCTGAACTTCGGTACTGGCGATCGTGCTGAAACTTACACTGGTGGTCTGAAATACGACGCGAACAACGTGTACCTGGCAGCACAGTACACCCAGACCTACAACGCAACGCGTGCGGGTAACCTGGGCTGGGCTAACAAAGCGCAGAACTTCGAAGCTGTTGCGCAGTACCAGTTCGACTTCGGTCTGCGTCCGTCTGTGGCTTACCTGCAGTCTAAAGGTAAAGACCTGAACAATGGTTACGGTGACCAGGACATCGTGAAATATGTTGATGTTGGCGCAACCTACTACTTCAACAAAAACATGTCCACCTATGTTGATTACAAAATCAACCTGCTGGATGACAACCAGTTCACTCGTGATGCTGGCATCTCTACCGATGATATCGTAGCACTGGGCCTGGTTTACCAGTTCTAATCTGCGCTTATTATTGTTAAAAGGCCCTGCGGGGCCTTTTTTAATGCTTTTTTTTCGCCGTACAAACAACGATTTTTGGTGTACTCTTGCGCCCGTTCGCATGAGGATAATTACGTATGGAAATGAATTTTTATCGCGCAGCGCTAATAGCTGTGACGATCTTTTTTGTCGGGTGCGATGAGGCCCCTAAACCGGCTCAGACCGCACAATCCGCCACCGTTCTGGAAGGTAAAACGATGGGCACCTTCTGGCGGGTCAGCGCGGTGGGCGTGGATGCCAAACGCGCCAGGGAGTTGCAGGCGAAGATCCAGACTCAGCTTGATGCTGACGATCAGCTTCTTTCAACCTATAAAAATGATTCTGCCCTGATGCGCTTTAATCTGTCGAAAAGCCTGTCGCCGTGGCCGGTTAATGACGCTATGGCGGATATCGTCACGTCGGCGCTGCGAATTGGCGCGAAAACCGATGGGGCGATGGATATTACCGTGGGACCGTTGGTTAACCTGTGGGGTTTCGGTCCGGATCAGCAACCCGTACACATTCCCGCTCAGGCGCAAATTGACGCCGCAAAAGCGCAAACCGGACTTTCACATTTGAAAGTGATTAATGAGGCTCATCGGGATTACCTGCAAAAAGACTTGCCGGATCTGTATGTGGATCTGTCTACCGTTGGTGAAGGTTATGCCGCCGATCATCTGGCGCGACTGATGGAGCAAGAGGGGATCGCCCGTTATCTGGTTTCCGTTGGCGGTGCGCTAAACAGTCGTGGTATGAATGCGGAAGGCCATCCATGGCGGGTGGCGATCCAGAAACCCACCGATCGTGAAAACGCGGTGCAAGCGGTTGTCGACATTAACGGGCACGGCATCAGCACCTCCGGTAGCTACCGTAACTATTACGAGCTGGACGGTAAACGCCTGTCGCATGTTATCGATCCGCAAACAGGGAGTCCGATCGAACACAATCTGGTGTCTGTGACGGTGATAGCCCCTACGGCGCTGGAGGCTGACGGCTGGGATACCGGTTTGATGGTGCTCGGCCCGGAAAAGGCCAAAGAGGTGGTGCGTCGTGAAGGGCTGGCGGTGTATATGATTATGAAAGAGGGGAAAGGGTTTAAAACCTGGATGTCGCCGCAGTTTAAAAGCTTTCTGCTCAGCGAAAAAAATTAAAAAGCAAGATTGCGGGTTTTTATACCTGGCTATCAGGACACACTGAGGCTAAGCGCTATGCTTAACAAAGGAGTCCATAATGAAAAGTCGTTTACACATAACTGATGATGACCGCTGGCAGTCTGTTGTGGATCGTGATGCTGACGCCGACGGTCAGTTTGTTTTCGCCGTCCACACTACCGGTATTTTCTGCCGCCCGTCCTGTCGGGCGAAGCATGCGCTGCGCAAAAATGTCAGTTTCTTTGCTGATGCCGAGCAGGCGCAGGCTGCCGGGTTTCGGCCCTGTAAACGCTGCCAGCCGGATAAAGACAGCGCGCAGCAGCATCGGCTGGACAAAATAGCCCACGCCTGTCAGTTGCTGGAGCAGGAGTCGCCCCTCACGCTGGATGAGCTGGCGCAGCAGGTGGCGATGAGCCCGTATCACTTGCACCGTCTGTTTAAAGCCACGACGGGCATGACCCCGAAAGCGTGGCAGCAGTCCTGGCGCGCTCGTCGTCTGCGCGATGCCCTGGCAAAAGGAGCACCAGTAACCGAGGCGATTCTGAACGCCGGATTCCCCGACAGCAGCAGCTATTACCGGCAAGCGGATCAGGCACTAGGGATGACCGCCAGGCAATTTCGCAAAGGCGGCGACAACGTTTCTGTGCGCTATACCCTGGCAGATTGCGCCCTGGGTCGTTGCCTGGTGGCGGAAAGCGAACGCGGTATCTGCGCGATCTTGCTGGGTGATGATGATGCTACATTGGTCGCGGAACTGCATGAGCTGTTTCCCGCCGCTCAGGATGAAGCAGCCGATGCCGATTTCCAGCAGCATGTGCGTGAGGTCATCGCCGTGATTAATACGCGCAATACGCCATTGTCGCTGCCGCTGGATATCCTCGGGACCGCATTCCAGCTGCAGGTGTGGCAGGCGCTGCGCGCAATCCCATGTGGGAAGACGGTTAGTTACCAGCAGTTAGCCAGCGCCATCGGTAAACCGAAAGCGGTGCGCGCGGTGGCCAGCGCCTGCGGAGCCAACAAACTGGCGATTGTCATCCCGTGTCACCGGGTGATCCGTAATGATGGCGCGCTTTCGGGCTACCGCTGGGGTATTGCGCGCAAAGCGCAGTTACTGCAACGAGAAACTACTGGGGAGGAAACGTAATGCTTGATCTTTTTGCGGATGAGAAACCCTGGCAGGAACCGCTGGCATCCGGCGCGGTAATTTTGCGGCGTTTTGCCTTTGAGTCCGCACCTTCTTTGCTGCAGGCGATCGCGGCTGTCGCCCGACAGTCGCCGTTTCGCCAGATGGTGACGCCCGGCGGTTACACGATGTCGGTGGCGATGACCAACTGCGGTCATTTGGGCTGGACGACGGATCAACATGGCTACCTTTATTCTCCGTTTGACCCACTATCCGGTACGCCTTGGCCGCCGATGCCGGATGCTTTCGCTGCGCTGTGCCAGCAGGCGGCAACGGCGGCGGGCTATGCCGATTTTCAACCCGATGCCTGCCTTATTAACCGCTACACGCCAGGGGCGAAACTGTCATTACATCAGGATAAAGACGAACCTGACCTGCGGGCGCCTATCGTTTCTGTCTCGCTAGGGTTACCGGCCATCTTTCAGTTTGGCGGTTTGCGCCGTAATGACCCTTTAAAACGTTTACTGCTGGAGCATGGCGATGTCGTGGTATGGGGTGGGAACTCACGGCTGTTTTATCATGGGATCCAGCCGCTTAAGACAGGGTATCATCCGTTAACCGGTGACTGTCGTTACAATCTGACGTTTCGCCAGGCTGGTAAAAAAGAATAAAAATAAGAATTATTATTGCTGTCGGCAAAGAGATGTTTAAACTGCGGGCTGTTATTACTTGTCCGGGTTGTTTGCATGGAACTTTTACTTCTTGTCTGGCGGCAGTATCGCTGGCCATTTATCAGCGTCATGGCGCTCAGCCTCGCCAGCGCTGCGTTGGGAATTGGGCTGATTGCGTTTATTAACCAGCGCCTGATTGAAACGGTCGACACCACGTTGATGGTGCTGCCGGAGTTTCTTGGCCTGCTGCTGCTGTTGATGGTTGTTACCCTTGGCTCACAGCTGGCGTTAACCACGCTGGGACACCACTTTGTTTACCGCCTGCGTAGTGAATTTATCAAGCGTATTCTGGACACCCACGTCGAGCGTATCGAACAGCTTGGCAGCGCCTCGTTGCTGGCCGGTTTAACCAGCGATATCCGCAACATCACCATTGCTTTTGTTCGTCTGCCTGAGCTGGTGCAGGGGATTATCCTGACTATTGGGTCGGCGGCGTATCTGGCGATGCTATCAACCAAAATGCTGCTGGTGACGGCAATCTGGATGGCAATCACCATCTGGGGCGGGTTTGTGCTGGTCGCGCGGGTATATAAACATATGGCGACCCTGCGCGAAACAGAAGACAAATTGTACAACGATTACCAGACGGTGCTGGAAGGGCGCAAAGAGTTGACGCTCAACCGCGAGCGCGCCGAGCATATCTTTAATCAATTATACGTCCCGGACGCTAAAGAATATCGTCACCATATTATCCGTGCCGATACCTTCCACCTCAGCGCGGTGAACTGGTCGAACATTATGATGCTGGGCGCCATTGGCCTGGTGTTCTGGATGGCTAACAGTCTGGGCTGGGCGGATACCGCCGTGGCGGCGACCTATTCGCTGACGCTGTTATTCCTGCGTACGCCGCTGCTTTCTGCCGTTGGCGCACTGCCGACGCTGCTCACCGCACAGGTCGCCTTTAACAAGCTGAATAAATTCTCACTGGCGCCCTTTAAGGCCGAATTCCCGCGACCAACCGCGTTTCCGGACTGGCAAACGCTGGAGCTGCGTAACGTGGTATTCCACTATCAGGATAATGCGTTCTCTGTCGGACCGGTAAATCTGACTATTCGTCGCGGGGAACTGATCTTCCTGATTGGCGGCAATGGTAGCGGGAAATCCACACTGGCTATGTTACTCACCGGGTTGTATCAACCGCAGTCAGGCGAGATCCTGCTCGACGGCAAAGCGGTTGCTGTCGAAAAACCAGAGGACTATCGCAAGCTGTTCTCCGCCGTGTTTACCGACGTCTGGTTGTTCGACAAACTGCTCGGTCCGGAAGGTAAAGAGGCCGATCCGGCGCTGGTGGTGAAGTGGCTGGAACATCTGAAGATGGGTCACAAGCTTGAGCTGAACGATGGGCGTATTCTCAATCTCAAGCTGTCGAAAGGGCAGAAAAAACGCGTAGCGCTGCTGCTGGCGCTGGCGGAGGAGCGTGACATTATTCTGCTGGATGAATGGGCTGCCGATCAGGACCCGCACTTCCGCCGTGAGTTCTATCAGGTGTTATTGCCGCTGATGCAGGAAATGGGTAAAACCATCTTCGCTATTAGCCATGACGATCACTATTTTGTTCACGCCGATCGTCTGTTGGAGATGCGTAACGGACAGTTAAGTGAACTCGTGGGCGATGAGCGTGACGCCGCCTCGCGAGATGCCGTCGCTCGTACTGCGTAATCCCTGCAACCGCCGGTTTTTTAGCCGCCCGGCGGTTGCGTTTATTGTTATTTACATAAATCGGCATCATGATTAATGATATTTCATATCATGGATTTATGATTAATGTCCGCATTCAACAAAAACAGCGCCAGACTGCGTGATGAAGAGCGCGCGCGCCTCATCTGGCTGCTGACCACTGATAAAGCCATTATTTCCACGCTGTTGGGCAAGCTTACCCTGGCTGAGCAATATGACGTCGGTACCTTAGCCGACGATATTGCTGAGGTAGGGGCGCTGGTGGCGCACCTGCCGCCGCCCGATCTGGCCGATACCCTCGAAGCATTACCTTCTGAAGAGCGCCACGCCCTGTGGCGGCTGGTCCAAAATGAAAAACGCGGTAACGTCCTGCTTGAGGCGTCAGAAAACGTCTGGGACGATCTGATTGATGAGATGAGCGACCGCGAGCTGCTGGATGCCCTGCAATATCTCGACATCGATGAACAGATTTATCTGGTCCAGCATTTGCCGCGTAATCTCACAGGCCGTCTGCTGGCAACGTTACCCGCAGAGGAGCGGGCGCGCGTGCGCCAGGTACTGCACTATGAGAAGAATCGCGTCGGTGCGATTATGGAGTTCGAAGTCATCACCGTGCGCCCGGACGTGACGCTGGAAGTGGTGCAGCGCTATTTACGGCGGCTGGGCAGGATGCCGGAGAACACCGATAAACTTTTCGTGACCGATCGCAATAAGGTGCTGGTCGGCGAACTGACGCTAACCTGTATCCTGCTCAATGATGTGCAGCGTAAAGTCAGCGAGGTGATGGAAGATGACCCACTCACCTTTTCCCCGGAAGACATTGCCGAAAACGCCGCGCGTACATTCGAACGTGACAACCTGGTCAGTGCCGCGGTGGTTGATCCTGCCGGTAAGTTGATGGGCCGTTTGACCATTGATGAGATCGTTGATGTGGTATACGAAGAGACCGATACCGATCTGCGTCGAATGGGGGGCTTGAGCGCCGAAGAGGATGTGTTTGCTCCTGTTACCAAAGCGGTAAAAACCCGCTGGGCATGGTTGGCCATTAATCTCTGTACCGCCTTTATCGCCTCGCGGGTCATTGATGGCTTTGAACATACGATCTCGCAACTGGTGGCGCTGGCCTCGCTGATGCCGATTGTGGCAGGGATCGGCGGCAATACCGGAAATCAAACTATTACCATGATTGTTCGCGCGTTGGCGCTACAAAATATTCAGCCGGGAAACCTGACATTTTTGATCCTGCGCGAGATGGGCGTGGCGCTGGTAAATGGCCTCGTCTGGGGTGGGATTATGGGCGGCATTACCTGGTGGCTGTACGATGATATGGCGCTCGGCGGCGTGATGACCCTGGCGATGATGCTTAATCTGCTGATGGCGGCGTTGATGGGGGTGATTATTCCCATGACGATGGTGAAGCTCGGGCGCGACCCAGCGGTCGGCTCAAGCGTCATGATCACGGCAATCACCGATACCGGCGGTTTCTTTATTTTTCTCGGTCTGGCAACGCTATTTCTGATGTAGCCGCGCGTTTACGTCTGACGATGCGCGGCAGGATGAGCATCGTCATCACCCCGGCAACCACGCCAATCGCCAGGTTGCCGGTAGCGACCGTTGCGCCGACGGTTATCAGCATGACCAGCGTTTCAGTAACGGGGATTTTCGTCAGTGTCGCGGGCTGGATACTCTGCCAACTGAAGGTTTTCACCGCCACAATCACCATAATTCCCGCCAGCACCGACATGGGTATTTTCGCCATGACTTCGCTCAACGCGGTGACTAGCAGCAGCAACACCAGCCCGGCGACAATCGTCGAAACGCGGCTGCGTCCTTTGCCCATCTCGACGTTAACGATGGTCTGACCAATCATCGCGCACCCGGCAATGCCGCCATAAAATCCGGCCAGAATATTGGCTATCCCCAGTCCAGTGCTCTCTCGATTCTTATTCGACGGTGTCACCGTCAGATCATCCACCAGACGGGCGGTTAACAGCGACTCCATCAAACCGACAAAAGCGATGCTCAGCGCACAGGGCCAGATAATGGCCAATGTTTGCAGGTTGAGCGGCACTAACAACTGCGTTAACCCCGGAAGGCTACCGCTCATTGAACCTCCATCACCGACGGTTGGTAACAGTTGCCCACTGCTTACAGTAAATATCGTCAGCAGCACGATGGCGATAAGCGGCGCGGGGATTGTTTTAATCAATCGCGGAACCCACAGCACAATCAGCAGCGTCAGGATAAACAGTCCCCAGATTAGCGGACTTTTCCCCCAGAAATGCGGGACCTGGGCAAAGAAAATCAAAATGCCCAGGGCGTTGACAAAGCCGGTCATGACGGCTGTAGGAATGAATCGCATCAGACGCGCCATCCCTGATACGCCAAACAGGATCTGAATCATCCCAGCCAGCACCACCGCTGGCAGAATGTACTGCACGCCATGTTGATGCACCATCGGACCAATCACCAGCGCAACCGATCCTGCCGCGGCGGTAACCATTGCCGGACGGCCACCTAAAAAAGACATCGCCAGGCACAACACGACGGAAGCTATCAGGCTGACTTTAGGATCGACGCCAGCAATAACGGAAAAAGAGATCACTTCCGGGATCAGCGCCAGGGCGGTTACCACCCCCGCCAGCGTTTCTCGTACCAACAGGCGGGGTTGTCGCAGTACGGCGCGGGTGCTCTGTTCTGTCACCGCAGGGGAGGAGTGTGTTGCAGACATAGTAACTCTCAGGTCAGAAAGGGCCTGATAACAGCAGACCGACAGGCATCCGTGCGTGAATAGCAAAGCGCAGCATAGTACGCGTCTGGCGGGCAGGTTTCCAGAAGTGATTGTCAATAACTGTATAAATTATCAACGTATTAATAACATTTTTAAAATTAAAATATAATTTATAAACAATATTTAATTATTTTTACTTAAGTGTTACCGTTGGTGCCGCTCGATTTTCACCTGCATTAAAAGCAAAAAGCGATACTAAAAGTAAGGCATTAACATTATGAAAAAAGTGACTGCCATGCTCTTCACCATGGCTGTAGGGCTGAACGTTGTCTCAATGGCAGCAAAAGCGAAAGCGGCGGAAGAGCAGGAAACGGATGTACTGTTGATTGGCGGCGGTATCATGAGCGCCACGCTGGGAACCTATTTACAAGAGCTGGAGCCACAATGGTCAATGACCATGGTCGAGCGACTGGATGGCGTCGCTCAGGAAAGTTCGAACGGCTGGAACAACGCCGGAACCGGCCACTCCGCACTGATGGAGCTGAACTACACGCCTAAAAAGGCCGACGGTAGCATCAGCATTGAAAAGGCAGTCGAAATCAACGAAGCCTTCCAGATTTCCCGTCAGTTTTGGGCTTATCAGGTCAATAATGGCGTGATGCATGAACCGCGCTCATTTATCACTACCGTCCCGCATATGAGTTTTGTCTGGGGCGACGAGAACGTGAATTTCTTGCGCGCCCGTTACACCGCACTGCAGCAGAGCACCTTATTCCGTGGTATGCGTTATTCCGAAGATCACGCGCAGATTAAAGAGTGGGCGCCGCTGGTTATGGAAGGTCGCGATCCGAAACAGAAAGTCGCGGCAACGCGCACCGAGATTGGTACTGACGTTAACTATGGTGAAATCACGCGCCAACTGATTGCCTCGTTGCAGAAAAAGCCCAACTTTGCGCTGCAGCTCAGTACTGAAGTGCGTGGCTTTAAGCGTAATGCAGACAATAGCTGGACCGTTACGGTCGCCGATCTGAAAAACAACGAAGCGGAACATGATATCAAGGCGAAGTTTGTCTTTATCGGTGCCGGTGGCGCTGCGCTGAAGCTGTTGCAGGAAACCGACATTCCAGAAGCGAAAGGCTATGCCGGATTCCCGGTTGGCGGCCAGTTCCTGGTGGCGGAAAACCCGGACGTAGTGAATCGCCACCTGGCGAAAGTGTATGGTCAGGCCTCTGTGGGCGCGCCGCCGATGTCGGTACCGCACATCGATACCCGTATCCTGGATGGCAAGCGTGTCGTGCTGTTTGGGCCATTCGCGACATTCTCCACCAAGTTCCTGAAAAACGGTTCATTGTGGGATCTGCTCAGCTCGACCACGACGTCGAACTTTATGCCGATGGTCAACGTAGGTCTGGATAACTTCGATCTGGTGAAATATCTGGTAAGTCAGGTGATGCTGAGCGATGACGACCGTTTTGCCGCACTGCAAGAATACTATCCGCAGGCGAAAAAAGAGGACTGGCGTCTATGGCAGGCGGGTCAGCGTGTGCAGATCATTAAAAGTGATGCAGAAAAGGGCGGCGTGCTACGTCTGGGAACTGAAGTGGTCAGCGATAAAGAAGGTACGATTGCTGCACTGCTGGGCGCTTCGCCTGGTGCATCAACCGCGGCGCCGATCATGCTGCATCTGATGGAAAAAGTGTTTAAAGATAAAGTCGCCAGCCCCGAGTGGCAGGCGAAGCTGAAAACGATTATTCCGTCTTATGGTACTAAGCTGAACGGAAACATTGAGGCAACTGAACAAGAGCTGCAATACACCAGCGAAGTTCTGGGTCTGAAATACGACAAGCCGCAGGTTGCCGATGAAGCGCCAAAACCGCAGTTGAAACCTCAGGCTCAACCGCAGCCTGAGCAGAAAGCTGTGGCGGATATCGCGCTGTAAATAAAATGCCGGATAAGCGCAGCGCTTATCCGGCCTGGTTCACGCGTCTGTAGGCCGGATAAGGCGGAACGCCGCCATCCGGCACATTCTCACTTAGCGCGCGACGGCGTCCTGAATCTTCTCTTCCGCTTTCCAGATACGGTATTTCACTTCCACGTTTTCCGGGGTGTAGACCACAATCGGCAACTTGCTGTTGTAGCGCAGCATACCGTCATCACCCAGATACGCGGTAATAAATTTCTTCTCTTTTTTACCGTCCGGGCAGGCCATCATGGTTGAAACCGGAGAGGTGACTTTGTCGAAAACATAGTAGTCGTATCCCCAACCTTCCAGCGTTTTGCTATCCAGTTCTCCGCCCAGGCGATGTTGGTTGCAGTCGACCTCCAGCGTCTGGCCGATTAATAGTTCTACTTTCAGGGTAGATTCATCTTTCTCAGGGGGAAGCTGGATTACCTGGCGCTTCATACCCTTTTCCGCTTTAGGATAAGGGGCGACCTTTTCCAGCGGCTGAGCACCGGTATCGTTACTGCCAGCCCAGGCAGAGGTGCTGGCAAAGGCGGCGAAAAGCACGGCAGGGACAATTGTCTTCATCTTATTGTTCACAGTGTTTCCTTTCTTCTGTCTTATGAACGAGTCTGGGGCAGGTTAACATATTTGCATTATCTATTAATCTGGATTTACTTATATTTTCAGTGAGTATTTGAGTGTTGTCGGTTATGCGTAGCGATATATTCTAAGATTTATCTTAATTTTAAGATTATTCTCTTTGTGATGTATTCGTTGTGTAATTTATTATATAACCCATTGAAATGTGAGCAAAAGCGCATTTTTTCCCGTCAACTCAACACTCTTTTGATCCGGCAACAGCATTTACCCCGATCGGGGTATGCTCCTCTTACACATCCTGAAATATCTTACGACTAAAAATAACTACTCATAAATAGTGCAGTTTTTTATGTCGTTCAACCCGCCGGGGGAGAGCGTCATTATGGAAGGACAATGTCATGGTTGATTTATCCCGTCGAGGCATGTTGACAGGCAGTTGGCGTAACGCCAACGCAGGGATCCGTCCGCCGTGGAGCAAGGAAGACTCTCACTTTCTGGCCCATTGCCTTCGTTGTGACGCCTGCATCCAGGCGTGTGAAACCGACATCCTGCAGCGAGGCCAGGGTGGTTATCCGAGCGTAAATTTCAAACACGGCGAGTGCAGCTTTTGTTATGCCTGCGCAGAGGCCTGTCCCGAATCACTTTTTCTTCTGCGCCACACCAGGGCATGGGATCTGAATTTTACGATCGGGGAAAACTGTCTCGCACACCAGTCAGTTGAGTGTCATCGCTGTCAGGATAGCTGTGAACCCATGGCCATAACCTTTCGCCCCACGCTGTCCGGTATTTATCAGCCACAGCTCGACAATCAGGCCTGTAACGGATGCGGCGCGTGTGTCGCGATTTGCCCGGTATCAGCCATTAATGCGGAGTACAACCATGGACAGTAACTGGCAGGTCTGCAGCCTGGTCGTTCAGGCCAAAAGTCAGCATATCAATGATATCGCCACGCAGTTGCGTTCGTTTCCGGGTTGCGAAGTTGCACTTAGCGATGTGGAAAGCGGCCAGCTCATTGTGGTGGTGGAAGCAGAGCAAAGTGAAACGCTAATGAAAACTATTGAGTCAGTGCGCAACGTTGCGGGCGTGCTGGCGGTGTCGCTGGTTTATCACCAGCAGGATGAGCAAGGTGAGGAAACACCATGAAACTCAGTCGTCGTAGCTTTATGAAAGCTAACGCCGTTGCGGCCGCTGCGGCGGCTGCCGGGTTAAGCGTGCCGGGCGTAGCCCGCGCGGTAGTCGGTCAGCAAGAAGCCATCAAATGGGACAAAGCCCCGTGCCGTTTCTGCGGGACAGGCTGTGGCGTATTGGTCGGGACGCAGCAAGGGCGTGTAGTGGCATGCCAGGGCGATCCGGATGCGCCGGTTAACCGTGGGCTTAACTGCATCAAAGGTTACTTCCTGCCGAAAATCATGTACGGAAAAGACCGTTTAACACAGCCGATGCTGCGCATGAAGAACGGGAAGTATCACAAAGAAGGTGAATTCACGCCGATTAGCTGGGAGCAGGCCTTTGACGTGATGGAAGAGAAATTCAAAACGTCCATGAAAGAAAAAGGCCCAGAGTCTATCGGCATGTTCGGCTCGGGTCAGTGGACGATTTGGGAAGGTTACGCCGCCGCCAAATTGTTTAAAGCCGGCTTCCGTTCTAATAACATCGACCCGAACGCGCGTCACTGCATGGCGTCAGCGGTGGTTGGTTTTATGCGTACCTTTGGTATGGATGAGCCGATGGGCTGTTATGACGATATTGAGCATGCCGATGCTTTCGTCTTGTGGGGCGCGAATATGGCGGAGATGCACCCGATTCTGTGGTCGCGCATCACCAACCGTCGTCTGTCCGATCCGAATGTTACCGTCGCGGTGCTCTCCACCTTCCAGCATCGTAGTTTTGAGCTGGCGGATAACGGTATGGTCTTCACGCCGCAAACCGATCTGGTGATCCTCAACTACATCGCTAACTACATCATTCAAAACAATGCGATCAACCAGGATTTCTTTAGCAAGCACGTTAACCTGCGTAAAGGGGTGACGGACATCGGCTACGGCCTGCGTCCAACTCATCCGCTGGAAAAAGCGGCGAAGAATCCAGGTTCCGATGCCTCTGAACCGATGAGCTTTGAGGATTACAAAGCCTTCGTTGCTGAGTACACGCTGGATAAAACCGCCGAAATGACCGGCGTACCGAAAGATCAACTGGAACAGTTGGCGCAGTTGTATGCCGATCCGAAGAAAAAAGTCATCTCCTACTGGACGATGGGCTTTAACCAGCATACCCGCGGCGTGTGGGCCAACAACCTGGTCTATAACCTGCACCTGCTGACCGGTAAAATTTCTCAGCCAGGCTGTGGTCCGTTCTCATTGACCGGTCAGCCTTCCGCCTGCGGTACCGCGCGTGAAGTTGGGACGTTCTCCCATCGTCTGCCTGCGGACATGGTGGTCACCAACGAAAAACACCGCGATATCTGTGAGAAGCACTGGAATATCCCATCAGGGACCATTCCGGCAAAAGTCGGGCTGCATGCCGTGGCGCAAGACCGTGCGCTGAAAGATGGCAAACTCAATGTCTACTGGACGATGTGCACCAACAACATGCAGGCCGGTCCGAACATCAACGAAGAGCGTATGCCGGGCTGGCGCGATCCGCGCAACTTCATCATCGTCTCCGATCCGTACCCGACGGTGAGCGCCCTGTCAGCCGACCTGATCCTACCGACCGCAATGTGGGTAGAGAAAGAAGGGGCTTACGGTAACGCGGAACGCCGCACTCAGTTCTGGCGTCAGCAGATTAAAGCGCCGGGTGAATCGAAATCGGATCTGTGGCAACTGGTGCAGTTTTCCCGTCGCTTCAAAACAGAAGAGGTATGGCCGGAAGAACTACTGGCGCAGAAACCGGAGCTGCGCGGCAAAACGCTGTATGACGTGCTGTTCGCCACGCCAGCCGTGACCAAATTCCCGGTAGCTGAACTGGCTGAAGATCAGCTCAACGATGAATCCCGCGAGCTGGGCTTCTATCTGCAAAAAGGGCTGTTCGAAGAGTACGCCTGGTTTGGCCGTGGCCACGGGCACGATCTCGCACCATTCGACGATTACCACAAAGCGCGCGGTTTACGCTGGCCGGTCGTTGAGGGCAAAGAGACTCAGTGGCGCTACAGCGAAGGCAACGACCCGTACGTGAAAGCGGGGGAAAGCTACAAGTTCTATGGTAAGCCGGACGGCAAAGCAGTCATCTTCGCGCTGCCATTTGAACCTGCCGCTGAAGCGCCGGATAAAGAGTATGACCTGTGGCTTTCCACTGGACGCGTGCTGGAGCACTGGCATACCGGCAGCATGACGCGTCGTGTGCCTGAACTGCACCGCGCCTTCCCGGAAGCTGTGCTGTTTATCCACCCGCTGGATGCAAAAGCGCGCGATCTGCGCCGTGGCGATAAAGTCAAAGTGGTTTCCCGCCGTGGCGAAGTTATCTCGATTGTTGAAACGCGCGGGCGTAACCGTCCGCCGCAGGGGCTGGTATACATGCCGTTCTTCGATGCCGCACAGCTGGTGAACAATCTGACGCTGGATGCGACGGATCCGCTCTCCAAAGAGACGGATTTCAAGAAGTGCGCCGTGAAACTGGCGAAGGTGTAACGCGTTATGTCCCGGTCAGCAAAACCCCAAAATGGCCGCCGCCGTTTTCTGCGCGACATGGTTCGCGCGGCGGGCGGGCTGGCCGTCGTTGGCGTGGCGCTGGGGTTACAACAGCAAACCGCACGTGCAACCGGCGTGCGGTTACGCCCGCCAGGCGCACTGAGCGAGGAGGCATTCGCCAGCGCCTGTGTGCGCTGCGGTCAGTGCGTTCAGGCATGCCCGTATGACACGCTGAAACTGGCGACGCTGGCCTCCGGGCTGGCAGCAGGTACGCCCTATTTTGTCGCCCGCGATATTCCTTGCGAAATGTGTGAGGACATTCCGTGCGCCAAAGTCTGCCCCAGCGGCGCGTTGGACAAGGAAATTGAATCCATTGACGATTCGCGTATGGGGCTGGCGGTACTGCTGGATCACGAAAACTGCCTCAACTATCAAGGGCTACGCTGCGATGTTTGCTATCGCGAGTGCCCGAAAATCGATGAGGCTATCACCCTTGAGCTGGACCGCAATATGCGTACCGGCAAGCATGCGCGGTTTATTCCAACCGTCCATAGCGATGCCTGTACCGGCTGCGGGAAATGCGAAAAAGTCTGCGTACTGGAGCAGCCAGCAATAAAAGTGCTGCCGCTGTCGCTGGCGAAAGGGGAGTTAGGACACCATTACCGCTTCGGCTGGCTGGAGGGGAACAATGGCAAATCGTAAACGTGACGCCGGGCGTGAAGCGCAGGCAAAAAAAGGGTGGTGGAAGAGTCATCGCTGGCTGCTGCTGCGTCGTCTGAGTCAGTTTCTGATACTGGCGATGTTCCTGAGCGGCCCGTGGTTTGGCGTATGGATCCTGCATGGCAATTACAGTGGCAGCCTGCTGTTGGATACTGTCCCATTCACCGATCCGCTAATTACGTTGCAAAGCCTGGCCAGCGGACACCTGCCGGCAACGGTTGCGTTAACGGGGGCGGTCGTCATCACGGTGCTGTATGCCCTTGCGGGTAAGCGTCTGTTTTGCAGCTGGGTTTGTCCGATGAACCCGGTCACCGATTTAGCCAGTTGGTTACGCAGAAGGTTTGACCTGAATCAGTCCGCGACCCTACCGCGCTATATACGGTACGTCCTGCTGGTGGTTATCCTGGTCGGTTCCGCCTTGACCGGTACGCTGCTGTGGGAATGGATAAATCCCGTCTCTCTGCTCGGACGGAGTCTGGTAATGGGATTTGGCAGTGGAGCGCTGCTGATTCTGGCGCTGTTTTTATTTGATCTACTGGTCGTTGAGCATGGCTGGTGCGGGCATCTCTGCCCACTGGGCGCACTGTATAGCGTAGTGGGAAGTAAAGGTGCATTAACCGTTTCGGCAAAAGAACGTAACAGATGTAACCGCTGTATGGATTGTTTTCATGTTTGCCCGGAACCGCATGTGCTACGTGCGCCGGTGCTGGATGAGCAAAGCCCGGTGCAGGTAACCAGTCGCGATTGCATGGCCTGCGGTCGCTGCGTGGATGTCTGTTCTGAGGATGTTTTTACAATAACAACACGATGGAGTTCGGGAGCGAAATCATGAAAAGCCATGACCTGATTAAAAAGCTGAGTCAATGGACGGCCCTGCTTGCCCTGGTCGTCAGTGGGGCCGTTTGGGCTGCAAACGGAGTGGACCTAAGCCAGTCACCGGAAGTCTCAGGGACGCAGGAAGGGGCGATTCGCATGCCGAAAGAGCAGGAGCGTATGCCGCTGAACTATGTGAATCAACCGCCAATGGTTCCGCACAGCGTTGAAGGGTATCAGGTGACGACCAATACTAACCGCTGCCTGCAGTGCCACGGTGTGGAAAGCTATCGCACCACCGGCGCGCCGCGCATCAGTCCGACGCACTTTATGGACAGCGACGGCAAGGTATTGGCTGAAGTCGCGCCGCGTCGTTATTTCTGTCTGCAATGTCACGTCCCGCAGGCTGACGCTGCGCCGATTGTTGAAAATACCTTCACCCCCTCGAAAGGTTACGGGAAATAAGAGGTCATTATGGAAAATTCTAACCGTAAACCAGGCTGGATTAAGCGCGTCTGGCAATGGTGGCGTCGCCCCAGCCGTCTGGCGCTCGGCACGCTGTTGTTAATCGGCTTTGTGGGCGGCATTATTTTCTGGGGCGGCTTTAATACCGGTATGGAAAAGGCCAATACGGAAGAGTTCTGCATTAGCTGTCACGAAATGCGCAATACGGTGTACCAGGAATATATGGAAACCGTACACTACAACAACCGCAGCGGTGTGCGTGCGACTTGCCCTGATTGCCACGTCCCACATGAGTGGGGCCCGAAAATGATCCGTAAGATCAAGGCCAGTAAAGAGCTGTACGCGAAGGCGCTGGGGTTAATAGATACACCGCAGAAATTTGAAGATCATCGTCTGACGATGGCGCAAAATGAGTGGCGGCGTATGAAAGATAATAATTCGCAAGAGTGTCGCAACTGTCACAACTTCGAGTTTATGGATTTAACCGCCCAGAAAGGCGTTGCGGCCAAAATGCATGACCAGGCCGTGAAAGACGGGCAAACCTGTATTGACTGTCATAAAGGGATAGCGCACAAACTGCCTGATATGCGCGAAGTCAAACCGGGCTTTTAACAGGATGTAGATAACCAGGTATGCTTGAAGCCAGAGAATTACTTTGCGAGCGGGATGACAGAATACTGTTCAGCGATCTGTCATTTCGCGTCAACGCAGGGGAATGGGTACAAATTACCGGCAGCAACGGCGCGGGGAAAACCACTTTGCTGCGGTTGCTTACCGGGCTGGCGCGTCCCGACGCAGGGGAGGTTTGCTGGCAAGAGCAACCCCTGCATCACGTGCGGGACAGCTACCATCAGCAATTGCTGTGGATCGGACATCAGCCGGGGATAAAAACCCGGCTTTCGGCGTTGGAGAACCTGCGTTTTTTCCATCACGATGGCGACATCGCACAGTGTCTGGACGCGCTGGCGCAGGCGGGACTTGCCGGATACGAAGATATTCCGGTGAATCAACTTTCCGCCGGACAACAGCGGCGCGTGGCGCTGGCCCGTTTGTGGCTGACCCGCGCCCGGCTGTGGATCCTCGATGAACCCTTTACCGCCATTGATGTAAACGGCGTTGAGCGACTGACTCAGCGTATGGCACAGCATACGGAACAGGGCGGTATTGTCATTCTCACTACCCACCAGCCGCTTAATGTTGAGACCAATAAAGTGCGACGTATTGCGCTGACCAGCGAGAGGGCAACGCAATGATGTGGCGAATCTTCCGTTTAGAACTGCGAGTTGCGTTTCGTCATAGTGCGGAAATCGCCAATCCTTTATGGTTCTTTCTGATTGTTATCACGTTGTTTCCTCTGAGCATTGGGCCGGAGCCACAGTTGCTGGCGCGTATTGCGCCAGGCATTATCTGGGTTGCGGCGCTGCTGGCGTCATTGCTGGCGCTGGAGCGCTTGTTTCGTGATGATTTACAGGACGGCAGCCTTGAGCAGATGATGCTGCTGTCGCTGCCGCTTCCGGCGGTCGTGCTGGCGAAAGTAATGGCGCACTGGGTCGTAACCGGTTTGCCGCTGTTAATCCTCTCTCCGCTGGTGGCATTACTGCTGGGCATGGATATGTACGGCTGGAAAATTATGGCGCTGACTTTGCTGCTCGGCACGCCGACGCTGGGTTTTCTCGGCGCGCCTGGCGTAGGTCTGACGGTGGGTTTAAAGCGCGGCGGCGTGCTGTTAAGCGTGCTGGTTCTCCCGCTTACTATTCCACTACTGATTTTTGCGACCGCGGCGATGGATGCGGCCTCCATGCACTTGCCTGTTGAAGGATACATGGCGATTCTGGGGGCGTTGTTGGTAGGCAGCGCCACGTTAAGCCCGTTTGCCACGGCTGCGGCGTTACGGATCAGCGTGCAGTAATGCGACAGGATTTGCAGGCCGGGCAAGGCGCTCCGGCAAAACGGATATTCATTAATGGAGTCTGGTGACTGAACTATGTGGAAAACACTTCATCAATTGGCGATGCCCCCTCGGCTCTATCAGATCTGCGGCTGGTTTATTCCGTGGCTGGCGATTGCCAGCGCGGTGGTATTAATAACCGGATGGGTGTGGGGCTTTGGCTTCGCGCCGGCTGATTATCAGCAGGGACAGAGCTATCGCATCATTTATCTGCACGTTCCGGCGGCAATCTGGTCGATGGGAATTTATGCCTCGATGGCTGTTGCGGCGTTTATCGGCCTGGTCTGGCAGATGAAAATGGCCAATCTGGCGCTGGCTGCGATGGCGCCCATTGGCGCTGTGTTTACCTTTATTGCGCTGGTGACGGGGTCCGCATGGGGCAAACCGATGTGGGGAACCTGGTGGGTCTGGGATGCCCGACTCACCTCTGAACTGGTGTTGCTGTTTCTCTACGTTGGCGCCATTGCATTGTGGCATGCGTTTGACGACCGCCGCCTGGCAGGGCGTGCCGCCGGTATTCTGGTGTTGATTGGTGTGGTCAACTTACCGATTATTCACTACTCGGTCGAGTGGTGGAACACGCTGCATCAGGGGTCAACCCGTATGCAGCAAAGCATCGATCCGGCAATGCGCGCACCGCTGCGTCTGGCGATTGTCGGTTACCTGTTGCTGTTTGTCACGCTGGCGCTAATGCGCATGCGTAACCTGATTTTGATGATGGAAAAACGCCGCCCGTGGGTGAGCGAACTGATCTTAAAAAGAGGCCGCCAATGACCCCTGCATTTGCATCATGGAGTGATTTTTTCGCGATGGGCGGTTACGCCTTGTATGTCTGGCTGGCTGTTGCCATGAGCGTTATTCCGCTGCTGGTGCTGGTGCTGCATTCAACATTACAGCATCGCGCAATCTTACGCGGCGTGGCCCAGCAGCGGGCGAGGGAAGCGCGCATGCGCGCAGCGCAAGTACAACGGGAGGCGGCGTGAATATTCGACGTAAAAATCGGCTATGGATAGCCTGCGCGGTACTGGCAGGTCTGGCGTTGACCATTTCGCTGGTGCTCTACGCGCTGCGTTCCAATATCGATCTGTTCTACACCCCGGGAGAGATACTCTACGGTAAGCGCGAGACACAGCAGATGCCTGAAGTCGGTCAGCGTCTGCGTGTGGGTGGGATGGTGATGCCAGGCAGCGTGAAGCGCGACCCGCAATCGCTTAAAGTAACTTTCAGCATCTATGACGCCGAAGGTGTGGTGGATGTGACCTATGAAGGCATTTTGCCGGACCTGTTCCGCGAAGGGCAGGGGGTTGTTGTTCAGGGCGAGCTGGACAAGGGAAATCATGTGCAGGCTAAAGAGGTTCTGGCCAAACATGATGAAAATTACACCCCGCCGGAAGTCGAAAAAGCGATGCAGGAAAACCACCGTCGCCCGGAAAGTGTTTATAAGGATAAAACGTCATGATGCCGGAAATTGGCAATGCGCTGTTGTGCCTTGCGCTTGGCGTTGCACTACTGCTGTCGGTCTATCCGTTGTGGGGCGTGGCGCGCGGCGACGTGCGGATGATGGCCTCAGCACGGCCCTTTGCCTGGGTCTTGTTTATCTGCGTGATGGGGGCGTTCCTGATTCTGGTTAATGCCTTCGTGGTTAATGACTTTACCGTGACCTACGTCGCCAGTAACTCCAATACCCAGCTTCCTGTCTGGTACCGGGTGGCAGCGACATGGGGCGCGCATGAAGGTTCGCTGCTGCTGTGGGTGCTACTGATGAGCGGCTGGACGTTCGCCGTCGCGGCGTTCAGCCAGCGCATGCCGCTGGACATTGTCGCCCGCGTGTTGGCGGTGATGGGGATGGTCAGCGTCGGCTTCCTGCTGTTTATCCTGTTTACCTCTAATCCGTTTGCCCGCACGTTGCCCAATTTCCCTGTTGAAGGGCGAGATCTGAATCCGCTGTTGCAGGATCCGGGACTGATTTTCCATCCGCCGTTGCTGTACATGGGGTATGTCGGTTTCTCGGTAGCTTTCGCGTTTGCGATCGCCGCGTTGATGAGCGGGCGTCTGGACAGCACCTTCGCTCGCTTTTCGCGTCCATGGACGCTGGCGGCGTGGGTGTTTCTGACGCTGGGGATTGTACTCGGTTCGGCCTGGGCCTATTACGAGCTGGGCTGGGGCGGCTGGTGGTTCTGGGATCCGGTTGAGAACGCCTCCTTTATGCCATGGCTGGTGGGCACAGCCCTGATGCACTCGCTGTCGGTAACCGAACAGCGCGCCAGCTTCAAAGCCTGGACCTTGCTGCTGTCAATCAGCGCCTTCTCGCTGTGCCTGTTGGGGACTTTCCTGGTACGCTCCGGCGTACTGGTTTCGGTGCATGCTTTCGCCTCAGACCCGTCGCGAGGGATGTTTATACTGGCCTTCATGGTGCTGGTGATTGGCGGTTCCCTGCTGCTGTTTGCAGTGCGTGGGCATAAGGTTCGCTCGCGGGTAAACAACGCGCTGTGGTCGCGTGAATCGCTGCTGTTGGGCAACAACGTCCTGCTGATCGCCGCTATGTTGGTGGTGTTATTGGGCACGCTACTGCCGCTGGTGCACAAACAGCTTGGGCTGGGCAGCATTTCGATTGGCGAGCCGTTCTTCAATACCATGTTTACCTGGCTGATGGCGCCGTTTGCGTTGCTGCTGGGCATTGGGCCATTAGTGCGCTGGGGCCGTGACCGACCGCGTAAACTGAAAACGTTACTGATCATCGCGTTTGTCACCACGCTAATTCTGTCGCTGCTGTTGCCGTGGCTGTTTGAGGATCGTATTGCCGCCATGACGGTGGTGGGGCTGGCGATGGCGTGCTGGATTTTTGTGCTGGCCATGTCCGAAGCGTACCTGCGCATTTCTCGTGGAACGAAGCTGACGCCCAGCTACTGGGGGATGGTATCGGCTCATGTTGGGCTGGCGATTACCATTGTTGGTATTGCCTTTAGCCAGAATTACAGCGTGGAACGCGATGTCCGTATGAAAGCGGGTGATAGCGTCAGCATCCATGACTATCAGTTTACTTTCCGTGAAGTGAAAGATATTACCGGACCAAACTACCGGGGCGGGGTCGCCATTATTGGCGTCACGCGTGATGGTAAACCGGCAGCCACGCTGCATGCGGAGAAACGCTTCTATAACAGCACCAGTTCGATGATGACCGAAGCGGCGATTGACGGCGGGTTCACGCGCGATCTGTATGCTGCGCTGGGTGAAGAGCTGGATAACGGCGCATGGGCTGTACGTTTGTATTACAAACCGTTTATTCGCTGGATTTGGGCCGGAGGATTGCTGATGGCGCTGGGCGGGGTGTTCTGCCTGTTTGATCCACGCTATCGCCAGCGCACGCGCCCTCGCGCCGCGGTGCAAAAAAATGCGTCGGAGGCTGTATGAAGCGCAACGCACTGTTAATTCCGTTTATTATTTTTCTCATTATTGCGGCGGCGCTGCTGTGGCAGTTAGCGCGTAACGCGCAGGGAGACGACCCTACCAATCTGGAGTCGGCGTTGATCGGCAAACCTGTTCCGACGTTCCGCCTGGAATCGCTGGAAAACCCGGGTCAGCATTATCAGGCCGATGTGCTGACGCAGGGCAAGCCGGTGTTGCTGAACGTCTGGGCGACCTGGTGTCCGACCTGTCGCGCCGAGCATCAGTATCTGAATCAGCTGTCTGCGCAAGGCGTGCGGGTAGTGGGTCTGAACTATAAAGACGATCGTCAGAAAGCCATTGTCTGGCTGAAAGAGCTGGGCAATCCTTACTCATTAAGTCTGTTTGACGGCGACGGTATGCTCGGCCTCGATCTTGGCGTGTACGGCGCGCCGGAGACGTTCCTGATCGACGGGAAAGGTATTATTCGCTATCGCCATGCCGGTGATCTTAACGCCCGGGTGTGGGAAAGCGAGATCAAACCGCTGTGGGACAAGTACAGTAAGGAGGCTGCGCAATGAGATTTTTATTGGGCCTGCTGATGCTGGTTATCTCGGGATCCGCGCTGGCGACTATCGATGTAATGCAGTTTAAGGATGAAGCGCAGGAGCAGCAGTTCCGCCAGCTTACCGAGCAACTGCGTTGTCCTAAGTGTCAGAACAACAGCATTGCCGACTCTAACTCAATGATTGCCACCGACCTGCGGCAGAAAGTGTACGAACTGATGCAGGAAGGCAAAAGTCAGAAAGAGATTGTTGACTACATGGTGGCGCGCTACGGCAACTTCGTCACTTACGATCCGCCGTTAACTCCGCTGACCGTGCTGCTGTGGGTGATGCCGGCGGTAGCGATTGGTCTCGGGGGCTGGATTATTTTCGCCCGTACTCGCCGACGCGTGCGGGTGAAACAAGAAGAGTTTCCTGACGACATCATCCCGGATGGCAAGCGCGGTGGATTCGGACTCTTTGTGCCCGGCATCGTGGTGGCGCTGGTGGTCGGCGCGGTGAGCTATTACCAAACCGGGAACTATAAACAGGTGCAGGTCTGGCAACAGGCCACCGCTCAGGCCCCAGCGCTGCTGGAGCGGGCATTGGATCCAAAAGCCGACCCGTTGAATGAAGAAGACATGACGCGTCTGGCGTTGGGGCTGCGCACTCGCTTACAGGCCGATCCCGCAAACGTTGAAGGCTGGATTATGCTTGGACGCATTGGCATGGTGCTCGGCAACGCCAGCACGGCTACTGAAGCCTATGCCAATGCTTATCGGCTGGATCCGAAAAACAGTGATGCGGCGCTGGGCTATGCGGAAGCGCTGACCCGTTCATCCGACCCTAATGATAACCGTCGGGGCGGGGAGCTGTTACGTCAACTAATACGCGGCGAACATGCCAACGTGCGCGTATTGAGCATGTACGCGTTTAACGCTTTCGAACAGCAGCGCTTCGGCGAAGCGGTTGCGGCGTGGGAGATGATGCTGAAATTATTACCCGCCAACGATACCCGTCGGGCGGTAATCGAGCGCAGTATTAAACAGGCGATGGAGCAGCTAACGCCGCAGGAGAAGTAAGAGTGGAAGATGCCGGATGGCGACGCAACGCGTCTTATCCGGCCTGGCGATGCACGTGACGTGTAGGCCCGATAAGCGTAGCGCTATCGGGCAATATCTGGTTATTGCATACCGCGCGTTTGCAAAAACAAAATAGTGGCAGCAACGCGAGAGCGCACGTTGAGTTTGCGCAGCAGGTTGCGAATATGCACCTTCACCGTCTGTTCGGAAATATTCAGCACTGAAGCAATCTGTTTATTCGACAGCCCCTGAGCCAGTTCGTGCAAGACATCCAGCTCGCGTTCGGTGAGAATGCTGAACGGATCTTCTTGTGCGCCGAACAGGTCGCGTTCGCGCAGATATTCACTGACGCGTGTACTGAACGCTTTACCGCCTTTGGCTCCGCTGCGAATGGCTTCCAGCAGGACTTCAGGATCGCTGTCTTTGAGCAAATAACCATCCGCACCCGCGTCAATTAGGGCGTATACATCGCTGGCAGCATCCGAAACGGTCAGAATGATAATTTGTGCGGTCACACCGTCCCGACGCAGCGCATTCAGGGTATCCAGCCCACTCATACCTTTCATATTGAGATCCAACAGGATCACGTCAAGGTCCAGACGGTTTGCCAGATCGATCGCACTTGCGCCGTCACCTGCTTCAGCTACTACGTTAAATGCGGGATCCAGTTGCAATAATTGACTAATTCCCCGCCGCATCAGTGGGTGGTCATCGACAATCAGCACCCGAAAAGGCGTTGCTTCAGGCATACTATTCTCCTGAGTTTTATTAGTATCATTATTGTTTTCAGCGCATCAATCGTCCAGATTCATCGCGCTGATGAGAGGATAAATTTTACCCCAATTTGTGCATGGGTAAGTAGTAAAACCTGTGCTGAAGAGAGGGAGAATACATGGACAATGTGATGCTCAAGAACGGTAAGACGCCGGGAGGGGGCTGGGGGGCGGGTGGAAAATGGCAGCAGGCTATGGCATAACTTTTCAGTATCTGCAATCGGGCCGATCCTGCATACGGTTACGGTTCTGTCAGTAATGTATAGTTACAGCGCCTTATTGAGAACCAACGTTCACAAATGGTTATGGTGTAACAATCTGGAGCATTGAGGATCGACCCGTACGTCTTTACGCATCAGCCGTCGTTCTTCATCAGGAATGGGTACCCAGGTACAAAAACGTTACCCACGTTCTGATATTGTTGAGTTTAAAATTGATTGATGAAATAGAGGGCGCGTGATGCCCGTTTATTTATTGTTGCTGTTCTTTTTTTGCTGGTTTCATCCAGGCATCATTGTATTTAATATTCCCTCTAACATAATTCCATTCAATGTCATGGAATCTAAGACCTACTACCTCATGCATATTAGGAGATGAACTACCGGGGTAGTAGACATGTGTAAAATCTACAGAGGATATAACGACATCTTCCAGAGTAATATTATAAATCTCTACTTCGATCCCTGCTTCTATAGTCTCATAATATTTAATGACTGCCTTTTGCAGTCTCTTCCCTTCACAAACAGCTACAGCCAGGTAAGGGCTGACTTTATCAAGTTGCTTATGCACAATTACGGGATTATGCTGCCTACAGCCTGTCATGCTGCCAGTGTTGCTATCAACAGGCTGTCTCACACCGTAACTACTATTCATGACTTCTATAGCACCTTCACGGCCTAAGGATAAACAATCTCCCGGAATCTGCATTCCGTTTTCATCATATAAAAATAAATAAGCTGGTAATGACATGATTAATAGTTTCCATCGTTATCTATAAAGAATGAATCTGAATAGCTTTTATTATTGAGAGAATAAGATATATTATATATATATCCGTGCTTTAATTTAATTTTAAAGCAAGTGTCAGGATATTTTAGAGAGATTCCATCATCTGCTTTAATAACTGTATATTTCCTGCCAGGCGAATAGTAGATACTATAACGCTCTAAAACATCTGTTTTATTTACAGTGAAGCAAATAGTATCGCCTTGTTTAAAAACACTACGTTGCTGTGGAACTGGTACACCTCCACCGGGGCAGCCTGACAGAAGAAATATTAAGGGGATAATAGTTGATTTTTTCATCCGGGAAATCCTTTCATAACAGCTTTGTATTTTGATATTAAAGAATAAACTGATTCATTAGGATTGTAATCTCTGTATACAGATAAATATGAGGTGCCACTATTAAATCCATATGTGAGAAGTAACCAATAATCACTGGCTATTGATGCTTGCTGTTCTAATCCGTAATGAAGAAAATCAGCCTTATCTAAACTGTAACTGTAATCAGCGAAACGAGAGAACAAACCTCTGGTTCTGACAAACATTCCCTTCTGTGCTTGCCAGGCGTGAACCATCTCATGCATGAATCTGTGCTTTTTCTGTATGTCACGTTCCAAAGAGAAATCAGGTGAATAAGTTCCCTCTCTAAACCAAAGTTCACCGTTTGGCGTCATGGCAACATTTACGGGTTGCATATTGAAGGGGAGATAGCTTTCAAGGTGTACCCACACCTTGCTATAGATAATACTTCCACCAAACAGCGTCCTGGCTAGTGCAATCTCTCCTATTGTAAGTTGCCTGACCCCTCCGGGGACTATGGGAGTTCCCGACGTGGGGTTTATTGTCCAGTCTACGGGCATAGCATATCCATATTATTTGTATTGTTTTATGCGCTAATCGTACTCCTACCCTAAAGCATTGGGAATGTTTCTTTCCGGGATAAATTCTGAATTCTTTAAAATTAAATTATTATAAATCATCTGTTTACTGAATAAATCAGCCTTGTCATTACAAAGTGAATGCAGGGTATTATGATTGGGCTGGGGCCTGTGTGACTTTAAAACCTTCTTGGCTTCATTCTCTTTGGGAAGCGTTCTGTACGCGGTGTATTTGGCTGGACAGAAAACGATAAGTGATGATAAATCAAAAATAGCAGCCTTTGCTATGTCGATGGTTGGCTACTTTAGCAACTTTGTAAATTTGACGTTGCTAATACGAAGTTGTCTGTGGTTGAAGACCATTGTGGGGAAATTATCTACGACATCAGAAATGGGTAAGCTATAGGTAGATGATGGCGATGTGGAAAGGGAAGCTCAACTGTTTCAGAAAAAGCAACAAAAGGATGAGTTCCTTAAATTCGTTTTCTCTGACAATAGCATTGCTTCAGGATATCTTTTGCACCGGGCAGACTATCAAAATTCCTTTTTCATAAATGAGGTTGATGACTTCCCGGTGATGTGTATAGCTGAAATTTTACCGCGAAGTCGACGCTTTGCGTCGGGGATTTTTCCCCGATTAATCCCCGTTACTTACCCGTTCAGAATATAGGTATAAAAAAACCAACCACAAGGGTTGGTTTTTTTGGGATTTTTGGTCGGCACGAGAGGATTTGAACCTCCGACCCCCGACACCCCATGACGGTGCGCTACCAGGCTGCGCTACGTGCCGACGCTATGGCTGACAATACTACTGCTTTCCAGCGTGAATGCAAGAGGATGGCTTGCTAACTGATTTATAATTAATCAGTTAGCAATAAATCGTTTCTCATCCGTCAGAACTTGCAGCAGCAGGCTCAGTTGCGGTTTCTGATCTTTTATCTTCTCACCGTGTAAATCATAGGTCTGATAGTTACCGTTGTTGTTAAGCACCAGCGTCATCTCTGGCGTGGTAATCGCCAGCGTGCTGCCGTCGGCGGCGGTAACCCAGTAATGGCGGCGGGTTGCATTAAACAAATCCTGGCCCTGCGAGTACTCGTTAGCTGGCGTGCTGACGTGGAGCAGACGTTGCATGAGCGTCGTCATCAGGTCCGTATGATCGGTCAGGCTATTGATGCGCTGAGCAGGTGCTCCCGGCCAGTGAATAATCAGAGGAACCTGCAGATGACCGCGCGACCAGGCAAAATTGTTCTCTTCCTGAGTCAGCGGTACGCCCCGGCCCGCGGTAATAATCACCACCGTGTTGTTCAGTTTACCGGAGTCGCGCAGGGCGCTAAGGATCCGGTTAATGTTGGCATCCACATCCTGAGCGGCATTGGCGTAGCGTTTAGCAAAGTTCTTCTGGTTACTGTCGTTCAGGTTCGTCCCGTTAAAGGAGACCCAGGAGAACCAGCGGTTATCTTCCTGCGCGTAGCGGCCCAGCCAGTTGATCCACTGGCTGGCGGTCTGCTCGTCAGACTGCGTTTGCACGCTCGGCATAGAGAAATCGGACAGTAGCGCCTGGCGATAAAGTGGGCTGGTAAAGCCATCCGAGGAGAATAGCCCCAACTGATATCCCTGCTGGTTCAGCGCAGAGATCAGCGCCGCAGGCGTTCGGGTCGACAAAATGCCGTCCATATAGCTTGGAGAAACGCCATAGAACAGGCCAAAAATCCCGTTATCCGTGGTGTTGCCTGTGCTCATGTGACGCGTAAAGGCGATATTCTGCTCAGCGAATTCAGCCAGCGCTGGCATCTGTTTTTCAAAACGGGAGTAGTTCAGGCCGTCTACGGTGATCAGCAGAACGTTCTGTCCGGTTCCCATATCGCGGTAGCGCAGTTCGCTGAGCGGGTACTGCACGGAAACCGCTTCCGGGTTTCCCTGCTCGATCAGGCGGCGTTGATATTCTTGCGCATCCAACAGACCATGTTTTTCCAGAAACTTGCGTGCCGTCATCGGGTAGGAGAGCGGCAGGTTCGCGCGTTGCATGGTAATAGGGCGATAGAAATTGGCGTCTGCCCAGATGTACACCACATGCGAGGCGATAAAGGAAACGAAGAAGAATGCGGCTAACGGTTTAGCAAAATGGCGACGACGCGTCAGGCTACGTAGTTTTTGCCAGCTCCAGGTCGCAAACAGCATTTCGATTAACAGAATAACCGGCACGCTGATAAACATCAGTTGCCAGTCACGCGCCGCTTCATTCTGGTCAGGGTTAATGACCAGTTCCCAGACGATCGGGTTGAGGTGCAGGTGGAAGCGGGTAAAAACTTCGCTGTCGATTAACAACAACGTCATGCCAGCCGTCGCCAGGATTGCTGATAAGAATCGCATCAGCCTCTGGGACATGACGATAAACGTCAGGGGAAACAGGATCAGCAGATAGGTGGCAAACACCAGGAAGCTAAAATGCCCGACAACGCTCAGGTAGGAATAAACGCGCCCTGCAAGCGTAGTCGGCCAGTCGGCGACAAACAGGTAACGGCTACCGAGTACCATGGCCAACAGAATGTTGAACAAAGCAAACCAGTGCCCCCAGCTAACCATCTGGGAGACTTTCTCACGGTAGCGCTGACGATGAGTTACCATAAACTGTTGTTCGTTTCCCCGGATCAGGCTCTTAATGCGCTTGGTCGTCGTTTACCGAAGACTGTAATGCGCGGGCAAAAGAGTTGGCAATCGCCTGGCGCTGGGCCGGTGCGATGCTTGTATTGATAAGGTTAGTCACCATGTTTCCCAGTACCATCAGGGAAAGATCGGTCGGCGCCTTATGTTTTTCCAGTACGTTGAGCATCTCATTCAGCAGTTGTTCAACGTGTTCGTCACTATAGCGGGAAATTTGTGGCATAAATCGAAATCAGTCTGTTCATGAAAGGGCAACATATTACCGTACGGACAGTTTTTTTTCTGCTTTTTTATCTTCTATTGCGTCACTGCCCGGCAGGTGGTTGAATACCGCCCGGTCTAAAAGGAGAGTTTATCATGAGTCTGGATATCAACCAGATTGCCCTGCACCAGCTTATCAAACGTGATGAGCAAAACCTTGAGCTGGTCTTGCGCGATTCATTACTGGAACCGACAGCGACCGTTGTCGATATGATGGCTGAACTGCATCGGGTGTATAGCGCCAAGAATAAAGCCTATGGCCTGTTCAGCGAAGAGAGCGAGCTGGCGCAAACGCTGCGTTTACAGCGTCAGGGTGAAGAGGATTTTCTGGCCTTTAGCCGTGCCGCGACAGGGCGTTTGCGGGACGAGCTGGCGAAATATCCTTTTGCCGATGGTGGTATTGTCTTGTTCTGCCATTACCGCTATCTGGCGGTAGAGTATCTGCTGGTTGCCGTACTGAACAATTTAAGCAGCATGCGCGTCAATGAAAATCTGGATATCAATCCGACGCACTATCTGGATATCAATCATGCGGACATCGTGGCGCGTATTGATTTAACCGAGTGGGAAACCAATCCGGAGTCCACACGCTATCTGACGTTCCTGAAAGGGCGAGTAGGGCGCAAAGTCGCCGATTTCTTCATGGACTTTCTCGGCGCCAGCGAAGGTCTGAACGCCAAAGCGCAAAACCGCGGTCTGCTGCAGGCGGTCGATGACTTCACCAATGAGGCGCAACTGGATAAAGCCGAGCGCCAGAACGTGCGGCAGCAGGTGTACAGCTACTGCAACGAGCAGCTACAGGCCGGTGAAGAGATTGAGCTGGAGTCGCTGTCTAAAGAGCTTTCCGGCGTCAGTGAAGTCAGCTTCAGCGAATTCGCTGCTGATAAAGGGTATGAGCTGGAAGAGAGCTTCCCGGCGGATCGCAGTACGTTGCGCCAATTAACCAAATTTGCCGGCAGCGGCGGTGGGTTAACCATTAATTTTGACGCTATGCTGCTGGGCGAGCGTATTTTCTGGGATCCGGCTACAGATACCCTGACCATCAAAGGTACGCCGCCGAACCTGCGCGACCAGCTCCAGCGCCGCACGTCGGGCGGGAAATAAAACTGTTTGCCGGATGGGGCGCAAACGCCTTATCCGGCCTGCGTGATTCATCTTTATCGCGAACAAAATTCCATAAAAAAACCCCGCCGAGGCGGGGTTTTCTTCAACTTCCAGGCGATTACGCGCGAACGAAGTCGATGTGAGTCAGCTTCGGCTTGAAAGCGTGACGCTGTACAGCCTGAGCTTTAACTTTAACTTCTTTACCGTCAACAACGATGGTCAGAACTTCGCTGTAGAATTCAGCTTTAGCTTGCATGTTCATAACTGCATCGTGATCCAGTTCGATAGCAATCGGGGCTTCTGCGCCACCGTAGATGATTGCCGGGAACTTGTTAGCGGCACGCAGGCGGCGGCTCGCACCCTTACCCTGCTCTTTACGTACTTCAGCGTTGATAGTAAACATTTAAATCTCTCTTTAATAATTCCTGCTACAGGCGACCCAGCAACAGGTAAGTGATCTGCTTTGCGTATGCAAAAGCGGGCGAGATTCTATACTCAAACGGCTGGTACATCAATCAAAAGTACAATTAACCGCGTAATTCATGTGCCCGGCGAAAGCGACCTTCATAATCGAAGACCTTTTCACGCACCTGCCAGTACTGACCTTTCATGCGCGCAACCACGAAATCAGGATGGCGTAACAGCGCCTGCTGGGCGAGGATATCGGCGGCGGTTATCCAGCGTAAGGGAATACCGGGGGTACGGGTGTGCGGGCGAATAAACAGTTGTTCGAATGCCGTACGCTGCGCGGGAGTGTGTAGACGAAAGCGTTCGCTGACGTCGGCTCCGTCTTCATCGTAATAGGTGATTTTTAGCCATTCGCCTTTTTCATCCTGGCCATTTTGTAACACCATACCACTACAGCGCAGGACCAGCGCATCTTTTAGCCTCAACGCCGCTTTCAGCATATCATCCGGGTCGACCAGCACCGTATCGCATTCACGGCAGCGGCGGGCGGCAATGTCATTTTCCGCGTTGCACTGCGGGCAATTTTTAAAACGGAAACGAAAGTCGCACTGTTCGCGATGACCGTCATCATCTTCAAACCATCCCTGGCAGCGGCGACCAAAGTGTTCAATCAGCGTGCCGTCAGCTGTTGTTTTGCCCCAGAAGGTGTTGGCAAATCCGCAGGCAGGGCAGAACACCTGTACCGGCACGTTGTCGCTTTTTCCCTTCGGCGCACCCACTTCCGGGGCGTACAGATCGTGGGGATTACCCGCGTAATCGAGGATCAGACAGTCGGTTTTACCTGGGGCCAGGCGCAGTCCGCGACCAACAATTTGTTGGTACAGGCTGACTGATTCCGTCGGGCGGAGAATGGCGATAAGGTCGACGTGTGGGGCATCGAAGCCGGTAGTCAGGACCGACACATTCACCAGAAAGCGAAAGCGCTGGGCTTTAAACTCTTCAATCAGTACGTCACGCTCCGCGCCTGGCGTATCTCCGGTAATAAGCGCGGCATCGTCAGCAGGCAGCAGGCCCAGAATTTCTTTGGCGTGTTCAACGGTGGCGGCGAAAATCATCACCCCTTTGCGCGTCTGGGCAAACTCAATAATCTGGCTGATGATATGCGGCGTGATTCGCTGCTGCTTTTTTAATTCCCGATTAAGGTCCGCCTCGCTGAACAGGCCGTTACTTTGTGCCTGCAGGCGGCTGAAGTCATACTGCACGACCGGCATGTCGAGGCGTTCCGGCGGCGTCAGGTAGCCGTGTTTAATCATATAGCGCAGCGGTAATTCATAAATGCAGTCGCGAAACAGCGCTTTTTCATCGCCGCGCACCATTCCGTGATAATGAAAGTGGTAAATCCAGCCTTTACCCAGACGAAAAGGCGTGGCGGTAAGCCCCAGCAGGCGTAAATGGGGATTGACGTTGGTCAGGTGAGTGAGGATTTGCTGATACTGACTCTCTTCATCATCACCGATGCGGTGACATTCATCGACGATAAGCAGGGAAAACTCTCCCTGAAAGGCATCCAGATTACGCGCCACCGACTGTACGCTGCCAAATACCACTTTTCCGTGGCTCTCTTTACGCTTCAGCCCTGCGGCAAAAATATCGGCCTCCAGCCCCAACGCGCAATATTTGGCGTGGTTTTGCGCGACCAGCTCTTTGACGTGCGCCAGTACCAGCACGCGACCACGCGCCACGCGGGCCAGTTCCGCTATCACCAGGCTTTTGCCCGCGCCGGTTGGCAGGACGATAACCGCCGGCGTGCGGTGGTGGCGAAAATGGTTGAGCGTGGCGTCCACGGCTTCTTGTTGGTACGGGCGAAGAGTAAAAATCATGGGCTCACTAAGGTAAACAGTAACAATGAATAGTATGCCATGAATCATTTCCCTTGAGGGATGGTGTAACGCCGCTATACTGGGCGGATAACAGTCCCACTTTTCGGGCGCAAACCCGATTCTCGTATTTTTACAGGCAAAAATCACACTCATGCGACTTGATAAATTTATCGCTCAGCAACTCGGCGTCAGCCGCGCTATTGCCGGGCGTGAGATCCGTGCTAACCGCGTTACCGTCGGCGGTGAAATCGTCAGAAATAGCGCCTTTAAGCTGCTGCCAGAACATGACGTCGAATATGACGGCAATTCCCTGATTCAACAGAATGGCCCGCGCTATTTTATGTTGAATAAGCCGCAGGGCTATGTTTGTTCAACGGATGATCCGGATCACCCGACGGTTCTTTATTTCCTCGATGAACCCGTCGCACACAAATTACATGCGGCAGGCCGTCTGGATATCGACACCACCGGACTGGTGCTGATGACCGATGACGGACAGTGGTCGCATCGCATCACTTCGCCACGTCACCATTGTGAGAAAACCTATCTGGTGACGCTGGAATCGCCGGTGGCGGATGATACCGCCGGGCAGTTTGCCCGGGGCGTACAACTGCATAACGAAAAAGACCTGACAAAGCCGGCCGTGCTGGAAGTCATTACGCCAACTCAGGTGCGATTGACCATCAGCGAAGGGCGCTATCATCAGGTGAAACGCATGTTCGCCGCCGTGGGGAACCACGTTGTTGAACTGCACCGTGAACGGATCGGCGCCATTAAGCTTGATGATGACCTTGAGCCTGGCGAATACCGTCCATTAACTGAAGAAGAAATTGCCAGCGTTAACTTAACCCCGCGTTAATCTCAGGAGCTAAATGTGACCACCCGGCAGAACTCGTCAATTGCCATTGTCTTTATCCTTGGCTTGTTAGCCATGCTGATGCCCTTGTCGATTGATATGTATCTTCCGGCGCTGCCTGTTATCTCTGAACAGTTTGGTGTGCCTGCCGGTAGCGCGCAGATGACCCTCAGTACCTATATTTTAGGTTTTGCGGTGGGGCAGTTGCTGTATGGTCCAATGGCAGACAGCATTGGGCGTAAGCCGGTAATACTGGGCGGAACGCTGGTGTTTGCGGCGGCGGCAGTTGCCTGTGCGCTGGCGCAAACTATCGATCAACTGATCATAATGCGTTTCTTCCATGGTCTGGCGGCTGCGGCGGCGAGCGTGGTTATCAACGCCCTGATGCGCGATATCTATCCGAAGGAAGAGTTCTCGCGCATGATGTCATTCGTCATGTTGGTCACCACGATAGCGCCATTGCTGGCGCCCATTGTGGGCGGCTGGGTGCTGGTATGGCTGAGCTGGCACTATATCTTTTGGATCCTCGCCGTGGCGGCTATTCTGGCTTCAGTGATGATCTTTACGCTGATCAAAGAAACATTGCCCGTAGAGCGTCGCCAGCCGTTTCGCTTGCGCACTACTCTTGGCAACTTTGCCTCGTTGTTTCGTCATAAGCGCGTACTGAGCTATATGCTGGCCAGCGGGTTCAGCTTTGCCGGAATGTTTTCTTTCCTTAGCGCCGGGCCTTTTGTCTACATTGAGATTAACCATGTTTCACCGCAGCATTTCGGTTACTACTTCGCGCTGAATATTGTTTTCCTGTTCGTGATGACCATCATCAACAGCCGCTTTGTTCGCCGGGTTGGGGCATTGAATATGTTCCGTGCGGGGCTGTGGATCCAGTTTGTGATGGCGGGCTGGATGGTTTTCAGTGCGCTATTCGGGGTAGGTTTTTGGGCGCTGGTGGTGGGCGTGGCGGCATTTGTCGGCTGCGTGTCGATGGTGTCATCTAACGCGATGGCGGTCATCCTGGATGAATTCCCACACATGGCGGGAACGGTATCATCTTTGGCGGGGACGTTCCGCTTTGGCATTGGCGCTATTGTTGGGGCACTGTTGTCACTGGCGACCTTTAACTCGGCCTGGCCGATGATTTGGTCGATAGCGTTTTGCGCCACCAGCTCTATTCTCTTCTATCTCTACGCCAGTCGCGCCAAAAAACGGTGATCTAATACACAACCTGGAGGTCATAAGGCCTCCAGAGTTGATGTATATCAACCGCAAATCTATCAATTCTCCTGCTTATGTTTATTTTATGTAAAATCAATTTATGTAAAAAGTCACATCATTGTAGTTAAAAAGGTTGAGTTAGATCGCAGAAACGAGTACATATAGCCCGGAAATTTGCCAGAACCATTGAATAAATTTAAATACCTGGTTCGGAAAGCAGCATATGGACATGGGTGTAAACGTTTACCAACTGTTTAAAGACGTTTTGTCAATGATGTGTTAATATTGATGTAAAATAATTGTGAAGTGATTGTGCTTCCAGGGAAAGAAAGTGATGACATTACAACTCTCAATCGTTCATCGTCTGCCGCAGTGCTATCGTTGGTCGGTGGGTTTCGCAGGTTCGAAAGTTGAACCGATTCCGCAAAACGGCCAGAGCAATGAGAACAGCCTGGTGGCGCTCAAATTGCTCAGCCCGGATGGTGATAGCGCGTGGTCAGTCATGCATAAACTCAGCCAGGCCCTCAGTGACATTGAGGTTCCTTGTTCCGTTCTGGAATGCGAAGGGGAGCCGTGCCTGTTTGTGAATCGTCAGGATGAGTTTGCTGCGACCTGCAGACTGAAAAATTTCGGCGTGGCAATCGCAGAACCTTTTTCAAATAACAATCCGTTTTGAGCGTCAGCTTAGCGCGAGCAGCTGACGCGTATAGGCCTGTTGTGGCGCGTTAAATACGTGCTCGCATTGCCCCTGTTCCACAACTTCTCCCTGCCTTAGCACAATAACCTGATGGCACAACGCGCGTACGACATGCAAATCATGGCTGATAAAAATATAGGCCAGACGATGCTTTTCCTGTAAGGACTTTAACAACATCAGGATTTGCGCCTGTACGGTCCTGTCGAGTGAGGATGTCGGCTCATCCAGAATGATCAGCGAAGGTTTTAGAATCAACGTCCGGGCAATGGCTATGCGTTGACGTTGACCACCGGAAAACTCTGCGGGATAACGATGTCGCGTTTCGCTATCCAGCCCCACTTCCGTCATGACCGCTTTCACCTGCGCTTCACGTTGTTCGGCAGTAAGTGTCGGTTGATGAACGCGTAGTCCCTCCTCAATAATTTGTAGCACGCTTAAACGTGGGTTTAGCGAGGAGTTAGGATCCTGAAATACCACCTGAATGCGGTGACGTACGGGTAACAGCTGGCGACGATTTAAGGTATGCAACGCCTGGCCATCGAACACAATACTCCCCTGCGATGTGATTAGCCTCAGTAGCGCCAGCCCGGTGGTGCTTTTCCCGGAACCTGACTCACCGACCAGCCCCAGCGTTTCACCGGGCCGCAGGGAAAAACTGACGTCGTTGACCACGACGTTATGGTCTACTACGCGCTTCAGAATGCCTTTGCGGACAGGGAAGGCGACGCGGAGTTTTTCCACTTCCAGCAAGGGAGCTTGCCCTACAGGTAAGGGGACCGGGTCACCGGAAGGTTCGCTGTTTAACAATTTCTGCGTGTACGGATGCGAGGGCGCGGAGAGCAGTTGTGCGGCACGATTTTGCTCAACGCACAGGCCGTTTTGCATGACCGCCACGGTATCGGCCAGCTTTTTCACAATGCTGAGGTTATGGGTGATGAACAGTAATCCCATGTTCAGCTCTCGCTGTAACTCCCGCAGCAGTTGCAGGATCTGCGCCTGGACGGAGACATCCAGCGCGGTGGTGGGTTCATCGGCAATCAGCAGTTCTGGCCGCGTTAGCAGCGCCATGGCGATCATCACACGTTGGCGCTCACCGCCGGACAACTGGTGCGGGTAATCTGCGAGACGTTTGGCCGCCTGACGGATCCCGACGCGGTCCAGACAGGTCAGAATCTCTGCCCGGGCGGCCTCACGACGCATTCCCCGATGCAGCGACAGCACCTCGTAAAGCTGTTTTTCCAGGTTGTGAAGCGGGTTCAGTGACACCATCGGCTCCTGGAAAATCATGGCGATTTTGTTCCCTCGTACGCCGCGAAGCGTCTGCTCGTCGGCGTGAAGCAATGATTCACCATGGAAACGAATATCACCGGCAAGATAGACCGCAGGAGGGGACGGTAATAAGCGCAGAATAGAAAGCGCGGTCACACTTTTCCCTGAGCCAGATTCGCCCACCAGCGCCAGCGTTTGCCCGGCATCAACCCGCAATGAGAGAGTGTTGACCACGGTGCGCACACTCTCCTGGTGGCGAAAACCTACCGATAAATTCTCAATAGCTAACAGAGGTTGTGTCATTTTAAATCGCCTTATTGGGATCAAACGCGTCGCGTACCGCTTCACCAATAAAGATCAGTAGCGATAAAAGCAGGGCAACGGAGATGAACGCAGTGATCCCAAGCCACGGCGCCTGCAGGTTATTTTTACCTTGTAACAGGAGTTCTCCCAACGATGGCGAGCCAAGCGGTAAGCCGAATCCGAGAAAATCCAGCGAGGTCAGGGTGGTTATCGAGGCGCATAATATAAACGGTAAAAAAGTCAGGGCGGCGACCATCGCGTTGGGTAGCATATGACGCAGAATAATACTGCGATCGCTCACGCCGAGCGCCTGCGCGGCACGAATGTAATCAAAGTTTCGGGTACGTAAAAATTCCGCACGCACCACGCCAACCAGACTCATCCAGCCAAACAGCACGGTAATGCCCAGCAGCCACCAGAAGTTGGGCTGGACCACGCTCGACAGCAAAATGATCAGAAACAGCGTTGGCATACCAGACCAAACCTCAATGAATCGCTGCCCCCACAGGTCCACCTTGCCGCCATAATAGCCCTGAATAGCGCCAGCCATGATACCCATCACGCTGGAACACAGGGTCAGCATTAAACCAAACAGGACCGAGATACGCGTGCCGTAGAGGATACGCGCCAGCACGTCGCCGCCGTTGGCGTCCGTCCCCAGCCAGTTTTGCGCAGAAGGTGGGGAAGGGAAGGGCTTATCGGTGGCAAAGTTAATGCTGGTGGCCCCAAAGCGTACGGGCGCCCACAGGATCCAGCCCTGCTTCTCCAGGCGCTGCTGTAGCCAGGGATCCTGATAATCAGCTTTGGTCGCCAGTGGTCCGCCAAAGTCGCTTTCACTGTAGTTTTTGAACAGAGGGAAATACCAACTGCTGTCATAGCGCACCAGCAGCGGCTTATCGTTGGCAATCAGTTCGGAACACAGGCTAAGGCCAAACAACACCAGAAAAATCCACAGCGACCAGTAGCCGCGGCGGTTATGACGAAAACGCGCCCAGCGGGCCTGATTGACGGGGCTTAATCGCGACATTAGCGTCCCTCAAAATCAATACGGGGATCGACCAGCGTATAGCTGATATCACTGAGAATATTCAGCAGCAGTCCGATCAGGGTGAAGATATAGAGCGTGCCAAACATCACCGGGTAGTCGCGTGATACGGTGGATTCATACCCCAGTAACCCCAGTCCGTTAAGCGAGAACATGACTTCAATCAGCAGCGAGCCGGTAAAAAACATGCTGATAAACGTTGCCGGGAAACCTGCTATCACCAGTAACATCGCGTTGCGAAACACATGTTTCCATAGAATATTTTTCTCGCTTACCCCTTTGGCGCGCGCGGTAACGACATACTGTTTGCGGACTTCATCCAGAAATGAGTTTTTAGTCAGCATGGTCAGCGCGGCAAACCCGCCAACCACCGTCGCCAGCACCGGCAGGGTAATATGCCAGAGATAGTCGGTTATTTTTTGATACCAGGGCAGAGAATCAAAGTTGGCGGAAACCAGCCCGCGCAGCGGGAACAGATCGTAGTAGCTTCCCCCGGCAAAAAAGACGATCAGCAAAATCGCAAACAGAAATGCCGGGATGGCATAGCCGATAATAATGAATGCGCTGCTCCACACATCGAATCGACTGCCATTGTGTACCGCTTTACTGATACCTAGCGGGATCGACACCAGATAGATGATGAGTGTGCTCCACAGCCCAAGCGTAACGGAAACGGGCAGGCTGTCTTTGATAAGCGTCAGCACCGAAGCGCTACGAAACAGGCTGTCGCCGAAATCGAAACGAATGTAGTCCCAGAGCATTTTGAAGTAACGCTCATGAATAGGTTTATCGAACCCGTAGCGGCGGGTGATTTCTGCAATTACTTCCGGATCCAGACCGCGGCCTCCGCGATAATTGCTATCGCTGATGTTACCCACGCCGGTTTGCGCGTGGCTGGCGCGAACGCCTTCGCTGCCCGCGCCGGGTAAGGCGCCACTTTGCCCGAACTCAATAGCGGCGACGGCCTGCTCAACGGGACCGCCGGGGGCAATTTGCACGATAAAAAAGTTGATGGTGATGATGGCCCAGAGCGTCGGAATCACCAGCAGCAGACGTCGAATCAGATAAGCGCCCATTTACTCTCCCTGTCGTCTGGCTGCGGGTAGCTTCGCCGCTTTGTTGACGTCATACCACCAGTTATCGAGGCCGATGGTGTAAATTGGGCGAATAGCAGGATGTGAAAATTTGTCCCACCAGGCGATACGATCCTCGGCCATGTACCACATCGGCAACATGTAGTAGTTCCAGGTTAATACCCTGTCCAGCGCCCGTCCCAGCGGGATCAGTTTGGCTTTATCACCTTGCGCCGCGATGATTTGATTGATCAATTTATCAATCACCGGGCTTTGCACGCCGGGCGCATTGTAGCTGGAGTCAATGTATTCAGAAGCCCACAGAATTTGCAGGTCCGAACTCGGCCACGGCATCGCGCGATACAACCTCGGCATCATGTCATAGTCGCGACTGCGCAGGCGGTTCGTGATTTGCGAATTATCAACCTGGCGGATGTTCATGGTGATGCCTAAGCGCTGCAGGTTGTGCTGGAACGGCAGTACCCACTGGCTGTTACTGCCCGCCGGGAGCAACAGTTCGAAGCTCAGGGGTTTACCGCTGGCGCTGTTCACGCGCTGCTGTCCCTTTAGTATCCAGCCAGCCTGTTCCAGTAAGGTATTGGCTTTCAATAAGTTATCACGATCGTAGCCATCACCTGTTGATTTCGGCGGCTGATAAATTTGGCTGAAGACCTCAGGGGGGAGATCTTTTTTCAATGGCGCGAGTATCACCAGTTCATCCGCATCGGGGTAATTTTTTGCGGCATACTCGGTATTCTGAAAATAGCTGTTTGTCCGGCTCCAGGCGTTATAGAACAGGGCTTTATTCATCCATTCAAAATCAAAGGCCAGCGTGATGGCTTCACGTACGCGTCGATCGCTGAATACCGGACGCTGAATATTAAAGGCCAGCCAACGCGTATCCTGTGCGGATTCGTTTTTCTGCTCATCTTTGATGATGTAATGATTTGCGAAATTTTTGCCGGTATAACGTGTCGCCCAGTTTTTGGCATCGTTCTCCAGACGCAGATCAAACGCCCCGGCCTTAAACGCTTCAAAGGCGACGTTGTCATCAAGATAGTAATCGTAGCGGATGGTATCAAAGTTCCAGCGTCCGCGGTTAACGGGCAGGTTCGCGGCCCAATAATCTTTGACACGCGAATAGACAATATACTGGCCCATTTTCCACTGGGTGATACGGTACGGGCCGCTGGCAAGCGGTGGGGAAGATAAGGGATCGCTGAGTTTATGATCCTTCCAGTATTTCTCAGGCATCACGGGTAATGAAAACAGGCTGAGCATATCCTCTTTGCCCGGTTTGGCTAATTCAATACGCACGGTTAACGGTGCAATGGCTTTTACCGTTGTGCCTTTGTAGACGAGGCGAAACTGCGGCACGCCTTCAGTCATAAATTTGTGAAAGGTGAAGGCGACATCGCTGGCGGTAATGGGGGAGCCATCGTGAAAACGCGCCCGTGGATTAATGGCGATTTCTACCCAGGAATAGTCGTCAGCATAGCGCGCGCTGTCGGCAATGAGCGGGTAATAGCTGCCAGGCTCGTCGTCAGAGGTGGTAAAAAGCGTATCGTACAGCGTTTCGGTGCGCGCGCCGGGATTGCCACGCATTGCATAGCGGTTGAAGTTATCGAACGTACCAATCGCGGAGAGGGTGATTTGCCCGCCTTTGGGCGCGGCTGGGTTAACGTAATCAAAGTGGTTAAAGTTAAACGCGTACTTCGGTTCGCCCAGTACGGCAAACGCATAGCTTTCTTTGATGGATTGCGCCTGAACGCTAAACCCGATGAGGGCGATAAACAGCAGCAGTAGGCGAGGGATCATATAAAAGCGCTTTCCTTTTCCTGTCACAACCCGACGGGCATCATGCCTGAGAGATAAGGGGTGTGGCGGCGAGTAAGAGTATATGAATCGCAAACTGCGATCACCACGTTGGCTTATTGGGCTGCGCCATCCAACGCGCGAAATCAGCAAGCTTTAACGGTCGGCTAATCCAGTATCCCTGGAAAAAATGTACTCCACGATCGCGCAGCCAACGAGCTTGCTCAGGTGTTTCTACCCCTTCAGCAACCGTCAGCATATTAAGACGCTTAGAGAGTGTCAACACGGCGTCCAGAACCGGAGAGGTCAGGGTTTCTGTGCCGATGGCGTTAATAAACCCGCGATCGATTTTCAGGTAGTCAACGGTGAAGCGTTCCAGATAGATAAGCGCGCTATGACCGGTGCCGAAATCATCAATAGCAATTTCAAAGCCAACAGAGTGTAGCCATTCGAATAGCTGTGTCGCCTCGTGTTGATTAAGCATATCGCGTTCAGTGATTTCCAGCACTAACTGAAAATGGTTCGCGGGAAGCGAGGCGCGCAGCCGTCGGATGTCATCTTTAAAACTCTCGCCGTGCAGGTGCGTTGGTGCGATGTTAATCCCCAGTTTGGCGCCAGCAGGAAACACTTTTTGCAGCGTCGGGGCGTCCTGCGCTATCAACTTAAAGAGATGTTGGGTCAGCGGGACAATCATTTTCTGCGATTCTGCATAATGAATGAAGGCATCCGGTGGGATCTCACCCGTTGATGGATGATGCCAACGTAATAACACCTCAACACCTTTTACCTCCAGCGTTTGCATCTCTACGACGGGCTGGTACACCACATAAAATTGATTATGTTTGATGGCGTGGAGGATATCTTTACCAGGGCGTAACCGGACAGTGAAGATGTAATACCAGAGGAGAACCCCGGTGATAATCCCGGCCATACATCCCAACATAATCGCGTACCAGATGTCGTTGTACGTCCACTCTTGCGCATACAAACGAATCTTCAGCGGTACCTCTTTAAGCGTCGCCTGGCGCCATGGCGTGTTAGGCAGCGCAGAGACGTCCATAATTCGGGATGAAAATGTTGAAATAGCCGTGTCGCCAGCAATAACGGCAATACCATTAAAATTATCCTCGCGGGCGGTATAAAGCAGATAGGGCGCCAGGTTGATATTCAATGAAGAAAATACGCCGCTGTTATGGAACGAGGGATTGCGGTGCCAAATCATTATCGCTGGCTTATCCGGCATCATGGGCGTCCCGGAAAGTATTTCCACATCAACATCTTTGTTGATATTCAGCTTGGGGATCAGCGACAAAATGGGGGCGTTCATTGCGCCTGTTGCGGAGGAGCAAAAAGCAATGCCGTCTTTTACCAGCAAAAAAGCGCGAACGTTGAGGTTAAAAGCCGCACTGGAGGTAAGTTTTGCAGCGACTTGCTGGCAGTTCTTTTCCAGCAGGGGTTGAAGCGCATCTGTGGTGGTTTTGAGATCTGCAAAGTAACTACTGACATAATTCTGGATATCGGCAAGCAGCGTTTCGTACTTAACCTCTCGCTTATGCCAGGTAACCAAAAATTGCAGGGTACTCACGAGCAATGCGACGATAAGCCCCGTTAACATACAGGAAAGCAGGATTTTCCGACCGGATGAAGAGCTGCGTCTGAACATAGTTCCTTATGTTTACCTGTAGTAACCGCTTATTCTGTATGAATATAACCTGAAATGGTCCATGCTGTGAGATTTTTCTTAGTCGAGAGACGAAACAAAAAAGCACCGCCGAAGCAGTGCTTTTGATATGTCTCATCAGGATAGCCAAGGGATAGCTGCCAAACGAAATTAACTGCGGCTCAGAACCCGGCGAGCTTCGTTGTAACGTTTTTTCCAGTAAGGCTCGTTCATGCTGGAAATGATAACGCCACTGCTGGTCGAGGCATGAACAAACTGGTTGTTGCCGATATAGATACCGACGTGGCGGCCTGTGGAGCCAGCACGGAACAGAACCAGATCGCCTGTGCGCAGATTAGTACGCGAAACGGATTTACCCGTTTCCTGTTGTTCGTAGGTTGAGCGCGGAAGCTCTAAACCAAACTGCTCACGGAACGTACGCTGTACGAAGCTGGAGCAATCAATACCTTTTTTGGTGCTGCCGCCAAGGCGGTAACGCACGCCTTTCCAGTCAGCATACTGATCCATAATACGTGATTTAACATCGATATTACGGACCATATTTTCAAATTCATCCTGAGAGGCTTGCAGTGAAGAGTTATCTCCATTGCCCACAGCATGCGTCTCAGAATGCATATTTCTGGCGGTGTTCGTGGTACTACATGCAGAAAGCAGAACCGCAACTGCTATCGCGGGTATGCCCCGCAAGATATATCTCAAAATCGGTTGAGATTTGACCATTTTGTTTGTTTTCCCTTGAAGTCCTTAACGATAAATATCGTTATAAAAAATGCCAAACGTGACGAGACTAATTACCATCGCACGATGAGACAATTCCTTAAGGTCAAATCTGTGGCAGAACGCACAAATTTATTCAGAAAGGGAATAATTGTCCCGCGAGGCAAAACGAGTTCGAGGTTACCCGATCGCCCCAGTCATTGCGAGAGATTTTATGTGATTTCTTATAAGAAAAATTGATACAGAAAGTGAATAAACGGCATTGGCTAAATTAAGAACAATTAGCGTAAAAAATATGCAAGCCATTCATTCTAAACATGAATAAGATGACAGGAGAATGACAATCAGAATGATGGAATATCAGTCGTCATCATCAGGGAATCAGAAGTTTCCCTGATGATGTTAATTGTTTTGCGTTATTTGTTTGAAAATTGTTTGTTTTTGCCGGGCAGATAATTCACAAACAGCGTGACCAGACGATCGCTTAATGGCGTCATTAGCCACCAGGGTAAGCCAATCAGCACAACCGTCATGGAGCCGACCACGATATCGGTGAGCCAGTGAGCGCCGATCATTACGCGTGGAAAAGCAAAAACCACAGCGATAATAAGGCCGATTATGCCTGCAACTTTTCCGAAATAACGCAGCATAAATGCGGAAAAAATAAGCAGCATCATGCCGTGATCGCCAGGAAAACTGTCTCTGGAGGCATCTTTGGTTGGAATATGCAGCAGTTCGCTGACGCGATAAATATTATCCAGCATCAGAGTAGGGCTGGCGCGTTTAACCGGAATAAGCGCCTGGCCCAACTGATTTAATACCACTGCGGTGAGCAGCATCACCAGACCAATAGCCACAATACGCCGGCGACCTTCCGCCGTATCCTTCAGCCAAAAGTGCAGCATCAGTGCGCCCATAGCCAACAACGAGCAGCCATCAAATGCCCGGTTATTGGTGATCGCAACAATCCACAGAAACAGCGGGCTTTCAACCAGCTTCTGATTGAAGAAACGGAAGACGCCCGTATCCAGTGAGGACCAGAACCCGTGCCCGGCGGGAATATACCAGGACAGAAACAGCGCTATACCTGCAATATTGAGCAGTATAATAAGAGGGTATCGGGTTTTCATCGTCGTTTACCATTGCTATAAAACGAAGGCAACCTTACGCGCTACCGTCTAAACGAAGTCTCAACAATGCGCTCTGTAACGTATTCCAGTCGGTGTCGGTATCGGAGATGAGTTCAATACGGCTATCCGGCGGAGCGACGTTTTGCGTCTCAATATGCCAGTCGTCTCCCTGACGGTTAATGCGCACCAGCCCCTCTTTGATACGCATTACACCTTTGACACGCCCTACGGGTGCAAGGCGCGACCATTCCAGCAGGCCGATGGTATCGAACACCGTATCGGCGTCAAAGATCCAGCCGCAGGCCTGATGACCCTGACCGCTGTTCAGGCTGCGACGCCAACGCTGTTGCGCGGGCAAACTTAACGCCGCCAGCCCTTTCTTGTCAGCATGACTATGGGCGTGCTCAGCGCTTGCGGGAAGCTGCGCCAGGTTTAGTCGGGGCAAATCCAGTAATTGACCGGCAATATTTCCATGATCGGCATGAACCAACTGACGATTGCCGCCATAGTGCTGCCACCAGGTTTGCAGGGCGTTTTCGCTTTCCGTTGTGGCGCGGTCAGCTTTGTTGGCGACGATGATATCGGCGGCAGCCAGTTGATCGCGGAAATTGTCATTGGCGACGCTTTTATCATCCAGTAGCTGGCGAGGATCAAGAATACAAAGGGTCGCGCGCAAATCGATCCACGGTTCGTAAACCGGCGCGGTAAGTAAATCCAGAATCTGTTTGGGATGTCCGAGGCCGGTAGGTTCAATGAGCAGTCGGTCGGGTTTTCCCTGACGCAACAACGTATTGAGGCCAACCTGCATTGGCAGACCGTTAACACAGCACATGCAGCCGCCGGGGATCTCTTTTAGCAATGCGCCGCTGTCGGCTAACAGGGCGCCATCAATACCGACTTCGCCAAACTCATTGACCAGTACGGCCCACTTCTCTGCGGGATCTTTGTTTGCCAATAAATGAAGAATAGAGGTGGTTTTGCCACTGCCGAGAAAACCGGTGATGAGATTGGTTTTAGTCACATTTACTCCAGAATCATAAATTGCCGTAATGGCATTTAACAATCCTGGCGAAAAACGGGGAAAAAGAGAAGGGGTGAGAGGACGAAGACGCGCTTCGTCCTGATTAATGGCAGAAATCGTTAACTTTTTAACGTTTCAATGACAGCCTGATGCGCACCATATTGGGCAATACGCTGCCAGGCGAGCTGAATAGCCGCAACAAACTGCGGATTCTGTACCAGATCGGTGGCGAAAATCTCATGCAGAGACAGCAGGGCGCTGACGCGTTCTGAGTCTGTACTCTGCTTCACAAGCGCGCTGATTTTCTCGCTCAATGGATCACGAATATCAATGGTCGCACCTGAATCATCCACTCCGCTCACGTAACGCATCCAGCCTGCGACGCCGAGCGCCAGCAGCGGCCACTCGCTGCGCCGTGCTAAATGTACGCGGATCCCTTCCAGCATACGCTGGGGTAATTTTTGGCTACCATCCATCGCGATTTGCCAGGTTTTATGCTTCAACGCCGGGTTGGCAAAGCGTTCCAGCAGGCTAGCGGCATACTGGTCTAAATCAACATCGGTGATTTGCAGGGTAGGCGCCTGTTCGTTGAGCATCAGACGGTAGGCGGCTTCACGAAAAGCGCTGTCCTGCATGCAGTCGCTAATGTGCTGAAACCCGGCCAGATAGCCGAGATACGCGAGAAACGAATGACTACCGTTCAGCATTCGCAATTTCATTTGTTCCCACGGCAGAACGTTTTCAACCATTTGTACGCCGGCGGTTTCCCACTGCGGACGACCACACACAAAATTGTCTTCAATCACCCACTGAATAAAGGGCTCACAGCTGATTGCGCAGGGATCGGCCACCCCCAACTCGCGGGCGATTTCAGCCAGTGACTCTTCGGTGGCGGCAGGAACAATCCTGTCCACCATGGTACCCGGGAAGCTGACATGCTCCTGGATCCAGTGGGCCAGCTCATGTGAGCGTTTCTCCGCCATTCCCAGTACGGCGTTTTTTACCACATGGCCATTATCCGGGATATTATCGCAGGAGAGGACGGTAAAAGGTTGCAGCCCGCGTTCACGTCGGCGGTGCAGCGCTTCAACAATAATGCCGGGTGCGGAATGTGGCTCAGCCGGAGTCTGTAGATCATGAATAATGCGTGGATGAGAAAGATCCAGCGAGCCTGTTGCCGGATCGATGCAGTAGCCTTTTTCCGTAATCGTTAACGAGACAATCGCCACCTGAGGTTCACAGAATTTTTCGATAATGGCCGCCAGCGAATCCAGCGTGGCGTTCAGACATTCTTTGACGGAGCCGATAACAATCGGTTGGTTGCCATTCGCCCCTTTTTCTAACACGGTAAATAAATGATCCTGCTCGCGAAGCTGACTCATTAGTCGATCGCCGCTGAACAGACTTATCTCACAAATTCCCCAGTCCCCACCCTGTGCATTCAGTACCCGATCGGTCAGTAATGCCTGATGGGCACGGTGAAAAGCACCGAAACCAAAATGCACAATCCGCGTTTTTAATTGTTGGCGATCGTACTGCGGCATCATGACATTTTTCGCGAGCGGCACTGAGGCAATAGTTTTCATTCAATACACCTGATTAACCATTAATTAACAATGGCAGTATAAAGTTATATGACAGCAAATTGAATTGGTGTGCCTCATTTATCCGGGTAATGTGAGCTGGATCAACCAATCATTGCGGGTTTGTTGATCCTCGCCCAGATGCCTGTATGGTAGTCGTCATTAAGTGAGTCTAATTTGGTATAACAACTTGTGAGGTGAAACCATGGAACAAACCTGGCGTTGGTACGGACCTAACGATCCAGTATCGCTTGATGATGTGCGTCAGGCTGGCGCAACGGGTGTTGTGACCGCCTTGCACCACATTGCCAACGGTGAAGTCTGGCCGGTAGAAGAGATTAAAAAGCGCCAGGCTATTCTGGCTGAAAAAGGGCTGACCTGGTCAGTGGTGGAAAGTATCCCCGTCCACGAAGATATCAAAACGCACTCTGGTCAATATCAAACGTGGATTGCTAACTATCAGCAGAGTATCCGTAATCTGGCGACCTGCGGCATCGATACCGTGTGCTATAACTTCATGCCGATCCTCGACTGGACGCGTACTGATCTCGAGTATCAGTTGCCGGACGGCTCCAAAGCGCTGCGTTTTGACCAGATCGCTTTTGCTGCCTTTGAGCTGCATATCCTCAAACGTTCAGGGGCTGAAGCGGATTACACCCCGGAAGAACAACGCCAGGCGCTGGACTATTTCAATGCCATGAGCGAGGCCGATATTGAAAAACTGACGCGCAATATCATCGCAGGTCTGCCCGGTGCCGAAGAGGGGTATACCTTGGATCAGTTCCGTGCGCGCCTTGCTGAATATGACGGCATCAGCAAAGACGACTTGCGCAATAACATGGCGGTATTCCTGCGGGCGATAGTGCCAGTGGCAGAAGAAGTCGGCGTGCGTCTGGCCGTACACCCGGACGATCCGCCGCGTCCGATCCTTGGCCTGCCGCGCATCGTTTCGACCATCGAAGATATGCAGTGGCTGAAAGACACCGTCGACAGCATCAATAACGGTTTCACCATGTGCACCGGCTCCTACGGCGTACGCGCCGATAACGATCTGGTGAAAATGATTGAAACCTTTGGCGATCGTATTCACTTCACGCATCTGCGTTCAACTTGCCGTGAAGATAACCCGAAAACCTTCCACGAAGGTGCGCATTTGCAGGGCGATGTGGATATGGTATCGGTGGTGGCGGCGATTCTGAGCGAAGAGCAGCGTCGTAAAAAGGCGGGCGATCTGCGTCCAATCCCGATGCGCCCCGATCACGGGCACCAGATGCTTGATGATTTGCATAAAAAAACCAACCCGGGCTACTCTGCGATTGGTCGTCTGAAAGGACTGGCGGAAGTCCGTGGCGTTGAGCTGGCGCTGAAACAAACACAGTTCCGCGATCTGCTGTAAGGCGAACAACAGGGATTGAGCGGCAGGCTCGATCCCTGTAATCCATTAAGGCTGCGATAGCGCCTGCTCCAGTACCGCCAGGACTCTTTTTATCTGCTGTAACTGCAATCCACCAAATCCAAAAAACATAACTGCGTCGCTGTTCTCTTCACGCCATGCGGCTTCTGAGCCATTCTCTATATCTGGCAACGTATCGAAACGAATCCCGGCCAGCAGGCAGCGTTGTTGTAGCCTGGCGATAATTTCGGGGGACCAGGCAATGCGTAATGAGAGGTGCAGACCTGCCGTTGCGCCAGCGATTTTCCCTTCGGGAAACAGTGCGGATAGGCCGTCGCGTAATAGCGTAAGACGTGCCGCATAATTGCAGGCCAGCTTGCTGATATGCGTATAAAACACCTGATTTTGCATTAATTCGGCCAAAAATTGCTGCAACAACCACTGGCTCCCGTTGTTGTTGAGCGCTTTCATATTCTGTACGGCCGGAAGCAGTTCGTCAGGGCAAATGAGATAGCCAAGACGTCCTCCTGGTCCCAATGTTTTGGAAAATGTCCCTATATAGATAACCCGGTTGTGATAATCCATGGCTTTCAGCGCGGGAAGGGGATTTTCTCCATAGGTAAAAACGGCATCGTAATCGTCTTCAATAATGTAAGCGCCGACGCGCTGCGCCCATGTTAATAATGCCTGACGCCGCTCCAGTGACAGGACGCTACCCAGCGGATACTGATGCGCTGGAGTAACATAACAAAGCTGGGTAGCATATTCCGGTAAATTATCTGTTTGCAGTCCGTGGTTATCGACAGCAATTGGCGTAATGTCTGCGCCGTAATAATTAAACAGATGCCAGGCACCCGAATAACAAGGGGACTCGGTTACAATATGGCACTTTTTTTGCTGACTGAAAGTATGATGGTTAATAAAGAGTTGACTGAGCAGTGACAGTCCTTCCTGAATCCCGTTAGTAATAATGATGTTCTCTGCTCGAGTATTTATACCGCGAGATAAATTAAGGTATCTGACCAATTGTTCACGCAGTGAAAATAATCCATTTGGTGAATGATATCGGGTGAATAATTGTTCCTTGAGGACGCTGGGGGCGTTATTCCATTTGCGCCAGCTTGACCAGGGAAAAGCATTGGGATCGGGAACGCTCATTTGGCAATAGCACTCTCGCCCAGGCTCTGCATAAACATCGGTGGGGATCCCAGCCGCTTTAGGTTTCATCGGCGGGGAACCCTGCGCGACGTGCACGATTGCTGGCGTTGTGCGTACAGGTGTGGTGAAGATGACCTCGTAGCCGATACCTTGTCGACTCTTAATTAATCCCGCGGCCATGAGCTTATCATAGGCCATCACGACCGTTATTTTGGCAACGTTTAATACCTGTGCCTGCTCGCGAATAGAGGGAAGTTTATCTCCACAAAGCAAATCACCGCGCTGAATGGCCTGGAAATAAAATTGAAATATCTGCAATTGCAGCGGGGTACGGCTTTCTCGATCGAGAGTCAGTGTTAGCATGAGGAATTCCTTATGTATATATACGCACTATATTACGAGCTTCTCTTCTTCACGTTTTGATGCACCTCATAGAGTAGATGCTGTTCCTATAAGCTGCTTTTGCTGTCTCTATTTTTGATTTTTATGATCGCTTAGCGTGTCGCTATTAAAAAAATGGAGGCAAGCATGTCGTGGATAAGAAAGAACGCACTGTGGTGCGCATTCGTCGGGGCAGTAGCAATGGCCCTTGCAATTTGGGGGACGTGGCAAGGCGTTCATTACACCAGTACCACCGAATTTTGTTTATCGTGTCACTCGATGCGCACACCAGGAGAGGAATATAAAACCAGCGTGCATTTTCGCAATGCTTCTGGCGTGCGTGCTGAGTGTAAGGATTGTCATATTCCGCCAGGGATCGTCCCGACGTTGGTTCGTAAAACGGAAGCCTTAAACGACCTCTACCACACCTTTATCTCTCCTTCGATTGATACCCCTGAAAAATTTGCCGCAAAACGAGCGGAATTGGCCCAGCGAGAGTGGGCGCGAATGAGCGCTAACCATTCGGCGGCATGTAAGTCTTGCCACAGCTATGAGGCGATGGATCACGGCAAACAATCTGCGAATGCGGCGGCGCAAATGACCGCGGCGGCGGCAAAAGACAGCAACTGTATTGATTGCCATAAAGGTATTGCCCATCACAAACCCGATATGAGCAGCGGTTTCCGCGATCGCTATAAGCAGTTGCAGCAGCAGGGAGCGTCTTTATCGAATGCGAGCACGCTGTTCTCGTTAAGCGAAAAAGCATTGACGGCAACGGCCGGAAGCCCCGCAGGTAAAGCGCTGTTATTTCCTGCCACCGAGGTCAAAGTGCTGAAAAAAGAGGGCAGCAACGTGCAGCTTGAACTGACGGGCTGGCGTGAAAGCAAAGGACGCGGGCGGGTGATAACCCAGTATATGGGTAAGCGTGTGTTCTCGGCCGTGCTTGATGACGCCTTGATGGCGAACGTAAAAGTACTACAAACCCAGGTCGATCCTGACTCACACCAGCAATGGCAGCAGGTGAGCGTGACCGCCTGGACCTCCGCCCAGGGGCTTATCAGCAATATTGCACCGATCTGGGAATATTCGGATCAAATGCTGCAATCCACCTGTAGCGCCTGTCATAGCACTCCTCCTACGACCCGATATACCGCCAACGGCTGGATCGCCGGATTGAAAGCGATGTCCACCTATTACCGACTGAATCCGGTGGAAGAACGTACGTTGTTGAAATACCTCCAGACCCATGCCAGCGATGTGTCTGAACCTAACAAAAATTAAGGAAAATATATGGATATTCATGAATTTAACCCGTCTCGCCGCCGTTTTCTGAGCGGTATGCTAGCGGTGGGCGCGGCCAGTGCGCTGGCGCCGAATCCGCTGATATCAAAAGTATGGGCAGCGGGAGAAAACCCCGCACAGTGGATTCAATCCGGTTCGCATTTTGGCGCTTTTGAAGCCAAGGTTGTCAACGGCGAGTGGACAGAAACCCGGCCTTTCAAACATGACAAATACCCTTGCGATATGCTGAACGCGGTGCGTGAAGTGGTCTATAACCCGTCGCGGGTACGTTATCCAATGGTTCGTCTGGACTGGTTACGTAAACGCGAGAAATCGGATCGCAGCCAGCGCGGAGATAATCGTTTTGTGCGGGTAAGTTGGGATCAGGCGCTGGATCTGTTTTACGAAGAGCTGGAACGGGTACAAAAAACCTACGGCTCATCGGGGGTATTTACCGGGCTGGCCGACTGGCAAATGGTAGGGAAATACCATAAAGCGGGCTGGCCGACTGGCAAATGGTAGGGAAATACCATAAAGCGGGCGGGGCGATGGACAGAGGGCTTGGTCTGCATGGTAGCTATGTGACGACCGTTGGCGACTACTCTGCAGCAGCTGCGCAGGTTATCTTGCCGCATGTGATTGGTTCGCTGGAAGTTTATGAACAGCAAACGTCACTGCCGCTGGTTATTCAGAACAGTAATACCATCGTGCTGTGGGGATGCGATCCGATCAAAAACTTGCAGATCGAGTTCCTGGTTCCCGATCACGATGCGTTTGGCTACTGGCAACAGATTAAAGAAGCGGTTGCGCAGGGTAAAATGCGCGTTATCAGCGTCGATCCAGTGCGTAGCAAATCGCAAAACTACCTTGGCTGTGAACAACTGGCGCTACGACCACAAACCGATGTCGCGTTAATGCTGGCACTCGCCCATACGCTGTATGAAGAAAAACTGTATGACACGGCGTTTATTAACGATTACACCGTGGGTTTTGAGCAGTTTTTGCCCTATCTGCTTGGGGAGAGTGATAAGCAGCCGAAAAATGCCGAATGGGCAGCGCAAATCTGTGGCCTGACGGCGGAGCAGATCCGTGATTTCGCCCGCCTGCTGGTCAAAGGCCGGACCCAATTTATGGGCGGTTGGTGCGTACAACGGATGCATCATGGCGAACAGTATCCCTGGATGCTGGTGGTGCTGGCCAGTATGGTTGGGCAAATTGGCTTGCCGGGCGGCGGCGTAGGGTTTGGCTGGCATTACAACGGCGGTGGTACGGTGACATCCACCGGACCTGTACTGTCCGGGCTGGGAGGGATCGCGAATCCTCCACCGGCGAAGTATAAAGCGGATTTTCGCGGCGCATCGGAGCATATCCCCACCTCACGCATCGTTGACTGCCTGCTGGAGCCGGGCAAAAAGGTTGCCTTTAACGGCGAAACGTTAACCTGGCCTGATATTAAAATGGCGATCTACAGCGCGGCGAATCCATTCCATGCGCAGCAGGATCGTAATCGCATGATCAAGGCATGGAAGAAGCTGGAAACCGTGGTGGTATTGGATCATCAATGGACCGCGTCGTGTCGATTTGCCGATATCGTCCTGCCTGTTACCACCCGCTTTGAACGTAACGATATTGAACAGTTTGGTACGCATTCGAACAAAGGGCTGATGGCCCTGCATCAGATTGTTAAACCGCAATATGAAGCGCGGCATGATTTTGACGTTTTTGCCGGATTATGTAAGCGCTTTGATAAAGAGGCGGTGTACCGCGAGAACCGTGATGAAATGCAGTGGATACAGGCGCTCTACGACGAAGGTGTGAAGATGGGCGCGTCGCTCGGTGTCTCCTTACCGGACTTTACTACGTTCTGGCAGGGCGAAGGATACATTGAATATCCGGCCGGACAGCCGTGGGTGCGTCACGGTGAGTTTCGCGACCAACCAGATCTTAATCCCCTGGGAACGCCGTCAGGTCTGATTGAAATCTACAGTAAAACCATTGCTGGCTTTGCTTACGAGGATTGTCCCGGTCATCCGGTATGGATGGAACCGTTTGAACGTAATCATTCCGCTAAAAAAAATAAATATCCGCTGCATCTGCAATCCTGCCATCCGGATAAACGTCTGCACTCACAGTTGTGCTCGAGCGAGGCGTTTCGCAATACCTATGCGGTTACCGGAAGAGAACCGCTTTATATCAGCGCGCAGGATGCCACTGCCCGTGGTCTGAAAGCAGGTGATATCGCTCGCGTCTTCAATGACCGTGGTCAGGTGCTGGCTGGGGTGGTGATTAGCCCGGATTTTACCCCTGGCGTAATCCGCATTCATGAAGGGGCCTGGTATTCCCCGCAGGAGGGTGGAAAAGCCGGGACGTTATGCACTTATGGCGACCCGAATGTCCTGAGCGCCGATATTGGTACTTCACAGTTGGCGCAAGGCCCTTCAGCGCATACCGTGCTGGTGGAGGTCGAACGTTATCAGCAGAAAAAAGCGCCACCGGTAACGGCATTCGGCGGCCCGGAGACAGTAAAAGAGGAGGGGGGAAGTGCAGCATAACCAAATACATCAGCAGCGGGTGGACATGTACCAGTGGTTCTCGCAATTGCTGTTCCGTGAGCTGGACGAAAAGCAACTTGCCAGCCTTGAAAACGACGATAATCGGGCGTGGATTGTCTCACTGGCGGCGATTCCTGGATTGTCTGGCAAGGTTAAGCATTTTGAGCGTAGTCTGACCCGGATTTTACGCCGTGATTCCCGACAGCTGGAACTCGCCGCGGATTTTGCCTCGCTGTTTCTGCTGGCGCCGCCTGGCGGAGTCTCTCCCTATGCAGGGCACTATCCGCATACGACCGCGTCAGCAGAACGTCAGCAAATGAATGTGCTGCTGATCGAACACGGTCTGACCGCGCGGGAAAATGAGCCATCCGATCATATCGCCATTCAACTGGCATTGATGGCGAAGATGGTTGCTAAAGAGGAGGCGGTATCTGCGCAGTATTACTTTTTGCATCACCATATGATGTGCTGGGCGCCATTGCTACGCGATGCCTGCCTGGCGCGAGATGAACAGGGGTTTTACCCGCAGGCGGTCAATCTGATAGTGAGTTTTATGCGCGAGGATGAACAGTATCTGGAATCGCTGTTAATGGATGATTTTTATCTCAGCAGTCAGCGCTGAAAATAAAAAGGGACAGCTGGTGCTGTAATGCCAGCCAGTCAGCGCCTCAGTTTCAGAAAGTATCAACCTGTACTGGCGGAGGTAAAGAACATGCTATCTCGGAGAAAGCGTTCCGTTCACCTCATGCTCATTGCTTCTCTTAAGCATTGGTTCATGTGAACGTGTAAAGGGCGTTCTCCGCCACGCCCTTTACAATCCCGGCTCCCGGCGGGAAAATTGCCACTTCGTGGTTCCCTCCGCTTTTTCCTTCAGGCTTCCGGGCCGGGCGCGAGGTAGCGTCCCTGTAAAGCGCGCCCTGAGCCAGCATCCATGCTGGCTCTCCCTGCCTTACGGAAACTCGTCGGCAATTTTCAGCCGGACCAGCCACACCTGATCTCCTGTGTTTTTATTTGAATATGTTGAACAGCAAAAAAGATTTTACTGAAAGTCAGAGCGTTGAAGCGATGACCCCGGTCCGGCTGAAAATCGATGAGGCGTTGACGGCTGACCGGGTCTGTCCGCAGGGATGCGGACAGAGGGGACGGCCTGCAGGGACGCAGGCTCGGCCCCGACCCGACAGGCAGACGGCATAAGACGAATAGCTCGCGTAGCGACGATTTTCCCGCCGGGAGCCTGGGTTGCAAGGGAGGCGGCGGTGAGCCTCCCTTGCACGTTCACGGACATCAGCGCTTCAGAGAAATGACACCATTGAGGTGAACGGAACCCTGAGCAAGAATCACATGTTCACCATACATGCTTTACTGATCAGCCTTACAGCCTGCGCTGTCCCTTGTCGTCAATGGGCAGCAGAAAATTAGTCTGCACGGCCCATATAGCGACGTTCTTCGATATGAATACGGATTTTTTCTCCCGCACTCAGATACTCAGGAACCAGGATCACCAGGCCGGTAGTCAGGGTCGCAGGTTTGTTACGCGCGCTTGCTGATGCCCCTTTAATGCCGGGCGCTGTTTCAACAATTTCCAGGTCTACCGTTTGCGGCAGTTCCAGCGCCAGCAGCTGGCCGTCCCAGGTCAGAACCTGCATGTCCGGCATTCCGCCTTCCGGCATGAACAGCAGTTCTTCTTCAATCTGGTCTTTGGTGAAGGTATACGGGGTATAGTCTTCTTTATCCATAAAGACATATTCGTTGCCATCGACATAGGAAAAGTCGACGCCACGACGGCTCAGGGTGACAGTATCAACGATATCATCGCCCTTGAAACGCTCTTCAACTTTCAGGCCGGTACGGACATCAGAAAAACGCATTTTGTACAGCGTGGCGGCGCCACGTGCGGTTGGTGATTGAATATCAATATCTTTTACAATCAGCAGCTTGCCGTTGTAATTCAGTACCATACCTTTTTTAATTTCGTTCGCTCTTGGCATCGAAAAAATCCTGTAGTGAGGAGTGTCTAAAATATCGCGTAAAACTACTCGCGCCGGGGCATTCAGGCAAGTGGAATTGATGCTTTTGCTGGTGCAAAAAAGGTGTTACTGTGCGCTTCTCTCACAATCCGATGGTTTACGATAAAGAGAATACTGTATGGAATGCCGTCCGGATTGTGGTGCATGCTGCACCGCGCCTTCAATCTCCAGCCCTATCCCTGGTATGCCTGATGGCAAGCCTAACAGTCAATTATTCTCAGTATAAAAAATGACATAGCTAAGCAGAAATGACTTTTTTGCTAAGTGTTTCAATTGAATGTGAAAAGCTTTCTCCATAGCCAGTTTTAGACAGTTGTAATAACTCATTTAGCCCAGAATGACTTGTAAACGAAAGGTTTTCATAAAGACATATAGGAAGTTCTGAATTGTCTTTAAATCTTCTGTCTGGGCCTCCAGACTTGTTCACATACTTCCATGTCCTGCCAACGACTATGGCATCTCCAGGTACACCTTCGCTCTCAATGAATCGACTATCATCTACATTAACGAATAGCTGGTTATAACCAACAGCGCCTACACCTTCACGGTCATAAACCAGTACTCTATCTGGAAAAAAATGCAATGTTTGGCGACCGACATTGATAGCAATCGTCTCAATATTTGTTTTAACAAAGGGAGGCTTTGATTTGCTGATTGAGGTGACTTTTCTACGTAGTAAGTTACCAGCTCCGGCATGATACTTGGGGTCATAAACGGCTCCAGAAGCTTCTATATGCCATACTTTTGAGCAGCTTGCGAGCTTGGCTCCACTTTCATGAAGTTGCTGGTAACATGCCATCATTTGATCATCAAAGTCATAAAAAAGAACAGTAGTCTTTCTTAGCTGATCGTACATGTAAGCAAAAACAGAGATTGCTACCCCTACGATAAAGCCTATAGCGAGGCACCAATCAGGCCATGTCTGTGAAAAACCGTAAAGTAACAGCGCAATCGAAAGGCACATGACCAGGGGCCATATTTGTGACTTCTTACGTTTGTTGTTCAACTCTTCAAGCAGTTCTCGGGAACTTGAATCAACGATTTCCGAGATATGGGATGACTCGATTTCCTCGAGAGGTGCATGTGTAGTGTCATGTTCTATTGGGGAGTGGTCTGGTACATGTTGAACTTTCTTTCTGTTCTGTGGGACCAGGCTTGGTGAAAGCGAAGCACGATAATAGACTCCGCCAGCACCGATGTGGATGTAATTTCCTCTTGGGCCAGTACCAAACCTCAGTCCTTTTATACCAATAGATGCACCGACTCCTGATTTGGATAGGTTAAATCTCATCGGTCCGACTCGAATGCTTTTCTTAATGTAAAAGCTCATGGTAACTCCTTGTAAAACGAGGGGCTTAATTCATCGTAAGCTAGGGCGGTGTAACTGGTGGATTTTACAGCATATGTTTCATATTTTTAAAGGAACATTAACCCATCTAAGAGGAAAATCGCTCATTTTATAGGGGAATAGTTCTGGGTTACATGCTATCGCTCCGATTGTGACAGTGTGTTAATGTTTTATTCGAAGACAAAGAATTTAAGAGGTCCTGATGGAATGCCGAATCGACTGTGGGGCCTGTTGCATTGCTCCTTCTATATCAAGCCCTATTCCCGGGATGCCACAAGGCAAGCCAGCAAATGTAAGATGTGTGCAGTTATCGGAAGATAATTTATGCAACATCTTTGGGTCAATCCACCGCCCCAAGGTGTGTAGCAATCTGCGCCCTTCACTCGATATGTGCCATACAAATCGTGATGAGGCTATGGGTTACTTGATTCATCTTGAAAAGCTGACCTCATCATGAAGTTGTTGCCATAAATAATTTGATGGTGTATAGTAATAAAAATTTGCTGTGGAAACTTTTCGGAGTTTCTATTTGTCTACTAACACCGCATTTATGCCAGTGGCTGTAGGGCTTGGTCCTCCTTGGGATTCTCTCCCTCATACTGGTTATTATTAATATCTGTTATGTGGTGTTAGTTATATGTCCGTAGATCTGCTTTTTCCTGTCGTTCAAAAAATAACCAACCATCGTGATGATGGCCGTTACTCACTTATCCATAGCTCTGAATATGTGCTTGATGGGCTTATATACCGTTTGAACTATGATTCGATGAAGAAAGGTTATCATCCGATCAGAAAAGAAATCATTGATGCATTCATTAAGCAGTTACAGGCTATGCAATCGCACTACAGTAAGATTTTTGCTTTCCGATTTGACTTATCAGTGCCGGAAGGGATGCACGTTACGGAAAGTAATGTCTTAGTGAGTAATCTTTTTGAGCGGCTGAGAGGTCGTTTCAAAAAGAAGGCGTGGAATGAACAGCCGATCAAAAAATTTGCTTATGGCTGGGTTCGAGAAAAAAAAGCTGCTAATCAGGTTCATTACCACTGCTGGATTGCATTACCTTACTTCCAGGTTCAAACTGCTGGCTTTGGTAACACAGGCATGATTGGGTTGATAAGTGAGCTTTGGGATGAATTAACAGACAATATCAGTCGCGTGCATTTAGCCGAGAATAGTCGATACTCTATTGTAAGGGGTGATCACGATAGTCTTGTGGATTTTGTTGAGCGTATATCGTACCTCGCGAAAAACAGCGGTAAGTTTTCATCTGGGGAAGGGCAGAGGATCTTTTCAACGTCTAAGCTCAGAATGAAAGAGAGTAATTAACGCAGGTGGCAAAATCTTTCGTGTAGGTCAGTTTGAACAGAAAATACAAATTCTTCCTGTAACACATTCTAAGCCTTTCTAAGGGGGCGGTAGTACGTTCGCATTACCTGCGTGATTTAAACCTCTTATAGCTTCATACAGGCTGTTTTAGAGCGGTTTTCAATGTTTGTTTGATAAACCTTTCATTATAACTGATTGGTTTTAGTTTCTCATGAATACGTTTATGATTTGTGAGTAGTGTCACGCTATTTTTCAGTATAACGCAGAGCTGCCTCCTATGTTTGCGAAGTCGCTGGGAGTGGCTGCATCAGGCTTGCTGTAGGTTCCAGTTCCGTTTGATGGTCGGAAGACTCAACCCTAATTCCAGCAGCCGCTTTTGACTGGCTAAGACCTCTGCTCCTCGCTTCCTGAACTCGCTTACGAGTATATGAAAGAGGGATTGCTGGTATTATTACGGAAATCTGGATGAAACTGAAAGGTGGTAAAGCAACGCTGGTAAACTTGTCTAAAGCCACTAAAGACTATCCCGATCACTACGTCATTCATCGTGAACATCCTTCATCACTCGAAGGTCCGGTATTCTGGCTTTCTTACCTGGCAAAAGAACGTGGTAAAGCGCAAACAGGGAAGGGAACACGCATGTACTCAACATCAAAATTGAGTCGTAAAGCACTAAATTCGTAAATATCGCACAGGAAGCCCGTAGCGCGTTTTTCTTTCCAAGGTATGCAATCGCATTACCCATATCATGAAAATCGCTTACAGTCTCGCTCAGAGCGTTTTAAGGCATAATTTGTAGCTGGTTAACTTTATGCTTCGGTCAGATGCATGATAGTTCAACTATAGTTGCTTTGCTTATAGAATAATACATTCCTTCAAAATTCCGAGCGAAGCGAGGGACACGAACGTAGTGAGTGTCTGTGTACTATGTACTGTTTATAATATTTATAATTTATATATAGAAAAAACAGTACATTTCCGTATGTTTTTTAATCAACGCTAACTATCCGTCTTCGCTTCGCTTGACGGAACTCGCTTCGCTCGCGGTCTTGTTTTTGGGTTGTTGGAACGTGCCCGTCATTCTTGATGCATGTTCCAGTTCCCTTTGATCGTAGGAAGACTTAATCCCACTTTTTGCTTGGCTGAGACCTCTTCATATTGGCTTCCAGAAGTCGCTTACGAATATCTGTTGCAACCGCCTAACTTTTACCTACCTTCCTTGCTCGGTCAAGACCTTCTTTAGTTCTCTATGCAATGTGTAGTCTATTGATATAATTAGTATTTTATTCGAGATTATGTAATTGTGTGAAAAAGGATGAAAAACACTCTTTTTGTATTAGCATTAGCCTCCGTATGCCTTCTAAAGCTTTCTAAAATGCAGGCTTCAAAAGTGCTTGATTTTACGAAAGTCATGAAAAGGTGTGATTACTAGCGTTAGTACCAGCACATTGTGTAACCTCTGGACAGTTAAGGATAATTAGATGCAAACAGCAGAGATGTTTCGTATTTTCCTGGACAATTTGAAAATACCTAATGAACGAATGACGGCAATTGCAACACATTATAAAAATGCCACAAGAAGGCTTAACATAAGGTTTCGGGAAACTGAAAACGGTTTCAATAATCGACTGAAGGTTGGTTCAGCAGGTCGTCGTACGGCGGTCAGCAAAACGTCAGATTTAGATATGCTGTACATTATGCCTTCAGGGTTGTGGGAGGCTTATCAAGTAGGTTTGAATCCTCAACGACGTTTACTTCGTGATGTAAAAGATGCTTTAAAACAAACCTTTTCGCAGCAAGAAGTCAAGGTTGATCGATTAGTAGTGCAGATTGTTTTTGACTCTTTCCATATAGAGGTGCAACCAGTCTTTGCTGACGGAGATCATTTTAAATACCCTGATACGAAAGCTGACAATGGTAATGGTGGGTGGCGGGTAACTAAACCTCGTATGGAAATTACCGAAATGAGGAATTTCCGAAATAACAAAAGTCGTAATCTCCATAATCTTTGTCGCATGTTGCGAGCTTGGAAAAACAGAAATACAGTAGACATGGGAGGACTTCTTATTGACACGTTAGCATGGAGGTTCCTTAAACAAACCGATGATTATGATGAAACTGGAATGGTTAGTTATGGTTTCATGTGCCGTGACTTTTTTGATTTTTTGCAAAAAGAAGACGTTCATGAACACTATGCTGCAATAGGCAGTGGACAAAGGGTTAAGGTCTACAAAAATTTCCAGCGACAATCAAAACGTGCCTTCAAACTATGCACGCAAGCGATTGACGCGTACGAGAATGGCTATACAAAGAAATGTCATGAACTTTGGCGGGAAGTTTTCGGACTTACTTTTCCTAAAGCAGCAACGGAAATGCAAGACTCTCTGGGGCTGGGGTCAGATAATTTCGTTAATGAATCATATTTTGCCCGCACATGGCGTAATACGGAAGAATTTACGGATGAAAAATTTGATGATGTCGATATTAGATATCCACTTGAAGTAAACTGTATTGTCAAAGAAAGTGGGTATAGGGAACGCTCGATTAGAGCTTACCTTTCGGATATAGCTCGACCTTGGTTACCTCCTAATAAGACTTTATCATTCTCGATCAATCAAGCAAGTTTAGATCTGATTCCTGAACCTTATGACATATACTGGAAAGTATTGAATAGAGGTAAAGAGGCTGAAGAACGTGATGAAATTCGAGGTCAAATAATTTTAGGTCAAACTACCCATACTGAACATACAAAGTTCAGAGGTAGTCATAAGGTGTGGTGTTATATCGTTAAGAATCATATAGTAATTGCCCAGGCTACTATCGACATTCCAATTGAGTGAAAAACATGCTAAAAAATGACTTGCTGAATCATATTGCTTCTGCTGGATACAACGTTGGGTTCGGAGCAAAGAAAACCTTTGCAACATTTGACATTGTAAGTAAGCTTCCTGGCTGGATTGGCATAATATCACTCGCAGTATCTGTTCTTGGTCTTTATATGGATGAAATGAGTTCTAAGAATATTTCTGCAATTTTTATTATTCTGAGCATTGGTAGCCTATACATTAATTTCTATGATGGTGATAAAAGTAAATATGAAGAGGCGGGGAAAAGGCAAACTGACATCTTCAGAAAGATTGAACGACTGTATTACGATGCAAAATCAGAGAGCCAGCCAGATTCAGCTAAGTATATTCAGGAACTTGAAGTTCTGATGCAAGATTTTGATAATAGCACAATTACTAAACAAATTTGTGGTAGTAATTGGTATGCTCACTATAAATTTTACAGTGAATTGGAGAAGCGATGGATTGAGGAACAGTTATCCTTAACTTTTTGGAAAGATAAATTTCCAAATACATTAAAAATATTTTTGATTATAATTTTAGGTATGGTTGTTTTTTTGATCTGCCACAGGTTGAATTGGATTTGATGCATTCATAACCTAATTTGAAAAGTAAAATTACGAATTAGATTAAATGAATTTGTCAAAGTCAGACTATTGATAAATTTTACAACAGTTTAGACTGAATATATGAAAGTATTTGACTGTTGCTGGTTTGATGAATGTGTTGGTGTTATCGAAATCGAGCATCGGTATGGATAAAATAAAGCCTCGCACTTCAGCGAGGCTTGTTATACAACGGTCGTTGTTTAAAGACCACCATGACGATTCGCATAGAACAAGAAATAATTGATATGCCGTTCTAAAGCTTTAAAGAAATCATCATTCGACCAAGTAGTTGAACTATAAGATGCACCGTTTGTAGAACTAAAAGTACGACCATTATCGTTTGTAGAAAATGTCGTTATCGAATAGCGGCCATCAAATCGCTCAGTTTCTGATAATAAAAGTTCATGCTTCCCGCCGTCTTTATACTTCATATTGAAGCTTATATGCCGTGCAGATGTAGAAATTTCAGCGTGGATTCCTCTTTCAAGTAAACCATTTTTGTACGTTTCAACTTCTGGTACGAGAGATTCAATAATTTCCGATAAGCGTTCTCGTTCCTGGGCTAACGTTTCTTTTTCTTCAATCTGCTCTTGTTTTTGTCTGCCTATTTTTTCATCAACACCTTTGAAGAATAAGTTACCTACCATGGGATATCCTTAATTATAATATGAGCGTTTCAAAGTCAGGACATATGGGCAGCAAATACTGTTATCAAGTCCGTTTTTAACACAAAAGCTCTTTCTTGATTCGGTAAAAGGTGGCGCGGCTGATACCTGCCGCTTTCATGATGTGGGCTGGTTTAACATTCTGCGCCAGCATTTCGCGAACAGTTTCACGGGCTTCCATATCTTTTTCTTTCCCCGTATACAAACCTGCCAGTTTTGCTCTCTCGATCCCCTGTGCCTGGCGTTTACGGCGGGTTTCATAATCTTGTCGTGCCATTGTCGCAAGGATATCGATCAGCATAGCATTGACTGCCCGAAGAATGCCGCTAGTAAGGTCGTTACCAGACATTTCAACCATCTGCCAGCTTGTTGGCAAATCCATCGAAACAATAACCAGTCCTTTACTGTTCAGCGTAGCTTTGAGTTCAGCCCATTCTTCATGTTGAAGACGACTGAGACGGTCAATCGCTTCAATTAGAAGCAAATCGCCAGGCCGTGCTTCGGCAAGTAGGTGCATCAGTTCCACACGTTCCAGCTTCGCACCGCTGGCATTCTCAATGTATTCTCCGGCTACTTGCCAGTTTTTGCTTTGCGCAAATTCGCGCAGGCTAACTAATGCACGATCAGCATGTTGGCCTTCGGTAGATGCACGGCAATAGATACGGACATTCATTATGCATTCTCTTTTGAGTATTAAATTGATACCCATATGATACAGTGCGTGTTTTTATTGTCAATAGAGTCAAATTTAACCCTATTGATACTGTGTGTCATGGTCTTTATCAGGTATACCTAAAAGAGATATTGTTCGGATGGTATTCAGATCTTGCTTGGGGTATACGATTTGGTCAGTTTCTGTAGCTGAAGCACTCCGGTTTCATTTCAGCAGGTCTTAATCAAATTCAGTGTGCCATACATGTAGACTGGCCCCATAGATCACCAGACACTTCGCCTCTCTTAAAATAAGAGGTAGTCTTAGACCTATGTTTAGCACCAGTCAGAATAATAAGATGGTTGAAGTGTTATCAGGACCTGAGCGGCGTCGG